>VBIU01000018.1 GCA_005880945.1 Chloroflexota bacterium | reverse complement strand
GGCATTGGACTGGGGTTTAGCGTGTAGAGGATAGCTGGGAGGCTTTGAAGCTCGGGCGTCAGCTCGGGTGGAGCCAACAGTGGAATACCAGCCTCGTTGAACTTTAGCTCTAACGGTGCCCCTGATCGGGGTTCCGGACAGTGCCTGGTGGGTAGTTTGACTGGGGCGGTCGCCTCCCAAAAAGTAACGGAGGCGCCCAAAGGTTCCCTCAGCCTGGGCGGAAATCAGGCGCAGAGTGCAATGGCATAAGGGAGCTTGACTGTGAGACTTACAAGTCGAGCAGGGACGAAAGTCGGGCATAGTGATCCGACGGCCCGGTGTGGAATGGCCGTCGCTCAACGGATAAAAGTTACCCCGGGGATAACAGGCTTATCGGGCCCAAGAGTTCACATCGACGGCCCGGTTTGGCACCTCAATTTGGGGTGAAACGGCAGAAATGCCGTAATGGAATCGGCTTATAACGGTGAACCCCTAACCGCCGCCATCCACATTGGCGCGGTGGGCAATACCGTGGGAAGTCGTCTCGCGTGAGAGATTGACCCCGTAACGACTGTGGCTTGCACCACGGTGGCAGTTCGTGCCATACAACGGCAAATCTATGACTGCCACAACACGCCGACCCCTCGCTTGAAAGGGCAGGGTGAAGAGATAGTCTGCGCTGCTGGAAACAGCAGAGAACGTGCGATGTCGGCTCGTCGCATCCTGGGGCTGGAGTCGGTCCCAAGGGTTGGGCTGTTCGCCCATTAAAGCGGTACGCGAGCTGGGTTTAGAACGTCGTGAGACAGTAAGGGAAATTGCTGTCTATAAATCTGGCCAAATGCTGGAAAATCCGGTGCATCCCTCACTACCTGCAGCCGAGCTGCCGGTGAAAACGTGTAGGGTGCGGACGATCAGCAGGAAAGACTGGATGGCCATCTAGCCATCCGGAATCCTCAGAGACTGTACGCCGGACGGAATCGGTTTCCGAAGATACAGTCCGAGCTGCATGGCGACATGCAGAGCCGGGCAGAAATGCCCCGGCCCGCGATTAGATAGATGTCGCGGTAACAAATCTGTCGGTCCCTATCCGCCGTGGGCGCAGGAGACTTGAGGAGAGTTGACCCTAGTACGAGAGGACCGGGTTGAACGGCCCGCTAGTGTACCGGTTGTCACGCCAGTGGCAGCGCCGGGTAGCCATGGCCGGTTCTGATAAGCGCTGAAAGCATCTAAGTGCGAAGCAGACTCCAAGATAAGGTCTCCCACTGGGTTAACCAGGTAAGGGCCCTAGTAGACCACTAGGTTGATAGGCCGGAGGTGTAAGAGCAGCAATGCTTTGAGCTGACCGGTACTAATAGCCCGAGGGCTTGTTCACCTATAACTCACTCTTCAACCGCCGGGCGCGCAAAGGGCGCGCTCAACCTGAGGAGTCATCAACGTCAAATCGGATCCAGCGCATGAAAGCAGCTGGAGATTCTCATAGACCTGTTTCGGTTGTCGGTGTCCACGCGCCCGCGCAAGGGTGGCCGGATATATTGCGTGGACTGCTACCCACAGATCCCGACGCAAACCTCGACCTGCACTGGGCGGCGCGCGCCCTCGAGCTGGCGCTGAGGGCCGACTACCGGACGAGCCCGAATCCGATGGTTGGCGCTGTCGTGCTCGACCGCACCGGCCACCTCGCGGGTGAGGGCTACCACCGCCAGGCGGGCCAACCGCATGCCGAACAAGAGGCACTGGAGATGGCCGGCGACAAGGCTGAGGGCGGCACCCTGTTCGTCAACCTCGAGCCCTGCGCCCACCTTCACCGCACCCCGTCCTGCGCCGAAGCGATTGTCCTGGCCGGCGTGAAGCGCGTCGTGATCTCGATGTCCGACCCCGACGCGCGTGTCCGCGGCGCCGGAATCGCCAAGCTTCGGGAGGGGGGCATCGAAACCCTGCTGGGCGTGCACGAAGACCGTGCTCGACGCCTCAACGAGTTCTATGTCAAGCACCGCCAGACGGGGCGCCCCTTTGTCAGCGCCAAGTTCGCGATGAGCCTGGACGGCAAGATCGCCACCCGCACAGGCGAGTCCCGTTGGATCACGAGCGAGGAGGCTCGCCTCCACGGGCACCGGCTCCGCCACATCCATGACGCGATAGTGGTCGGGGTCAACACGGTCATCTCAGACGACCCCGAGCTCACAGCGCGACTGGAAGGTGACAATGTGCGCCAGCCGCTGCGCGTCATCCTCGATTCGCAGCTGCGCACCCGGATGTCCGCCAAGGCTGTGGGCCCGAACACCCTGATCGCCACTACCCGCGCCGGTCGCATGGGCGCGGCCGAGGTGTTGCGGCTGTCGGCCGCAGACGATGGCCGAGTCGCCCTCGAGCCCTTGCTGGACGAGCTGGGCAAACGGGGCATCCTGAGCGTGCTGGTGGAGGGCGGGAGCGAGGTGCATGCCTCCTTCTTCGCGCACGGGCTGGTGGACAAGGTCCATGCCTACATCGCGCCGCGACTGATAGGTGGCCGTGAGGCGCTGGGCCCCCTCGGCGGAGCTGGAGTCGAAAGGTTGACCGAAGCCGTATCACTCCGCGAGTTGGACGCGACCAGGCTCGGAACCGACCTCTTGATCACCGGATACGTGGATGTTCACAGGGATAGTTAGTGCAGTCAGCAAGGTGGTGACGGCCGAGCGCGGCCGCATTGGAATTGACCACGCCTGGATCGCGCGTCACCTGAAGGTAGGAGGCAGCATCGCCGTCAACGGCTGCTGCCTGACGGTGGTGAAGAAAAAAGGCCCTGTCTTCTACGCCGACGTCGTGCCCGAGACACTCAGGCGCACCAACCTGGGCGCCCTGACTCTCGGCGCGGAAGTGAACCTCGAGCTCCCACTCAGCGCAGCTTCATTGCTCGACGGTCACCTCGTTCAAGGCCACGTGGACTCCACCGCCAAGGTGAAGACGGTGGAGAAAGCCGGAACGGGACGCGAGGTGACGATCGAGCTGCCGGCAAGCCTGGCGAGATTTGTCGCTCTCAAGGGGTCGATCGCGGTCGACGGAGTGAGCCTCACCGTCGCCGCCGTCGATAAACCGCCGGGGACCTTCAGGGTCGCATTGATCCCCCACACACTCGAAATGACGATCGCGGGGACCTACCGGGCGGGAACCGTGGTGAATCTCGAGGCGGACGTCGTGGCAAGGTACGTGGCTCGAAACCTGCGCCGGTAATATCTACCAGCGATGAGCCTGGCCACCGTCCCCGAGGCGATTGCCGACTTCAAGGCCGGTAAGTTCGTGATCATCGTCGACGACGAGGACCGCGAAAACGAGGGAGATCTCGTCGTCGGCGCGCAGCTGATCACGCCCGACCACATCAGCTTCATGACGCGCCATGGGTCCGGCTTGGTCTGCATGCCGGTCATCGCGCGGCGACTCGATGAGCTTGGCATCGCTCCCATGGTCGAACGCAACACGAGCCGCCTCGGAACCGCGTTCAGCGTCAGCATCGACGCCAAGGACAACGTCACAACCGGGGCCTCTGCGTACGACCGCGCCGCCACCATACGCAAGGTGCTCGACCCGGCTGCGAAGGCTTCCGATTTCTCCATGCCGGGGCACACATTCCCGCTTCGCGCGGCGGATGGCGGCGTGCTCACGCGGGCAGGACAGACGGAAGCCGCCGTCGACCTGGCGATCCTCGCGGGACTCTACCCCGCCGGAGTGATCACGGAGCTGATGAAGACAGACGGCACGATGTCACGTATGCCCGACGTGGAGACTTTCGCGCGCGAGCACGACATCAAGGTCATCACAGTGGAACAGATGATCGCGTACCGCCGGCGCAACGAGAAACTCGTCGCGCGGCGGGTCGAGGCGGTCATCCCCATCGGCACCAAGGAACCCCAGCAATGGAAGCTCTACGCATACGAGGACGTGCTCCGCCACGAGAACCATCTCGCTCTCGTGCTCGGAGAAATCGATCCAGGGAAGCCGGTGCTGCTGCGCGCCCACTCGGAGTGCCTGACCGGGGACATCTTCGGCAGCCTCCGCTGCGATTGCGGCGCCCAGCTGCATGCGGCAATGGACATGATCGCGGCCGATGGGGTCGGTGTCATCCTCTACATCCGTCATCAGGAAGGACGGGGCATCGGCCTGCTCGACAAGCTTCACGCCTACAACCTGCAGGATCATGGGCTGGACACAGTCGAGGCAAACGAGGCTCTGGGTCACCCTGCCGACAAGCGGGATTACGGGATCGGCAGCCAGATCCTTTACGACCTCGGGGTCCGCAAGATCAGGCTGCTCACCAACAACCCGAAGAAGATCTACGGCCTGGAGGGCTTCGGCCTCGAGGTGGTGGAGCGTGTCCCGATCCGCATCCCGGCCAACACGCACAACGCGAGATACCTCAAAACCAAGAAAGACAAGCTCGGGCACCTTCTCTAGGCACGGCTGATCGGTGGGTGAGAAAGGCGCCAAGCCCGACCTGACCGGAGGTGACCTGCGGATTGCGGTGGTCGTGTCGCGCTTCAACGAGGACGTCACCAAACGCCTGCTGCGTGGCGCGCTGGGCGCACTCGAAGAGCATGGTGTCCATGAACCTGACGTCTTCTGGGTGCCGGGTTCGTTGGAGCTGCCGGTCACCGTGCTTGCGCTGGCAGAGAGGGGCAACCACGATGCGATCGTCTGCCTGGGCTGCGTCATCCGAGGGGAGACCTACCACTTCGAGATAGTCGCGGGGCAGTCGGCGGCGGGCATCATGCAGGTCCAGCTGGACACTGGCGTTCCGGTTGCCTTCGGGGTCTTGACGACCGAAGACAAAGAGCATGCCCTTGCCCGCTCCGGTCCCAAGAACAACAAGGGTGCGGAAGCGGCCGAGGTCGCCATCGAGATGGCCAACTTGATGCGCGAGGTGCAAGGCTAACTACTTAACAGGCAGGGTTCCCTCCGCAGACGATCGCGCCTAGATTCATGCGCGGAGTGCGGGCGGGGGAGGGGCTCGCTTCCGGGTCGCCGGGTTCGGGCCGGCTGGAGGAGGGAGGGCCCACGGTGCGGGTCAGGCGCCCGTCGAGATGGCGACCACGTGCGTGCCGGCGGGTGAGACGACGAAGCCTTCGGTGGCGGCCGGGGTGTTGAAGTGCCGTGCGGATCCCAAGCCGTAGGTGTAGAGCAGCGCCCCCGACGCGGGATCGAGCGCGAACAGCCGGGCCGAGTCCGGCTCGACGGCCCACAACACCCCGCCGGCCACGATCGGGGAGCCAAGAACAGGATGCACTGCCCGCCACTTCACGGTGATGGAATTTGGCGTCAACGAAAGCGCGACCAGCCCGTCGGCGCACGGCACGAACACCGTAGAACCCATCCAGGCCGTGCCACCGAAAGCGCCTGAGCACACCGGCTTGCTTGTCACCTCCCCTCCGATGCCTCCTAGCTGGTCTGCCTTCAGCAGGTACGCGATGCCCTGCTTGCCGGCCGCCAGAACCACCCCCATCGACGGCAGCAGCGTGGCGCCGAGCGAACCCAGGTCGGCGTCGCTCGCGTTGAGCGATTTCCAGGTCGAGGGTGCAAAGTACGACTGCACCTGCAAATCGGGCGACAGCTTGACGACCGAGTTGCCATAGTCGAACGCGGATTGCGACTCACCATTGCCGGTGACGACATAGATTGATCCCGACGCGGCGATGGTCTCTCCGCCCGGGCTCCAGATGCCCGCCTCGCGCGAGCTTGGCACCTGGTACGAGCGCATCGAGCCACCCGCGACCGGCACCGCCACGACATACCCGTGGTAGTTGCCGCAGTCGCCGAACAGGCCGCCGAACGGCACGTACGCGTAGCCCGACCCGAGGGCCAAAGCCCCACGCTCCTGCTCCACGTCCGGGTTGGAGCCGGGAGGGTCGACATCGCGTTGGCCAAGCACAGCGCCGTCCACCAGGCTGAGCGTGAACAGCACGTGGTGCTGCCCGGCGAGGAACCCGACCACATAGAGCCGGCCTGCTCCGGGGTCCGCGGCCGGCGTGCCGGTGATGCCGGTCACCGGCGCGATGTTCCCGCACGGCAGCGACGACGCATCGACCGGATTCCCAAGGTGGGCCTTCCACACAACCGCTCCGGTGAAAAGGTCGAGCGAATACACGGTGTTGTTCTCCGTGGCGACGAGTACATGCCCGGCCACGATAAGAGGAGACGCATACACGTCACCATCGACGGCCACGTCCCATGCACGCTGCGGCCGGCCGAACGCAGGCGAGGCCGCACCCAAACCGGCGCGTGAGGAGTCGCCGTGGTATTCGACCCAGTCGCCCGAGATGCGCGGGGATGGACTTGATGTGGCGGCCGCGGTCGGCGACGTGGTAGGAGCCGCGCCCAAACCGCATGCGAACGATGTGAGGGCAACCAACAGCGTCACGACCGAGGCGAGCCGGCCCTTCACAGCCCCCAGCTGAACTTTCGAGCCGGCGTGAGCCGCGCGCGGTCCTGGGAAATCAGCTCGGCCTGACCTTGAATGGCGACTCCGCGTTTCGGTCCCATCGCGTCGATCACGAACGCAGCACGCGGATCGTGGCCGAGGTTCCGGAGCTTGACCCCGTCGACGTCGAACTCGAGCGCGCCGCCATCATCGAGCGCGTACATGACAGGCACCACATGCGGCCACCCTGACGGCCCCACCGTGGCCAGGCGCCCGAGGCGCTGCGACCGGAGGAACTCGAGCTCGGCCGGCGTGAACAGCATCACGTCCAATCGTAGCCCCGGACGCCGCGGCCGCCTCGCGACTTAGACTCCTCGACGTGGCCAGGACGAGCGCGCGGGGTGTCGGAACGATCGGTGGATACACGATCCTTCGCCGAGAACGGCTCGAACGGCTCGAGGGCTCGTACCTGGAACTGGAGCACGAGCACACCGGCGCAAGGCACATTCACGTCGAGTGCCCCGACGACAACAACGCCTTCGCCGTCTTCTTTCCAACTGTGCCGAAGGATTCCAGCGGGGTCGCGCACATCCTCGAGCACGTCGTCCTCGCTGGCTCGAAACGATTCCCGGTGCGCGACCCGTTCTTCAGCATGACCCGCCGGTCGCTGGCCACTTTCATGAACGCCTTCACCAGCGCGGACTGGACGATGTACCCATTCAGCTCGCGCAACACAAAAGACTTCATGAATCTCCTCGAGGTCTACCTCGACGCGACCTTCTTTCCACGCCTCTCTGAGGACTCCTTCAAGCAGGAGGGCATTCGCCACGAGTTCGAGGACCCCGCCGACCCGACGAGCGGCCTTCGTTACAAGGGGGTCGTCTTCAACGAGATGAAAGGCGCTCTGGCGTCGCCCCAGGCGGCGGTCCAGAAGGTGGTCGGTCGAGCCCTCTTTCCCGGCCTGACCTACGAGCACATCTCGGGGGGCGACCCCGAGCACATCCCTGAGCTCACGTGGGAGCAACTCCGCAAGTTCCACGCCGTTCACTACCACCCCAGCAATGCCTACTTCTACACCTACGGCGACCAGCCGCTGGCGAAGACATTGGCGGCGATCGAGGAGAACGCGCTGTCGCATTTCGATCGCATTGAGGTCGACACATCGATTCCTGACGTCAAGCGGTTCCGGAAACCCGTCACCGCCGTCGAGCCCTATCCCGCGGCTCCGAGCGAAGACAACTCTCGCAAGGCCCAGGCCCTCGTCGCGTGGGTGACAGTTCCCACCGGCGACTCATTCCGATTGCTCGCTATGAAGGTGCTTTCAGAGGTGCTGCTCGGCAACGCCGCAGCGCCGCTTCGCAAAGCTCTGATCGATTCGAAGCTCGGCACCGCGATGGCCGACGGAAGCGGGCTCCAGGACGACTTTCGCGAGTCGGTGTTTGGCGCGGGCCTGAAGGACATCGCACCCGAAGATGCCGAGAAGGTCGAGAAAGTGGTGCTGGACACGCTCGAGCGTCTCGTCAGGGACGGCGTGGACAAAACCCAGGTGGACGCTGCCATCCACCGGCTCGAGTTCGAGAAGCGCGAGCGGTCAAACGCGGGCTTTCCTTATGCGCTAAAGGTTCTGTTCAGCTGTCTCGCTCCTTATTACTACGGCGGCGAACCCTACAGCGCCTTGAACTTCGACGCCGACCTGGCGCGCCTCGAGCACGACCGCGCCGAGGGTCGCTTCTTCGAGGTCTTGATCCAGGCCGAGCTCCTGGACAACCAGCATCGTGGCCTGCTGACGGTGACGCCCGACACCGAGCTGGAGGAAAGGCAACGTCGCCAGGAGCTCGAGCGGCTGGCGGCGAGCGAGGCCACCCTCAGCGAAGCCGACAGAGCGCGAATCGTCGCCGATTCCTTGCGCCTCAAGCTCGACCAGGAAGCGAAGCAAGACCTGTCGACACTGCCCACGCTGGAGCTGAGCGACATCCCGATGAAGTTCGAGGACGTCCCCAGCCGCGAAGCGGCAGTCGGCCAGGCCAGGATCGAGTTCTTTCCGCTGCCGACCAATGGCGTCACGTACATCGACATTCGGTCCGACTTCTCGGCGCTGAGCCCCGCGGACAAAGACCTCATGCCGCTATTCGGTCGCGTCCTCACCCAGGCCGGAGCGGCCGGCCAGGACTACGTCGAGATCGCCAAGCGCATCGCTGCACACACCGGAGGCGTGGGTGCCGCGGCCCAGGTGCAGCCTCTTGCGGGCCGCGACGACTACCTGCAGTCGTTTGTGATCTCGGGCAAGGCGCTCGATCGCAATGCGAAACCTTTCATCGACTTGCTGTCGGACCTTGCCGCGCGCCTCGAGGTAGAGTCGGGGCGGCTCAAGGAGATCATCGCCGAGAGCGCCACACGCCTCGAGAGCTCGATCGCGAACCTCGGCTTTCAGTTCGCGATCCTGCTCGCCCAGTCCAAGCTCAGCTCAGAGGGCGCCCTCAACGACCGGCTCCAGGGGATCGGGATGCTGCACGTCATGCGCGAGCTCGCCAAGCTCGATGAAGGCGCGCTGGCGGGGTTGATCTCGAGGCTCCAGGCCATACGCACGAAGCTGTTCACAAGGGACTCGATCGCGATCGTCGTCACGTGCGAGGAAGGCATGGTCGAGACGCTGAGGCAGCTGCTGGCGGGCTTCGTCGAGGCACTTCCAGTGAGCGCTTCGAACGGGCAGCCGGAACAGCCCATTCCCCTCGACCCGCTTCGCGAAGCCCGAGTAGCGCCGGTGCCGGTTGCGTTCAACGTCCGTTCCTTCAAGACCGTGCGTTACGAACACGCCGATGCACCAGTGCTCCTGGTGCTGGCCAACTATCTACGCGACACGTTCCTGCATAGGGAGCTGCGTGAGAAGGGCGGTGCTTACGGCGCGTACTCGCAGGCGAACACCGGGGGCGGCACTTTCTACCTCGGCTCGTATCGAGACCCGAACATCATCCGCACTTACGAGACGTACGACCGCGCGGTCAAGTGGGTAACCGACGGCGAGATCGAGGTTGAGGCCTTGAAGGAGGCGATCCTCGGCGCCTGCGGAGACGTCGATCCACTCGAATCGCCTGACATCAAGGGCCGAAGGGAGGCGATCAACCGGCTGACCGGGTTCACGCGCGTCGAACGGGAGAAGTTCAAGCAGCGGCTGCTGAACACGGCGGCCGCCGATCTGCGGCGGGTGGCGTCGAAATACCTGGCGGAAGGCAGACCGGTCCAGGCCACCGTTGCCGGTCCCGACCTTATCGAGGCGGCGCGCAAGGAGAGCCCAGAGCTGTTCGACGTCGTGGCCCCGGTCTGAACCCGGGCTAGAATCCCACCCATGAACGTATGGCGCCACGCCTACTTCTGGCCTGCGGTCTTGATCCTTCTCGGGATCTATTTCCTGCTGCGCAACCTCGATCTTCTCGACTGGCTTAACGGAAACATCGTGTGGCCCGTGGTTCTGATCGTACTGGGCATCTGGCTGATCGTGCGCCGCGTGAGGGTCTGACCGGGCGGTTGGCCACCACTCGCCGCTACCGGAGCTTCTTCTGGCCGGTCGTCCTGATCGTGATCGGCATCTTCGCGCTCCTGGTCGAGCTGAACGTGGTCTCGTCCGACCGCCTGTACCGCCTGGCCGACCTGTGGCCCCTGATTCTCATCGTGATCGGCCTGGAGCTCATAACCCGGCGCGCTCTCCAGGGCACGGCCGTCGACGTCGCCGCCGTCCTCATCCTGGTGCTCGCCGCCGGCAGCGCAGTCGCCTACGTCTCGCTTGGGCCCGCGGTTCCGGGCGGGATCCACACGCTCGACGCATCGGAACCGATCGGCACTTTGAACGCTGCCGCCCTGCACGTGGAGGTGGGCGCGGTCACGATGACGGTGCAGGGCGACAGCTCGCTCGGCTCCGATCTATACAAGGCGCACATCGAATACTCGGGCCCGAAGCCAACCATCACGTTCGACAAATCGACAGGCGATGTGCGCATCTCGCAGGAAGGCGGCTTTGCCTTCTTCGGCAACCGGCGCGTCGTGCTCGACGTGCAGATAAACCCGGCGGTGACGTGGGGTATCGACATCAACAGCGGAGCCGCCACCGACACCCTCAAGCTCGGAGCGATCAGGGTCACCTCGATCGAGCTGAACACCGGGGCCAGCCGTGAGGAGATCACGCTGGGGCCGCCCAAGGGGATGGTGCAGATCACCATCAACGGCGGAGCCCTCACGGTGCATGTGCACCGGCCGAACGGGATAGCGGCTTCGGCCCAGGTCTCCGGTGGGGCCGTCAACCTGACCGGCGACGGTCGTCAGGCGAGGGGCATCGGCAGCAAGAGCTGGCAATCGGATGGGTTCGACACGGCGGCGGACGGCTACAGGATCGAGGTCAACGGAGGAGCCTCCAACGTGACGGTGGACACCGCAACGCCGTCCGCCTGAGCTCCCCGATCAGTCGCCTTTCGGTGAGTCGAGCCTCCGGCCCAGAGCGGCCAGCCTGGCGGCGTGGGCCGAGCGCGTCTCCGATTCGATAGCGTCGCGCAAACCACGGGCGGCCGCACGCAGCATCGCCTCCAGCTCGGCGTCGAGGACGCCCGCAGCTCTCAGCACTGGGACGAGCGCTGCCGCCCGTTCGGCGCCCGCGAGAAACTCATCTTGTTCGATGCCCATCGCCGCCAGCCCATCCGCCTCACGCCGTAAACGCCCGGCCAACGCTTCGTGCTCGTCGCCGCCGCGCTCGGAGCACCTCTCGGCGCCGGCTCGGGCGGCCGACGCCGCGAGGCGTGCTTCGAGCAGCCGGCCCGAGGCCGCCGGAATCGCGACAGCGGCGGGGCATAGGCCGACCACGTGCTGGGTTTCGACGACAGCGCCACGCCGCTCGAGCTCGGCGATCACAGCCGCCGGCGGCGTCTCATCGATGCGAAAGAGGTTCATCGAGAGCTGCAGGCGTTCGCCGGGGAGCACGAAGACCAACGCCTGCACGCCGCGCATGCCTTGGGCTGATTCGCGCAGCGAACGGGCGAGTGCCCGTGCGCCGGCAAGTTCCGTTCCCCTGAGGATGACGTTGAAGGCGAGGAGCCCGTGGCGGGCCCCGATGCAGACGGCTCCGGCGGTGGGGTGGAGGGAAGAGCCGCCGAGGTCGAGGTGCCCGCGTCCCGCTCGGATGTCGGCCAGGGTCTGCCCCTCGCCGTAGAAATAGACGGGTACTCGAAGTTCATTCCAGATCCGTTCGCCGAGCTCGTGCGCGAGCTCGCGGCAGCGGGCAAGAGTTGTCGCGCCGAGGGGCACGATGGGCACGACATCGGCGGCACCGACACGGGGATGGAGGCCTCGATGCGTCCGGATGTCGATCCGTTCGACGGCAGCGGCCACCGAGCCCATGAGGCCATCGACGAGGTTCGCGCCCAATGCGGCGAGTGAGATAACGGCGCGGTTGTGGTCCGGGTCCGCGTCCACGTCCAGCACATGCGCGCCTCGCGCGGCGCCTGCGATGGCGGCCATGGTGGCGTCGTCCCGGCCTTCGGAGAAGTTCGGGACCGACTCGAAAAGACCGTCGCCGACCCCATTCACCGCCCTGTTAGCGTAAGTAGTCAGTGCCCGGCCCGGTTGTGCTCGTCTACGGCGACGAGCTGATGAAGCACCACCTCTCGGATGCGCATCCGCTCCAGCCAATCAGGGTGAAGCTCACGATGGAGCTCATCCGGTCGACCGGGTTGATCGAGCACTGTCACCTGTTGCCGCCGCGACGCGCGACGATCGGTGAGCTAGAGCTTGTTCACTCGCCTGACTATGTGGACCTTGTTCGAAAGCTCAGCGATCCGGCGCAGCGAGACCTCGTCCCGCGCGAGCTGATCGAGGATGCAGGCTTCGGCTCGGCGGACAACCCGATTTCGGATGAGCTCCACGAAGGGGCGGCCCTCGTCGTCGGTGCGAGCCTGGTGGCGGCAGAAGCGATCGAGAGCGGAACCGCGCTTCACGCCTTCAGTCCCTCGGGTGGCCTGCATCATGCGCATCGAGCGCGCGCATCGGGCTTCTGCACCTACAACGATCCCGCGATCGCCTGCCGCTGGCTCAAGGATCGCGGCCATCGCGTCGCCTACGTAGACGTCGACGTGCACCACGGCGACGGGGTCGAGGGCATCTTCTACAGCGACCCGGACGTGCTGACGATCAGCCTGCACGAGAGCGGCCGCTACCTGTTTCCGGGCACCGGTTTTCCCGAGGACTCCGGCGTCGGTCCTGGGCGAGGCACTGCGGCCAACCTGCCCTTCGCTCCTTTCACCTGGGACGACCCGTGGCTCGAAGCCTTCGACAAGGTCGTGCCGGCGTTGCTCAGGAGGTTCAAGCCCACGGTGCTGGTCACGCAGGATGGATGTGACACGCACTACCTCGATCCTCTGGCCCATCTCGCCGCCACCACGCGCATCTGGCCTCGAGTCGGGCGCACGTTCCACGAGCTCGCGCATGAGCTGTGCGACGGTCGCTGGCTGGCATTGGGCGGGGGCGGCTACGCGATCCGTGAGGTGGTGCCCCGGGCCTGGACGATCTTCTTCGCGGAGATGGTCGAGCGTCCCGACCTCGCTGCCGAGATCAACGACCCGTCGAGCGTGGTCCCCGAAGAGGGCGCCCAGCAGCGCGTGTGGGCCGCGCTTCGCAAGGATCTGCGAAGCCTGGGCGAGGTGCACGGCATCGATTTCGGCTGAGCGCCGAGCGTCTCAAGCACTTTCTCGAACGGCGCGAACTATCGCCATCACGACGTACTGGAGAGGCAGGCCGATTCCGAAGGCGGCGCCGAGCGGGGGAGCGATCCACGCCAGGCTGCGACCATGCCTCGAGCCGAAAGCAACCAGGTAGAGGCCGCACCCGATGAGGACCAGGACCTGCCACGCGACAGTGACCATCAGCCACCGGTTGACCGCAGGCCGGATCCGGGCGATGTCGCGGGTGCGCAGCTGGGAACGTAGCAGCCGGTGGTAGATCATGAGCTCGACGCCGAAAGCCAGGACGAGAACGGCGAACCCGAGCCCTAAGTAAGCGCTCTCGCTCAGCGCTCTCCTAAGCCGAGTAGGTGCGCAGGCAGCGGGTGCAGACTCGCGCCCGGACCGAGCGGCCGGCCACCGTCACGCGGCCCATCTGAAGGTTGGGCATGAATCTCCGGTTGACCCGGTTCTTGGCGTGACTTACGTGGTGTCCGTATTGCGGCTCCTTGCCGCAGATCGCGCAGCGCTTGGCCATGAGGCACCTTCCGATTGGGATTGGATGAGAGGAGAGAGCGCCCCCGGACCTTTCGGTTCCCGACAGGGCGATCGAATTGTACCATGGGCTATCCATGGCCTCGAAGACCTCCAACGCCCTTGGCCAGGCCCGCCAGTGGGGCCGCGTCGAGGTGTTTCCGTCCGCTGTCGCCGCCATCGCGGGTCATGCCGCACAGGGTTGTTACGGAATCGCCGGGATGGCCGCGCGCGGCCTGCGCGATGGGGTGGCCGAGCTGCTGCACCGGGGCAACGTCAGCCATGGCGTCGAGGTGATCGAGGTCGAAGGCGGCCTCGCGATAGACGTCTACGTGATCGTGCAGTACGGCATCCGGATCTCGGAGGTCGCTCACAACCTGCAGGAGACCGTCAAGTTCGCGGTTGAACGCTCGGTCAACGTGCCGGTTGTGGAGGTCAATGTGAACGTGCAGGGCGTAAGGGAAGAGCGAGCCTGAGCCATGGCTTCGAATAGGCCCATCGGGGTGGATGGACCTCTATTCAAGCAAGCCCTCCTGGGCAGCTTGAGCTGGCTCGCGGCCAACCACGAGGAGGTGAACCGCCTCAACGTGTTCCCGGTGCCTGACGGCGACACCGGGACCAACATGCTGCTCACCCTCCAGTCGGCGGTCGAGGACATCAAGGAGTCGAACGCCGCCGAGGTCAGCAAGATCGCCAAGCTCGCTTCGCACGGCAGCCTCATGGGCGCGCGAGGCAACTCGGGCGTGATCCTCTCGCAGATCTTTCGCGGCTTCGCGCGTGCGGTCGAAGGCAAGAGCTCGCTGACTCCACGTGAGCTGGCGGCGGCCTTCGAAGAGGCGGCTAACGCGGCCTACCGCGCTGTCAACAAGCCGACCGAAGGCACGATCCTCACCGTCGCCCGAGAGGCGGGCCGCGCCGCCACTGCCGCCGCTGCCAGCCCTGAAGCGTCGGTGCCAAGCGTCATCGCCGCCGCTGCCGCGGGCGCTCGAGACGCCGTGCTCAAAACGCCGAGCCAGCTGCAGATCCTGCGCGACGCCGGCGTGGTCGACGCAGGCGGCTTCGGCCTCCAGATCATCCTCGAGGGCATGTTGAAGAGCGTCGAGGAGTCGGCCTTCGCTGTCTCGACTCATCCGGCCGCGAGATCGCAGCCGTCACAGGTGGCGCTCGACCTGCCCGAAGGTGGATGGGGTTACTGCACAGAGTTCCTGATCGAGGGCAGCGCGCTCGACGTCGAGATCATCCGCGACCAGATCGAGGCTCTCGGCAACTCGGTGCTGGTCGTTGGCGAGCCGGAGCTCGTGAAGGTGCACGTCCACACCGACGACCCTACCCGGGTCATCACTCTGGCCGGCGGCTACGGCAAAGTGCTCAAGCTCAACGTCGGCGACATGTCGACCCAGCACAAGCGGATCCTCGAAAGCGAGGCGGCCTCCGGCCGGCCAACGCGGCCGAACGGAGTGGGCCTCGTCTCGGTCGTGGCCGGCAAGGGGCTGGTGGAGATCTTCCGGGGGCTCGGAGTCGACGCGATAGTCGAGGGCGGCCAGACCATGAATCCCAGCACGCAGGACATGCTGGTTGCGATCGAGTCCGTGCCGTACCAGGAGGTCGTCCTTCTTCCCAACAACCGTAATGTGATCCTCGCCGCCAAGCAGGTGACCGGCTTGACCGAGAAGAAGGTACACATCGTGGAGACGCGCAGCGTGCCTGAGGGCGTGGCCGCTGTCGTCGCCTTCAGACCCGAGCGCTCGGGCGCCGAGAACGTCGCGGCGATGAAAGACGAAGCCGAGCGAGTGCAGACGATCGAGGTCACTCATGCGGTTCGCGACACGCGCTCCAACGGCCTCAAGGTCAAGAAGGGAGACGTGATCGGTCTCATCAACGAGAAGCTCGAGTTTGCAGGCACCGACTACGCCGAGGTCGTGAACAAAGCGTTGGGCAAGCTCGGTCCGGACTCCTACGAGCTGGTGACGGTCTATCGGGGCGAGGACGCGAGCGAGGACGAGCTCGCGAGCCTGCAGTCAGCGATCCAGTCCAGCTTCCCGGGTCTCGAGGTCGAGGTCCAGCAGGGCGGCCAGCAACACTATCCGTTCATCCTTTCCGTCGAGTAGTCACGTCCCAGTGAAGACGTGCCTCTGAAGCGCCGCTTCGCGGTGGTCACCGACTCCACCGCCGACCTTCCTGACGAATGGCGAGACCGATACGGCATCGAGGTCGTTCCGCTCAAGGTGCTCTTCGGCGCCGAGACATTTCGCGATCGGGTGGACATGACGGACGTGGAGTTCTTCCGCAGGCTCGCGTCAGCGACCAAGCTGCCGACGACGTCGGCGCCCTCCCCCGGCGAGTTCGCCGAGGTCTATCAGCGACTGGCGAAGGACTACGAAAGCTGCATCTCCATTCACATCGGCGCCCAGCTGTCCGCCACCGCTGAGGCGGCGCGGGTCGGCGCGCAGTCGGTCGACGGATTGACCGTCAACGTCATCGACAGCGAAACCGTGACCATGCCGATGGCCTTCCTCTGTCGCACCGCCGCGGAGTGCGAGAGCCTTGAAGAGGCGACCGCGGCAGTCACCGAGCGGGTTCCGAAGTGCCGTGTACTGGCCCTGCTCGACACGCTCAGGTACATCGAGATGGGCGGGAGGGTGAGCCGCGCCCAGGCGATGATCGGGACGATGCTCGACCTCAAACCTCTGCTTCTTGTGGCCGACCGGGAGATCAAGCCGGTGGACCGTGTCCGGACCAGGGCCCGGGCCATACCTCGGATGGTCGAGCACTTCCGGGGCGACCTTCCTGTCGAGCACGTGGCCGTGGTGCATGCGCAGGCGCCGGACGAGGCGGCGCAGATCGCGGCCGGGCTCAGGAAGGAGCTCCCGGACTACGAGATCACGATCGGTGAGATCGGATGTGTTCTGGGCACGCACACCGGACCGAAAGCGCTCGGCCTGGTGTACGTCAAGAAATGACAGCGAGCTCCACGTTGTGGCCCGGCAGGGGCCACACACGCAGCACCGGCGGAGTAAGGGCGACCAGCCTTGGCACGGTGCGCATAGCGAGCCTGAAGGCGCGCTGCTGACCGGGGCCCCAGCTGAGGCCGTATTGCGAGCGCAGGGCTGGGGGTAACAGCCCAGCCGTCACCACCTCGAAGGGGATCATCGCGGGCCCGGGCAGCAGGCGCAGCCGCGGCCGCAGCACCAGCCTGGCCAGGTCGCGCGCCCGCTCGTCGACGCGAACAGGCCCTCTGGAGATCATGGCGTCGACATACCTGTCGAAGTCGCGCAGCGTTTCGGGAAACCGATCCCGCGGGATTCCAAGCAGCTCGCCGAGGATCTTGAACTCCTGGTAGAAGTCTTCGCGCTCGCGTGGCAGCAGCGGCTGCACGAATGTTTCGTACGTGACGAGAGCGGTATCCATCAGCGTCGCATGCACCCAAAGGAGGAGGTCGGGGTCGAGCGCCCGATAGTCGTGTCCGCGCACGCGAGCGTGAACCTGGTTCACCGTCCGTGCGGCAGCGAGCGCAGTGTCGCGGTCGCCGAACACCATCGCCATCGTGATCAGGATCGTCCGGCGCAGCCTGCGAACCGGGTGGCTGCGAAAGTCGGAGTGCTCGTCGACTCCGGCGGCGACCTTCGGATGCGCCAGCTGCATGAGGAGCGCACGCCCGCCTCCGAGAAGCAGCACGTTCTCCCGGTTGACCCGCCGAGTGATCGAGTCATCCGTGTAAAGCCCGGGCTTCATCACGCCATTAAACCTCTATAAGCTCTCTGAAGCCGTGTACGCGCAGGTGCTGACGTTCGGTGCGGCCTTCTTGGGGTCCGCGGTCGAGTCGGTCGAGGCGCTCACGATCGTGCTTGCGGTCGGTCTGACGAGAGGTTGGCGTTCGCCGCTGTACGGCACAGTCGTTGCGCTGCTCGCGCTCGCGGTCTTGGTGGCGATCTTCGGCCAGCTGATCGTGACCCGCGTCCCCGAGCTGACGCTGAAGCTGATCATCGGCACGCTGATCGTTCTGTTCGGACTGAGGTGGCTGCACAAGGCGGTACTCCGGTCCGCGGGCGTGATCGCCATGCACGACGAGGACAAGTCGTATGCGGCGACAGTCACCGAAATCCAGGGAACGTCAGCGCGCCAGGACTGGGTCGGCTTCACCATCGCGTTGAAGGGCGTCTTCCTGGAGGGTCTCGAGGTCGTGTTCATCGTGGTGGCGGTGGGGGGTACCAGCGGGGGTTTGCCGATCGCGGTCGCCGGCGGGCTGCTGGCCATGACCACAGTCGCCGGCGCCGGGCTCGTTGTGCGCAAGCCGCTCGCGCAGGTGCCCGAGAACACCTTGAAGTATGCGGTCGGCATCATCCTCACCAGCCTGGGCACGTTCTGGGCGGCGGAGGGCATGGGCGCTGCCTGGCCGCTCGACTTCGTGTCGGTGCTGGGCATCGCGGCCGTTTACTTCGGAGCATCCCGGGTGGCGGTCGCGCTCATCCGCCGCCCGGTCCCGGTGTGAAGTTCATCCGAGCCGCTGCCGCCGAGGTGGTCGGGCTTTTCGTCGGCGACTGGGCGCAGACACTGCTCAGCGTTGCGATTCTTGCTCTCGGCTGGTTTGTGCTCAGCCGCGTGCACGTCGATGGGCTCGCGTTCGTGATCGTTCTCGCGCTTGCCGCGCAGCTCGTGTACGCGACCAATTTCGAGGCGCGCCAGGGTGTCCGTCGCGGCTAGCCTCGGGCTGACCTCGCCCGTCCGGGATCTGCCCAAAGTGGGACCGGCCGATGCCACAAGGCTCGCCAAGCTGGGGATCGTCACGGTTCGCGATCTGCTGCTGCATCTGCCGTTCGGGTGGGACGAATATGGCGAGCCGAGCGCGGTCGCAAATCTTGCGGACGGCAAGCAGGCGACGGTGATCGGCACGCTCGCCTCGATCTCGGCGAAGCGTTCGATGAGAAAGGGATTGGCGCTCACGGAGGCAACGCTGCGGGACGACTCGGGCGACGTCCTCCGGCTCGTGTGGTTCCACCAGCCGTACCTGGTCAACCAGCTGCACAAGGGCGACCGCATAGCGGTCGCCGGGATGGTCAAGGGTCGATTCGGCGTCTTCGAGATGCGCAACCCACTGCAGGAGAAGGTCGATGGCGCGGGCCCAAAGCGGATTCGGGACCTCATGCCGAGATACCACCTCGTCAACGGCTTGAGCTCCAAGAAGATCGGCGGCTGGATCGAGCTGGTACTCCCACTGGCGCGCGAGCTGGACGATGTGCTTCCTGCGGACGTGCGCGACCGGCAGCACCTCCTGCCGGTTGCCGAGGCAGTGCGACAGGGCCATCGACCCGACAGCGAGGCGAACTGGCGCGACGCCAGGCGCCGGATGGCGTTTGCGGAGCTCTTCGAGCTGCAGGCCGCGTTCGCGCTGATGCGAGTGGGGATGGCAGCCGAGCCCGCCGAGCCGATCCCGTACCGGCAGGAGGTGATCGATTCATTCAAGGCCGGTTTGGGATTCGAGCTGACAACTGCGCAGCGTCGGTCTGCGTGGCAGGCGTTTCAAGACATGGCGCAGGTTGCGCCCATGAACCGCCTCCTGAACGGCGATGTCGGCTCCGGTAAGACTGCTGTGGCGGCGGCCTGCGTGGCGATGGCCCACTCAGCGGGCCTGCAATCGGTGGTGATGGCGCCGACCGAGATCCTGGCCCGCCAACATCTCCACAAGTTTCGCGCCTACCTGGAGGACAGCTTTCCAGGTCTTACCGTCGAGCTCCTCGTCAGCGGCCAGAGCGCGCCGGAGCGGCGCAGGGTGCGATCCGCCGCAGCGTCCGGGCACTGCGCTCTTGTCGTCGGGACGCACGCGCTGATCGAAGAGGCTGTCGAGTTTGCGAACCTCGGGCTCGCAGTCGTCGATGAGCAGCATCGCTTCGGCACGCGCCAGCGGGAGCTGCTGCGAAGCAAAGGCACAGGCCGGCCGCATTTCCTGGCCATGACTGCCACGCCGATACCGCGGACTCTCGCGCTCGCGCTGTATGGCGAGATGGCAGTTTCGGTGATCGATGAGATGCCCCCCGGCCGTACTCCAGTGGAGACAGAGGTGGTGGCGCCGCCCGAGCGGCAGCATGCGTACGAGCTGGTAAGGGCGCAGGTGGCGATGGGCCGTCAGGCTTTCGTGATCTGCCCGCTGATCGAGGAGTCAGAGGCGCTGGTCGCGAGGTCCGCGACCGCGGAGTTCGAGCGCCTGGGAAAAGAAGTATTCCCCGACCTTCGGATGGGACTCGTGCACGGGCGCCTCAGGGCCAAGGACGAGGTCATGGATGCATTCGTGAAAGGCGAGACGCAGGTCCTTGTCGCGACTGCAGTCGTGGAGGTCGGGGTCGACGTTCCGAACGCCACAGCGATGATGATCGAGGGCGCCGAGCGCTTCGGGCTGGCCCAGCTCCACCAGTTTCGGGGTCGCGTCGGTCGCGGGCCAGGGCGGAGCTACTGCCTGCTGCTGTCAGACGATCCGTCGGTGACCACCCTCGAGAGGCTCAGCCTCCTGACCAGGATTCGCGACGGCTTCAGGTTGGCCGAGGAGGACCTGCGGATCCGGGGCATGGGGGAGCTGATGGGACCCCGCCAGCACGGCATGTCCGACGTCGCCATGCAGGCGCTCGAGCAGCCGGAGCTCCTGAGCGAGGTGCGGCAGGAGGCCGAGCGGGTCCTCCGCGACGATCCAGGCTTCGAGCGTCACCCGGCCCTCAGGGCTGCCGTCGACCGGCGCCTGGAGCAAACGTCGATCAGCTAGCGGTAAAGTGCCCGAGTGCCCGATCAGGCTTTCGTCGTCGGTCTTACCCGCGATCTCATCCGGCTCGACACCACCAACCCGCCAGGCCAGGAGCTCATCGCCATCGACCTGATCGAGCGCGTGCTCGACGAAGCCGGCGTGTCCAGCGCTCGATACGAAAATGCGCGAGGGCGGCCCAACCTGGTGGCGCGCCTCAAGGGCCGCGGCGAGGCGCCGCCCTTTTTGCTCCAGGGCCATGTCGACGTGGTCACCACCGTCAACCAAAGCTGGCGCCACAAGCCGTTTGGCGGGGAGATCGTCGACGGCTACCTATGGGGACGGGGGGCCCTCGACATGAAGGGCGGGGTCGCGATGATGGTCAGCGCCGTCCTCCAGGCGCATGGTCGCGGTGGTGCGCCCGGCGACCTTGTCCTCGCGATCCTGGCCGACGAAGAGGCGGGGGGTAACCAGGGCGCCAAGTGGCTCGTCGACAATCACCCCGAGCTCTTCACCGGGATCAAGCACGGGATCGGCGAATCGGGTGGCGTGGCGCAGCATATCGGCGGGCAGCGGTTCTACCCGATCATGGTCGCCGAGAAGCGCGGCTGCCAGGTGCTTGTCACGCTGCGCGGGCCGGGCGGTCACGGCTCCATCCCAGCACGCGGCGGGGCCATGGCCAAGCTCGGCGCGTTGCTCACGACGCTTGACAGCGCACGCCTGCCTGTCCACATCACGCCTCCCGTCAAGCTTCTCCTCGAAGGGATGCGCGATGCCCTCGACGAGCCCTGGAAAGGCCGGATGGCGGCGCTTCTCGACCCTGCGCGCGCCGACGCGACACTATCCGAGATCGGCCCAATGGGCGCCAATCTCGATGCCGCTCTCCACAACACTGTGAACGCCACCATGGTCAGCGGCGGGCTGAAGATCAACGTCATCCCGAGCGAGGTGCAGGTGCAGCTGGACGGCAGGCTGCTTCCTGGCTTCGGGCCCGAGGACATGCTGCGCGAGCTGCGCGCCGTGATCGGACCGGAACCTGAGCTCGAGGTGCAGCTGGTGGGGCCGGCGCAACCGGAGATCGACCTCTCGCAGCTCGAGCTGTTCGCCGCGGTCCTGCGCGAGGCGGATCCGGGTTGCGTCCCGCTTCCTTACCTGGTGACGGGCGGCACCGACGCGCGCCATTTCGCGAGGCTCGGGATCCGGACGTATGGTTTCCTCCCGCTGAACAATCCGGCGGACTTCAATGGGGCGACGACCATTCACGCCGCCGACGAACGCGTTCCGGTCAGCGCGCTCGAGTTCGGCGCACGCTGCGTTTTCGAGGCGGTGATGCGCTACCGGGGCTGATCGCGGGCGTTGCAAGCTGGGCTCGCTCACCCCGACCCTCCCCCCTGAAGGGGGAGGGAGAAGCCGGCTCGTACGCGGCGGTGAGCATGCCGAAGTAAGTCGGCGCCTCGTACGAGACGAGCTTCCCGCTCCAACCCTTCGCAGTCGCGCCGTGAAGGATCAGAAGCTGCCACCAGCTGTCGGCTTTGGCTGCTTCGACGAGGTCTGACGGGATGTCAGCCAAGCGGTCGAGGCGCTCGCCCCGCACGAGCTCGCAGATCACCTCGTCGTATTTCTTGGCCGCCGGGTCGAAGCCGTACGGGCCCTTCGAGTCATGGGCGTGGCCGTGATCGGCGCTGGCTATCAGCGCGACCCGCAAACCCGCCGCAACGGCGGCGGCCGCGATCGCGGCTCCGGCCTTGATGTGATCCGACGCCGGAAGATCGCGGGCGGGCGTGATCACGACCAGCGGCATTGGAGGGTCGTTCCGACCTCCCATGAACCACAGCGGGATCAGCGTGCCCCAGTCCATCGGAGCCACAGCATCGGCGGGGTCGTTGGAGCCGAAGCTGACAGCGACAGCGGGAACCTGTGCGGAGCCCAGGCACTCGAGCAGGCGCCAGGCGAGCTTCTGGTCGGTGGGCACGTCGAGGGCGATCGCCGACGGAGCGCCGGCGAGCCTTCCGGCCACTCGGCCCGACACCAGGACGCCCATCGCACCAGGGATATGCACGTTGTGAGGGGTCGCGACGACGACTGCTTGCGGCCGCGCCGCGCCGAAGAGCCGGCCCAGCTCCTTCATGCCCGCTCGGGTGGCTGCAGCCAACCCGCGTTCCTCCGGCGTGCAAGCCTCCTCGATCGCCAGTCCGCCATGCGGCGCAATCGCCGCAAAAACAAGTGCTCCCGCCACGGGTCGTACGTTAAACGACCACGACTCACCACTTGTGGGGAGGTGGCCTCTGCCCGCGACGCGGGCGCCGGCCGGAGGGGGCGCGGAAAAAGTGCGCTCGAACGCACAACCATACTTACGTCCAGCATGGAAAGGCTTTCGCCGCTTCGGTTGACGGAGTACAGCCACGGGGCGGGTTGAGCCTGCAAGCTCAGCCCGGCGGAGCTAGGGCATGTGCTGGGGGCTCTGCCCCCAATCGTCGACCCCAACGTGATGGTCGGTGCGGCGGCTCGCGATGACGCGGCCGTCTATCGCATCGCGTCCGATCGCGCCCTGGTCGCCACCGTCGATTTCTTCACCCCGATCGTCGACGACCCCGCCGAGTTCGGCGCCATCGCCGCCGCCAACGCGCTGAGCGACGTCTATGCGATGGGCGCCCGGCCGCTGTTCGCCCTCGGCATCACGGCTTTCCCGCGCGAGAAGCTGAGCACCGGCCTGCTGGAGAAAATCGTGGCAGGCGGCGCGGCCAAGATGGGCGAGGCAGGCATCGCGGTGGTCGGGGGTCATTCCGTCGACGACCCGGAGCCGAAGTTCGGTTACACGGTCGTTGGCGAGGTGCACCCCGACCGCATCGTCACTCATGCGGGCGCGCAGCCGGGCGACCTCCTCTACCTGACCAAGCCTCTCGGGTCTGGTCTGGTCGCGACTGCGGTCAAACGCGGCCTGTGCCCGCCCGTTCTCGAGCGGTACGCGGTCGCGGTCATGTCACACCTCAACCGCGATGCATCGCTCGCGATGATCGAAAGCGGCGCCACCGCTGCCACCGATGTCACCGGCTACGGCCTCATCGGGCATCTCTCGAACATTGCGGGCGGTGCCGATGTGGACTTCGCCTCCATTCCATACATGAAAGGGGTACGGGAGCTTGCCGAACGTGATCTCTTTCCTGGAGGCAGCCGGCGTAACTATGCCGCGTACAGGGATGAGGTCGATTGGGGCGGCCTCCCCGAGCTGGATCAGCTGATGCTGTGCGACGCGCAGACCAGCGGTGGTCTGCTCGTTGCCATCCCCGCCGCGAACGGGCCCAACTTCGAGGCGGCGCTTGCATCCGCGCCCTATCCCGCGGTGAGAATCGGCACCATCAGCGGCCTTGGGTCGATTCGCGTCAGGTCCGGCGAATAGCCCTCCCTGCTCTGCGGGGAGGTCGGCCACGCCTTAACGTGGCCGGGTGGGACGGCCTTTGCGTGAAGTCTGATGTCTAAGCTGCGAGTCTCCGGCGGCGAGGCACGGGGACGCCGCCTGAAGTCACCGAAAGGGATTCGCCCCACCCAGGGTATGGTCAAAGAGGCGATCTTCAACCTGGTCGGGCCGACGATCGAGGGCGCCCGGGTGCTGGATCTCTTTGCCGGCTCTGGAGCCTTGGGCATCGAGGCGCTGTCGCGCGGGGCCGAGGGCGTCACCTTCGTGGACCGGGAGCCGCGTGGTCTTGCTATCCTGCGCCAGAACTTGGACGCTCTCGACCTCAAGGCGCGCGCGAATGTGATCCGCGGTGATGTCGTGCGCTGGCTCGAGAGCTCGCCTGACGAGATCAAGCGAGCGGGCCTGGTGCTCATGGATCCGCCGTACGACGACGTGGTCCTCGACCGCGCGCTCAAGGTGCTCGACCGCGAGGTGAGCGGGGCGACAGTGGTCGTCGAACACTCGCGGCGCCACGAGCTGCCGATGCTGGACCGTCTTCGCGTCGACCGCCAACGGAAGTACGGCGACACGATGGTGTCGGTGCTGCGCGCGTGAACCACCAACCGAAGACCGCGGTCTACCCGGGCAGCTTCGACCCGTTCACCAACGGGCATCTCGATGTCGTCGAACGAGCGCTGGGCATCTTCGACGAGCTGATCGTTGCCGTCGCGGCGAACCCAGACAAGCGGCAGCCACTGTTCAGCGTCGAAGAACGCATGACGCTGATCTCGACAGCCCTGAAGGGGCGGGAGCGCGTCGAGGTCGCGAGCTTTACGGGCTTGACGGTGGAGTACGCCCGATCGCGTGGCGCGACGACTCTGGTGAAGGGGCTGCGGGCCTACTCCGACTTCGACGCCGAGCTTCAGCAGGCGCTGATGAACCGAAAGCTGGCGCCCGACATCCACACCGTTTTCCTGATGTCGAGCTTTGCCCACATCTACGTGTCGTCAAGTATCTTGAAGGACATCGCAAGCTACGGCGGGAACGTGTCGGACCTCGTTCCGCCCGCGGTCGCCAAGGCGCTGAAGGAGAAGTACAGATAAAGGTCGACGAACTGCTTGACCATTTCGAGCAACTGGTGCACAACGCGCGCCACGTCCCTCTCTCCAACCAGGTCATGGTCAACGAGGACGAGGCGATGGAGCTCGTCGATCAGATCCGCTTCAATCTGCCCGATGAGATCAAGCAGGCCAACTGGACGGTATCGGAGCAGCAGCGGATCATCACGGAGGCTCATGCCGAGGCGGCGCGCATCATGTCTCGCGCCAACGAGCGTGCCGAGGAGACGTCATCCGAGCATGAGGTCCTGCGTCGTGCGGAGAGGCATGCCACGCAGGTGGTCAAGGATGCGCAGGCGAAGTCGGACCAGATCATCCGTGAGGCGGAGTCCTACGCGCTCGAGCAGCTCAAGCAGCTCGAAGCGCACCTGGGCCGCACCCTCGCGACAGTCCGGCGCGGCGTCGAAGCGCTGCAATCGAGCGCGCCGGCCGGCGACGAGGCGGACCAAGCGGCCGACCGATAGCCTCCGGTAAACTTCGCCACCGATGGCACTACCGAAGGTCAAGCTCTCAAAGTCGAAGAAGGGCCGCCGGCGCTCACACCTTGCGCTTGCCCTGGTCCAGATCCAGCCGTGCCCGAACTGCAAGAGGCCCAAGCGCCCGCACTCGATCTGCCCCAACTGCGGCCACTACGCCGGCCGCGAGGTGATCAAGACACAATAGCGTCGGTGCCCAGGATCGCGTTTGTCTATCCGGGCCAGGGCTCGCAGCACGCAGGCATGGGGGCTGAGCTGCTCGATGATCCCGAGGTCGCAGACCTGTGCGAGCGCTGCGCCGGCACTGCGAATGTCGAGCTGCGACGCCTGCTCACCACCGCCGACGACGACGAGCTGAAGCTCACGCAGAACGCCCAGCCGGCGCTGTGCTTCGTCGGCCTCGGGCTCACGCTCCTTCTGCGGCGCCGCGGCATCGAGCCGATTGCGGCGGCCGGTCATTCGGTGGGCGAATACGCGGCCCTGGCGGCCTCAGGGGCGGTCGGCGCGCCGGAGGTGATCAAGGCGGTGGTGGAGCGCGGCCGGGCGATGGCCGAGGCGGCGCCCGCGGGCACCACGTCGATGGCGGCGGTGCTCGGGCTCGACCCGCAGGCGGTTGAGGTGGCGCTGGCGGGAATGAACGATGCCTGGCCCGCGAACTACAACACCCCGACACAGACGGTGATCGCAGGCACCGCCGCCGGGCTGGAGTCCGCGACCAAGCGCCTGCAGGCCGCCGGCGCGAGACGGATCGTGCCGCTGAACGTCAGCGCGGCTTTCCACACGCCTCTGATGGCCCCGGCGGCCGAGCGGCTCCGCGCCGCCCTCGATCGCATCGAGTGGCGCTCGCCGCGACTCCCCGTCATGGCCAATCTCACGGGGCGCGAACACCAGGGCGGCGATCGCATTCCTCACGTGATGGAGATGCAGCTGCGCTCACCGGTCCGCTGGGCCGCGTGCGTCGCATCCCTGGTCGAGCGCGGATGCAACACGTTCGTCGAGGTCGGCCCGAAGAAGGCGCTGTCGGGAATGATGCGCGAGCTGGCGCCGGGCGCCGCCGCGCTGACGGCCGGCACCCCGACCGCGTGCGCCGAGCTCCAGCTGCCAGCGTAAAAACGCGGAGGCAACGATCTGTTGCCTACCCGTCGGGCGGTGTCTTGACTGGCCACTCCGACGTTGGTGGACAATCGAAGCAGTCATCGGCTTGCGAGAGGCCAACCCGGGCGCGATGACACGCGCCCAACCCACTCCCCGCGAGGAAGGGGCCCGGGCCGCGCGGAGCCCGGGTCCCCCGCTGGAGTAAAGTAGCGACGAACCCGAAGCGGCTGTCGCACCGGAGGCGAGATTTGGACACGCAGAAACTCAGCTTCGAAGACTTCAAGAACATCGTCGTCGAGCGCCTCGGCTGTGAGCCCGAGCAGGTGACGATGGATGCCTCCTTCCAGGAGGATCTCAACGCGGACTCGCTCGACCTCGTCGAGCTGATCTACGCGTTCGAGGAGAACACAGGCCTCGAGATCCCAGATGAGGACGCCGAGAAGATAACGACGGTCGGGCAGGCGTGGGAGTACATCCAGGAGAAGTCCGGCTCATAGCACAACCTGCGGCGCCCCCGGCCCCATCCCTACAGCTGCTCCAGCAGAAGATCGGAATCCATTTCCGCGACCCGAGCCTGCTGCTCGAGGCGGTCACCCATAGCTCGTTTGCCAACGAAAGTCCGCATCTGTCACCGCGCGACAACGAGCGCCTGGAATACCTCGGTGATGCCGTCCTGCAGCTCATCAGCGCCGAATACCTCTACAAGCACCACCCTGGCGCGACCGAGGGTGAGCTGACCCAGACGCGCTCCGCGATGGTCAACACCAACACCCTCGCTCTCCTCGCCGAACAGCTCGACATGGGTGCGTATCTGTACCTCGGAAGGGGCATCGCGAAAGGTGGCGGACGCAACCTGAAATCGCTGCTCGCCAACATGTTCGAAGCGGTGCTCGGCGCGATCTTCCTGGATGCGGGTTATGACGCTGCCTATCACTACTACCTCAACCGCTACCGCTCACTGCCGTCGCCGGCCCAGGACGAGAACTTCAAGGGCCGCCTGCAGCAGGTGGCGCAGGAGCGCTTCGGGGAGACTCCCTTCTACGACAGCGAGGGAGCCCGCGTCGGCAATCGGCGCGAGTACACGTCGGTGGTCTTCGCGGGCGCCGAGCCGCTGGGCACAGGGCACGGCGCGACCAAGCAGGAGGCGGAGCAGGACGCGGCCAGGGTCGCGCTTCAGAGCCTGGTGGGAAAACCGGCCGCGCTTGCCGTCGCGAAGCCGGCCAGAGCGGCCCGTCCTCGCACCGCACGAGCTCCGCGTGTTGCGCGCGTTCAGCCCGCCAGCGCGAACACCGCCGCGACCGAGGCTCCGGCCGAGGTCGTCGCTGTTGCGTCGGAAGCCGCGCCCGCGCCTTCGACCGAGCCGGTGTCCGAGGTCGTACCACCGGCGCCCCGGCGCAGCCGCCAGTTCGGAGAACCGCTCGAGTAACGAGGTGCCGCCGCACCTCGCCTTTCCACATCTTGGGCCCAAGCGTGGAATGACCACTACATCTGCTACCTTGGAGCGAACTTGTTCCTACGTTCGCTGAGCCTGGTGGGTTTCAAGACCTTCGCCCGGGCGACCGAGATCCTGTTCGAAGGCGGCGTGACGGCGATCGTCGGTCCGAACGGCTCTGGCAAGACCAACATCGTCGACTCGGTCAAGTGGGTGCTGGGCTCCGGCCAGGCCCGCGACCTTCGCGGGCGGAAGATGGAAGAGGTCATCTACGCCGGCGGAGAGCGCCGCTCGCGCGCCGCGTTCGCCGAGGTCACTGTCGTCTTCGACAACACCGCCGGCAGGCTGCCTGTCGACTATCACGAGGTCGCGATCAAGCGCCGGGTCGAGCGCGACGGCGAAAGCGATTACTTCATCAATGGGAGCCGGGTGCGCCGCCGTGATCTGATCCACCTCCTTGCCTCGACGGGCTTGACAGTCGACTCATACGCGATCATCGACCAGCACGACATCGAGAGCATCGTGGTGTGCTCGCCGGCCGAGCGCCGCCAGCTCCTGGAGGAGGCGGCGCAGGTCCGTGGCGTCAAGGCGCGCCGCCAGGAGGCCGGTCAGCGGCTCACCGAGCTGGCCCAGAACCTACTCCGGCTGGAAGACCTGAAATCGGAGATTGCGCCGCGGCTGGAGGTGGTTCGCGCCCAGGCCGCGGCCGCCCGGGAGGGCGCTGAAGCCGCCGCACGCCTCGACCTGCTCCGCGGCAGCATCGTCTGGGAGGAATGGCGGGAAGCGCGGGATGCGCACCGCCGGGCGAGCACGCAGATCCAGTCGCTCGAGCGCCGCCTGGCCGAGGCCGGCGACGTGGCGAAGGCTGCAGAGGCCGAGTTCCAGGCGTCGCGCGAGGAAGTTCAGGCGGCGCAGGACCAGCGTCTCGCTCGCCAGCGCAAGCTCGGACGCCTGGGGCTCGAGGTCGCCGGCGCCGAGCACGCGCTCCGGCTGGCCGAGGAGCGTGCCCACGGCCACCACGCCCTCGCCGAAGCCGTCCGTCACGAGGAGGCCGGCAGCCGAACGCTCGCGGCCGCCGCGCAGGCCCTGCATGCTCAGCTGGACGTCGAGTTCGAAACCGCCAGGTCCGCCCTGGAGGCGGTGCCCGAAGCGCCCCCGCCCCCGAGTGCGCTCGACCCGGCCGCCGTGCAGCAGGCCCGCCGGGAGGCGGAGCAGGCAAGGCGTGTCCTCGCCGTGGCGAAGTCCTCCGCCGCCGGCCTCCGCACGAGGCGCGAGTTCCTCGAGGAGCAGGTGGCGCGGAATGCCGCCCTGGCCGAGGCGGCCGGCCAGATCCCTGCCGCCGAGGCGGCGGTCGCCCGCGAAACCGAGGCGGCCGGAGCAGCGGAGGCGGCGGCGGTCGCCGTCGCGCGCCTCCGTTCCGAGCTCGAGGGACTGGATGCGCTTCGGCCGGCGGCCGCCCCTGGCCTGGTCCGCCTGGGCGAGGTTCTGACCCCCGAAGCTGGGTACGAGGCGGCTCTGTCCGCGGCTCTGGGCTCGTTGGTGGATGCGGTGGTCGCGATGGATGCCGAGCGGGCGACGGGCGCCGCGGCGCCGGCCGGCCCGCAGCAGACGATCCTGTATCCGATCGCTGCCTCCGAGGCCCCCAAGCCCGGCTCGCTCATGAAGCACGTGGCGGTTGAGAAAGGCTACGAGCTCGTCGCCCAGCGCCTTCTCGGTCATGTGGTCGTCGGCGAGGATGTGACTCTTCAGGGGGTCTATCGCGAGGACGGCCTGCTCCGTGCGGGAACCGATCCGAGGGTCGAGATCGACGCCCGCCGGTCGCGCTTGAAGGAGCGCATTGCCGCGCTGGAGCCTCAGATGGTGGAAGGCGAGGGGGCAGCCGCGCGGCTGAAGGCAGCCGAAACGAAGCTCGCCGAGCTGCGCGTCCAGGTCGCGGGTGCCACGAGGCTGGAAGACTCGCAGCGCATGCTCGAGTCGGCGCGGGCAGAGGAGAAGCTCGAAGCCGACCGCTGGCCCGAGATGGAGCTTGCCGCCGCGGCGGCCGACGAGCGTGCGGCAGCTGTGGCGCGAGATCTGGAGGCGCATCTCGAGGCCCTCGGGGCACACCGGGCCGCCTCACAGCAAGCCGAGATGGAGCGGGCACGCTGGAGGGATCGCATCGACGATCTGCGCAGGCAGATCCAATCGGTTGACGATGACCTCACGCGATTGGGCCAGGCCGCCAACGAGCGGGAGAATCGTGTCGCCGAGGCTGAAGGCTTGGCGAGGGCCTCGCTCGAGGTGCTGCCCACGTTGAAGTCTGCCTTCGCCGACGCCAGGGCGAGCCTTGCCGAGGCGGAAGCCGAATCGCCGGAGGAAGAAGCCGAGATCGCCGAAGGAGCCCGCCGTCTGGGTGGGCTCGACGAGGCGCGAATGGAGGCCCGCCTGAAGGCAGGGACTCTGGAAGGCAACCTCGAGCTCGTGACTCGGGAGGGAGAGCTGCTGCAGGCGCGGATGGAGGAGATCCGCTCGCGGATGCCGGACGGAGTGGCGCCCGAGGAGGTGCCCGGCGGCAAGGCGCGCGAGCGCGAGATGCGCGCACTGGAGCGCCGGCTGGAGGAGATCGGCCCGACGAATGCGCTGGCGGAGACCGAGTGCCGTGAGCTGGAGGAGCGCTTCGAGACGCTGCGCACGCAGCTCGACGACATCTCAGCGGCGCGCGAGGATCTCGAGCAGCTCATTGCCAAGCTTCGCGAAGAGGAGGAGTCCCGATACGAAGCCGTGTTCGGCGCGGTGGCCGCCAACTTCCACGAGTACTTCTCGCAGCTGGCGCCTGGCGGGCGCGCCACCCTCAAGCATGCAGACGGAGATGACGGCCCGCGGTCCGGGGTTGAGATCCTTGTGCAACCCCCGCGCAAGCGCTTGCAGAACGTGACTCTCCTGTCGTCGGGCGAGCGGTCTCTCGCCGCCCTCGCGCTGGTGCTGGCGCTCGACGAGGTCAACCCCAGTCCGTTCACGATCCTGGACGAGGTCGATGCCGCCCTCGACGATGCGAACGTCGGCCGCTTCGGCGAGATGCTCGCTCGGTTGGGTACACAGCGCCAGTTCCTGGTCATCACGCACAACCACGTGACGATGGCCCACGCCTCGACCCTCTACGGCATTCACCTCGACGAGAGCGGCTCGTCGCACCTCGTCTCCGTCCGGCTCGAGGACATCCGAAAGCCGGCAACCCGAGCC
>VBIU01000235.1 GCA_005880945.1 Chloroflexota bacterium | reverse complement strand
TTCGGTCGTCTCATACCTCCCGAACCTATCCGCGGAAGAGCTGCAGCAGGATCCATTTGCCAACGGCGGTGAGCTTGGCAACCAGGAGTACGTCGATCCGGGCTCGCTTTCGGACGAAGCCATCCGCCTTGCGGCCCAGGCGGTCGAAGGGCACCGGGCCACCCAGTACGAGCTGGTGATGGCCCTGACCACCTACCTGCAGCAGAACTACCGCTACTCGCTCGAGCTCGGGCATGTGCCGCCCGGCCGCGACCCTGTTGACTGGTTCCTGTTCGACGCCAAGATCGGCTACTGCGAACAGTTCGCGACCGCTGAGGTTTTGATGCTGCGCAGCCTCGGCGTGCCGGCCCGCCTGGCGACCGGCTACTCGACCGGCGACTACGATCCGGTGCTCAACCAGTCGATAGTCCGCGAGCACGATGCGCACGCGTGGGTCGAGGTGTGGTTCTCGGGCCACGGTTGGGTGCCGGTCGACCCATCACCGGGCTTCGCCGCGCTGCCGGCCACGCAGTTTCCCAACCGCTGGGCGGCCGCCGGCATCGCCTCGCTGATCCCGCACCTGTCGATCGGCGCGCCGCTGGCCGCCCTCGGCTCGCTCGGTGTGCTGGCGGCGATCCCGCCCGCCGTTGCGATCGCGCTGGTCGTCGTCGTGCTGTGGGCGTGGATCAGAACACGAAGGTGGGGGCGATTCGCCAGGGCCGCCCCGGGCGAATCGGAGCTGCTGCGCCTCTATGAACGTGTCCAGCGACGGCTTAGACGGCGCCGCGCCCCACCCGAGACTCCGCTCGAGTACCTGCACGCCTCTGAGCACGCGGGAACAGGTCTCGACGACCTGACCGAGGCTGTCAACGAAGGCGTCTACGCCGGCCGCTGGCCCGACCGCGGGCGCCTGCGCGAGCTATCCAGTCACGTACGCTAGATCACCCGGCGTGCGGCCACGTATCGGCCACGCTCGTCTCGATTGAAGAGCTGATGACACCCGTCACGAGGTCGTGGGTGTAGGTGCGATCGGTAGCGTTTGGCTCGCACGTCGCATCGTCGCAGCGACAGGGCGACCCACCGCAACGCGTCTCCTCCGCGTACCAGACGAGCGTTGGATTCAGGAATGTGATGCCTTGGCGAAAGAGGCTGGAGAGCGCCTTTGGTTGGAGAGGATTATGTGCGAGGTCCAACATGCGTACGAAGTGTTGTCCATTGGTGTCGGTTTGCAGGTATGCAATTCGCTTGCCGTCAGAGCTGGGCGCCGGATTGGTCCAACCGAGGCCGGCAGCCACGAGGCGAACTCCGTTGACGGGATCCCACTCATCGATTCCCGAGCCGGTGCGGAAGTAGAGATTCGCGCCGGACCCAGCCCAAGTGGCCATGGTCCCGTCAATCCGGCTGTACACGAGTTTTTTGTCTGAGAGGCGGACTACCTTGAACACGGCGCCAGGGTTCGCGCTCTGGTCGGCGGCGACGTACTGCCCGTCCGCCGAGAAGCCGACCATGAAGCTGTCGACGTCGTGCCTGAAGTTGTAGCCCAACGACTTCCCCAACGAGCTCAATGACACGTCGCCCGCCGCCGAGCGGATGCGCCATTGAGTCGAGGTGAAGTACGTGAGGCTACTGCCGTCAGGGCTCCACGCGTAAACCCAAAAGTAGCTCTCGCTAGGGCCCCACTTCCGCATCAACGCGGTTTTGCGTGTCACCAAGTCGGCCAGGTATAGGGCACCGTCGCCATTCACCGACCGAACGATGTAAGAAACCCGGCTGCCAGTCACGAACCGCATATAGTCCGGACCGTAGCTCTGACACCACTGAGCACAGACCTTGAACGCACACCGGCTCACCGGCTTGGAGAGGTTCGTGATGTCTCGAACCACGAGGTCGGTGGAACCCCGCAAAGTCACCAGGGCAAGCGTGGCCCCTGATGGAACCTGAGAAGAGCACGAGAACGCAACCGCCTTCGGCGTGGACTTCGCTGCCGCGACCGGGCTCGGCAGCGCGACTGGGCTGGGCGATGCCGCCGGGCTAGGCGAGGCGGCCGGGCTGGCAACCGCCAACGGGGTCGTCGTATTCGGCGTTTGCCGCGCTGCGGGCGCTGCGCTGCCGCAGGCCACCAACAGCATCAGCAGAGCGAACAGGGGCGCCTTCCTCATGTTGGCGATAACGGTACGGCCGGTCGGGAGTTACGAAGGCCGTTTACGGGGGATCAGATTGGCCCTTGAGCCCTTATCCTGACGGGCCGTGGCCCGAGCAATAAAGACGACCGGCGCGGAAGACGTCCGCTGGGATCTGACCGACCTCTTCGCCTCGCCCACCGATCCCAAGATCGAAGCCACGCTGGCGGACTCTCTGGAGCGCGCCAAG
>VBIU01000232.1 GCA_005880945.1 Chloroflexota bacterium | reverse complement strand
CCCGGGCGCGGCTCGAAGCACAACCGCGGAGCGGCCGTAGACATCACGTTGTATGACTTGGCGACGGGCCAGCCGGTCGAGATGCCCTCGACCTACGACGAGGCGACGCCGCGGGCGGTGGCCGATTTCCCGGGCGGCACGTCGCGGCAGCGCTGGCACCGCGCCCTGCTGCGCCGCGTGCTCGAGGCCCAGGGGTTCACGGTCAACCCGAGTGAGTGGTGGCACTTCGATTATCGCGACTGGCAGCGCTATCCGATTCTGAACCGGACGTTCGAAGACCTTCTCAGGTAGCAGCGACTTATGACGTTTGGAGCGCCAGGCCTGAACGGCCGGCGAAACGGCGGGTACTCTTCGACTTGTCCATTCCCTTGGAGAGCCCATGCGCCTCGCCCTCGTTGCCCCCGTCATCGTGCTGGCCACTCCGCTGCTGGCTCAACAACGCGAGCTCGGCACGCTCGGTCTCAATCTCCGGGTAGGCGGTAGCCCCGCGGTCGGCGTCACCTGGCGTGCCTCACCCGCCGTCGTGGTCCGACCAGCGGTGTCGTTCGCGTGGAACAAGACCGAAACGCCGCTCGGCGGCACGAACGAGACGACGCAGTACACCGTGAACCTCGATGTGCTGTGCCGAACGGCGTCCTGGAACCGCCTCATCTCCTACCTCGGCGCCGGCGGCGGCGTGGGCAACATCAGCGGCTCGGGTGGCCTGGCCGGCAAAATCTGGGCGGCACGCGCCCTCGCGGGTGCGCAGCTCAACGTGGTCGATCGCGTGGCGGTGTTCGGAGAGCTCGGCTTCGAATATGTGCATGGCGAGGGCTTTCAGGGTAAACGTGCCGCGCTGCAGACATTTCCAATCGGGATTGTAGTGTTTTTTAAGTGACGCTGGATGAGCGTGCACAATTTTTTGGGTTCGGTGTACGATTTGCAACGCGCCAAACCGGCTAGCACGCTGGAGGTTTGTCTGCGCTCGCTCGCCACCACGGTCGCGCTCATAGTCGTCGTCGGAAATCGCGGGCCCCTCCTCGCGCAGCAGCGCCAGTGTGATTCCACCGAGAACCCCAAGACTCTGCCGCGCGTCAGCGTGCTCCTCGATTCCGCGCGCATCGTCCAGGGGCTCTCCGCGGCGATGCTCGCCCCCCACGGCGTGCTGCTGAGTCTGGTCTACACGGAATCGGATTCATTCCCGCAGGTGCACGTCCTCGACGCGCCCATCGACAGCGCCGGCCTGTTGCTCGCGAACGCGTTCGTGCCGCAGAAATCCAAGCACGTCTGGGCAGTGCGCGTCCGCGTGACGGGGGCGCGGGCGCGGGCGGGGGCGGGGGCGGGCACAGGAACCGATGCGGTTGCGGTCACCCTCGAGCGATCGTTCTACTGCCCGCCGGTCCTCGTGACCAAGCCTGACCGGCTCAGCGAGGTGATCTTGGTGCACTCTCACCCCGGCGATCGCATCATGCCGGGCTTGGATTTCCGCATCAACGCCGATGTGATCATCGCGCCGAGCGGCCAGGTCACGGAGGTGCGGCTATCGCAGTCGTCTGGACTGCGTGAGTTCGATGAACAGCTGGTGCAGATGTTGCGGATGCGCCGTTACCTGCCCGCGCTGATCGATGGCTTTCCGGTGACCAGTTGGTGGCGCAGCGACGGCCGGACGATGCGTCTGTGACCGCTAAAATCCCCATGATGATGTTCCTTCATTATCGCGACTGGCAGTGCTATCCGTTTCTGAACCGGACGTTCGAAGACCTGCTGAGGTGAGGACGCTGTGGTCCGTCCTCGCCATTCTGCTCTCGAGTGCGGTGCTTGCCGCTCAAGCCCCGCTCGAAGAGACCAGCGCCACAATCACTGCCGCCGTCCGGTTGCGCGAGGCGCCGAACATGGCCGCGCGCATGGTCGAACGTCTGACGTCGAAGACTGAGGTCTACGTCACGATCTGCAGCAACGGATGGTGCCAGGTGAGCGTCGGCACGCACTCAGGATATGTCCCGCGCCGATTTCTTGTGAAGCGGGCCGCCCCGCCTCCCCCTGCCGTGCGGTCTCCAGCGCCGCGATCTGATTCGCTCGGCTGGGAGCCACCGCCCGCCACGTCGCAGGACATGTGGCAGGTCGTCCATTCAATGAAGGGCATGAGCCACTATACAATCTTGCAGGTGTACGCGGTCGCTCCAGTTCGGGGACCCCTGCGCGAGTTTCGTCCGTCGCTGCACATTCTGTGCGACACTGCTGGATTGTCGGTCTACCTGATGACGTCAGCGGTTCTCCTGGCTGACACCCGCCACACGCCGGTCCGAGTGTTCTGGGGGGGGACGAGGTCCCCGCCGCCGCCGACCCCCTGGATTCTGTCTCGGGAGCACAGCGCGGCCTTTGTTCCGGGGCCGGACGACTTTGTGAGAAAGGTCCTCCGCAATCCCGATCTCGGCATCGAGTTTCGGCTGGTCGACGAAGGAGCGAGAACCGCGAGCTTCAACACGCGCGGCTTGCGCAATCACCTTCCAGAGCTGGAGGCGCAGTGCCCGTGCTTCGAGGGGCTCACCTGGACGGCGCGGTACTGCGGGGCGAATCGCCTCGACAGCGTGTACTTGGCGACGGCGCTGGACGAAGTTCCCCAATTAGTGTCCGCACCCGAGCTCGAATACCCGCCGGAGCTGCGGCGGATCGGCATCGAAG
>VBIU01000233.1 GCA_005880945.1 Chloroflexota bacterium | reverse complement strand
CTCTCGATTACGCTCACCCTCATCTTCCGAAGCCGATCACGAACGGTAATTTGGGCCTCGCTCTACGCACGCGGCGGCATCACGTCAGCTCAGCGCGGAGGGAAAAGCCATGCGTCACCATACAAGCGGAAGGCTCCTCTTTCTACAGCTGTTCGTTGGCATGACGTTGGCGACGGCTGGCAACTCTTCCGCTCAAGTCTCTCGTCGCGCCCAATCCCTCCTCGGGCAAACGACACTCGAGGAGAAGATTGGGCAGCTCAACTTGGCTGCAGGGGTCGGCCTGGGAGGGTTCGTCACAGCTGCATCGGACACCGACATCATCCACGGTCGTGTCGGCGCGATCCTGTGGCTGGCGAACCCCAAAGAGATCGATCGGCTGCAGCATCTCGCGGTCGAGCGGAGCCGGATGCACATCCCCCAACTCTACATTCACCAGCGCGCCGGCTCTGCGTCTCGTCCGGTTCGCCAACTCGAAGGGTTCCGCCGAGTGACACTGCAACCAGGCGAGACCAGCACCCTCCGTTTCTCCTTGCGCAGGGACGAACTCAAATTCTGGAGTCCCCGTACGAAGCGTTGGGTGGTTGAGCCGAGCATCTTTGACGTGTGGGCTGGGGAAGATTCCAGAGCGGACCTGCACGCGGAGCTCACCATCGAGCCGTGAAGCCCGCGATGACAGCACCACGCTCTGCCGCCAGCGATCAGAACGCGACCGTCGCCGCCGGTTTCCTGGGATGGACGCTCGACGCGTTCGATTTTTTTCTAGTCGTCATGACGCTGACGGCGATCGGCAAGGACTTCGGGAAGTCCGACGCCGCGATCGCCCTCTCGCTCACGCTGACTCTCCTCTTCCGACCTGTCGGCGCATTCATCTTCGGCCTCCTCGCCGATCGTTACGGCCGCAAGATCCCGCTGATGGTCGATCTCGTGTTCTACTCGGTGGTCGAGGTGTTGACAGGCCTCGCGCCGAACTACGTCACGTTCCTCGTTCTGCGCGCGCTGTTCGGGATCGGCATGGGGGCGGAATGGGGCGTGGGGGCTTCGCTCGTGATGGAGAAAGTGCCGCCCCGACTGCGCGGAGTCATGTCGGGCCTGCTGCAGCAGGGCTACGCGGCGGGCTATCTGCTGGCGGCCGTGTGCTACTTGTTCGTCTTCCCTCGCTGGGGCTGGCGGCCGCTGTTTTTCATCGGCGGCCTGCCGGCGCTGCTCGCATTATTCGTTCGCGCGCGCGTACAGGAGTCGGACGTGTGGCGTGAGACCCGGCACGAGAACTGGAGCGGCCTGGGACGGGCGATCGTGTCGAACTGGAAGCTCTTCCTTTATCTAGTGTGCCTGATGGCGATGATGAACATGGTCTCGCACGGCACGCAGGACATGTATCCCACGTTTCTCGAGCGGGACTGGCATTGGGGGCCCACGGCGCGCGCCGCACTGACGGCGTTCTCCCAGGTGGGCGCGCTCGCCGGTGGCGTGCTCTGCGGTCTCTATTCCGACCGGCTGGGCCGGCGGCGCACCATCAGCCTGGCGCTCGTGGGAGCCGTGCTCATGATCCCGGTGTGGGCATTCGCTCCCGCCACGCCGCTACTCGTGCTCGGCGCCTTCGCGATGCAATTTTTCGTCCAGGGCGCCTGGGGAGTCATTCCGGCGCACATCAACGAGCTCGCGCCGGACGGCGTGCGGGGCTTCCTGCCGGGGTTCGCGTATCAATGCGGCGTGGCGGTCGCAAGCCAGATCCCGCACGTCCAGGCGCTCTTCGCCGCGCATGCGACGTATGCACAGGCAATGGCGCTGTCGGCTGCAACCGTGTTCATCGTTGGCGCGGTGGTGGCAGTGGTGGGCCCGGAGCGGCGCGGCGTGGCGTTCGGGCGCCGCGTCGCTTGACGAT
>VBIU01000230.1 GCA_005880945.1 Chloroflexota bacterium | reverse complement strand
CAAACGACTGCCGAGTACTATGCCACCATCTTCGCGATCGCCGAGTCGCCGGTTACGCGTGGTGTGATCTGGGCGGGGTCGGACGATGGGCTCATCAACCTGACACGAGACGGCGGCCGTACCTGGACGAACGTGACGCCGCCGGATGTGAAGCCGTTCACGCGCATCTCGATCATCGAGGCGTCGCCGCACGCGGCGGGCACCGCGTACGTCGCCGCGAACCGCTACCAGCTCGGCGATCCCGTCCCCTACTTCTACAAAACCACTGACTTCGGCCGCACGTGGACCCCGATCGTCACTGGCATACCAGTGACGGAATGGGCGCGCTCGATCCGCGAAGATCCCGAGCGGGCCGGGCTCCTATTCGCGAGCACCGAGCGCGGCGTGTACGTGTCGTTCGACGGCGGTGGACATTGGCAGTCGCTCAAGCGCAACCTGCCGCCCGTGCCGGTGCACGACCTCGCGATCAAGGAGGGCGACCTGATCGCGGCGACCCACGGCCGCTCGTTCTGGATCCTGGATGACATCTCGCCGCTCCGGCAGCTCGCGGACTCGGTGCTCGCCGGCGACACCCACCTGTACCGGCCCCGGGACGCCTACCGCGTGGACTGGGGCGGCGGCTTCGGGTTCGGGGAGAACGCGGCGCACCCCGTCGGCAAGAATCCGCCGAGCGGTGCGGTTGTCTACTACTGGCTCAAGACCGGCGGCGCGGAGGTGACGCTCGACGTCCTCGACTCCGCCGGGCAGGTGATCCGTTCGTTCACCAGCGCCCAGGACTCGGCCACGCGAGCCGACAGCCTGCGGGCGGACAGCGTGAAGCGCGTGCGCACCGACAGTCTTCACCGCGCTGGGATCACCGACAGCGTGAAGGTCGATTCGATCGTCGGCGACACACTCAAGGACGCTGACAAGGCGTGGCCGCGCCGGCCCTCGTCGCCGCCGCGCGTGCCGGCCAAGGCAGGGCTCAATCTGTTCGCCTGGAACCTGCGGATCCCCGGACCTGCGGAATTCTGGGGCATGCGCGCCATCTCGACCCAACGTCCTATGGTGCTGCCGGGGGCGTACCGCTTGCGACTGCGCGTGGGCGGGAAGGAATACGTCCAGCCATTCCAGGTGCGCCCCGACCCGCGAGGCCATGGCGGTACCGCCGACCTGGCCGAGCAGTTCCGGTTCCTCAAGCAGCTGAGGGACACGGTCAACTCGGCGACGACGACAATCCGGACGCTACGCAACGCCCGCGCTCAGATCGAGGATAGGCTGCCGAGTCTCAGCGGCGGCGCGCGTACCCGGGCCCGTGCGGTCGCTGACCGGCTCGCCGGGATCGAGGACTCCCTGTACCAGATCCGCAATCAGGACGTGGAGGATGAGCTGATCTACGGGCAACGCGTGACGGAGCGGCTCAGTGCCCTGGGAGGGATGGCGGAATCGGCGGACGGCCGGCCGCCGCGGCAGGTCTACGACGTGTTCGGGCTGTTCGCGCCGGAGCTGCAGCGGCACCTGGTGGCAGCCCAGGCCGCGCTGCGTGATGCCTTGCCGGGCGTGAACGCGGCGCTCAGGGCGAAGAAGCTGCCGGCGATCGAGCCGCGGCCAGTGGAGCTCCGGGCCCCGCAGCCGATCGGCAACTAGGCTGTGACGCGGTCCAGGCTGGCGTGGGTAGTAGAGGAAAGTAGATATCGAGCCTCAATGAGACCGATCGCCTGGATTGCAGTGGTGCTCACCGCGGCGTGCGGTGAGTCGACCGGCCCCCTCAGCGACTTGAGCGGGCTCCGCTCCAGCCTCGCCGTGGTCAACACCGTCTTCGCGTCGCCGCTGGTGCAATCGCTCGGCGTCTTTCGGTTTGGGGGGCCATTGGCTGCGCCCGCGGCGGGCGCGCCACTCATTCCTGATTCGTTGCTCGGGAAGACGCTCGCGTTCACCTGCGCGTCGCAGCGGTACGCCGAGAGCGGCGACTCCGGCGCCCCGGCCACGGGGGTCCGGGTCGTGCTGTACCAGCGTGCTCCGGACGGGTCGATCGCGTGCCCCGCCACGGCGATCGGGCAGCTCGACCTGTTCGACGCCAGCGCGCCCGGTACGACGGCAGTGCGCGGCGTGGCAACGGCTCCGGGTGGCGCCGCGCCGTTGGTCGACTACACCATCAGTCACAACGTGGCGGACGCGAAGGGCGTGGCGAGCGCGACGGGCTTCGTGAGCGATGGACAGCAGCGCCTGGATTTTCAGGTGACCGGGGAGCCCGGCTCCGGGTTACACAACCCGATCGCCACCGTGCAGCTCGACGATGCCACGGCGGACCTGCATGCGGTGCTGCACCATGCGGCGGAGATGGGCGTCGACACCTACTATGAGGACGTGGATCTCTCGGTTCACGACGCTGTCCTGAGCGCCGAGCTGAAGGGCTCCACCGGCTGGTTCAACACGTTGAGGTCTTGGGATGAGATCGTTTCGGTCAACGATGCGCCGGTCGCGAAAGTGGGAGGGAGCCTCGTACCGGAG
>VBIU01000229.1 GCA_005880945.1 Chloroflexota bacterium | reverse complement strand
ACGGGCGCGAAGCTCACGTTCGCGACCTTCACCGCGACGCTGACCGACGTAGCGCCACCGGTCGTGACCGGCGTGGTCACGTCGCCCGCCAATCCGATCGCAGGCAGCCCGTTCGACCTCACGGCGGTGGTGAACGACGCCGCTACGGGCGGCTCGAACATCGCGGGGGCGACCTACACGGTCGATGGCAGTCCGCCGGTCGCAATGGTCGCGCAGGACGGTGCGTTCAATCAGCCGACCGAAGCGGTGCTGGCCCACGTGCCGCCGTTCGCGACCGACGGTTCGCACAACTTCTGCGTGACTGGCAGCGATGCCGCCGGCAACGTGAGCAGTCCGAGCTGCATTACGGTGGTCGTCGCCCTGGACGCGATTTACGTCAGTCCGGCGGGCGACGATGCCGCGAACGGCACGCGGGCCGCGCCACTCAAGACCATCGGTGCGGCGCTCGCGCTTGCCGCCAGTTCCGGTAAGAACAGAGTGAATGTCGCGGAAGGCATCTATCCAGAGAATGTGCAGCTGCGCTCAGGGATCAGTCTGTACGGCGGCTACGATCCGGCGACCTGGACGCGTACACCGGGGACGTTCATCACGACGATCGGCCCCCCCCCTGGACCGTCTACTTCGGGCGTCGCGGTGCAAGGCGACAACGTGACGGGAGTGACCATCGACGGCTTCACTATCAAGAGCGGCGACGCGCTCGTGGCCCGACAGAGCGTCTACGGGATCCTGTTTACCAACAGCGTAGCGACGATCTCGGGCAATCAAATTATCGCGGGCAACGGCGGCGCGGGCGCAGATGGCTTCGCTGGTCTCGCGGGACAGAATGGCATCGCCGGCTCCGATGGACAGCCGGGGAGCGCGAACGGAACCGAAGGTGCCGGCGGTTTTGAGACCAGGCTCTTGTGCTTCGGCACCGCCCTCATCGGCGGCGCGGGTGGGCAAGGCGGGCCGCCGGGCGCCACCGGCCAAGATGGCGCGCCCGGCAACTCGCCCAACGGCGGCAATGGTGGAGCCGGTGGACCCGGCGGAGCGACGCCCCCGTTGCCCGCTGGCGAGAATGGGCAGGACGGCCTCGCCGGGATCACTGGAGCCGGGGGAACCGGCGGTGACTCCTTTGGAGGCTTCTCCAGCTTCGGTCTGTATACCCGAGCGGATGGCTCTGCAGGAGTGTCCGGCCAACCTGGCGGCGGGGGCGGCGGCGGCGGTGGGGGTGGCGGGCTCGACCCCACGGGCGGTGGCAATGGTGGTGGCGGTGGTGGCACCGGCGGTTGCGCCGGGACCGGCGGTGGTGGCGGCGGTGGGGCCGGCGGCTCGTTCGGCATCGTCGGCGTGGCGTCGAACCTGACGATCACGGGCAACGCGATCGCAACGGGCAACGGTGGTGCCGGCGGCGCGCCCGGCGACGGTGCGGCGGGTGGCGCTGGCGCCGCCGGCGGCCTGGGCGCCACGACCGATGCGCCGCAAGTTGGTGCCGGCGGCAACGGCGGCGCGGGTGGCAGCGGGGGTGCGGGCGGTCCGGGCGGCGGCGGCGGCGGTGGGCCAAGCATCGGGATCGTCTCGCAGGGAGGATCGCTCGCGCAGAGCGGGAATGTGTTCGCGCTCGGCAACGGGGGCGCGGGCGGCGCAGCGGCGGCGGGAGGCAATGCGGGGAGCACTGGCCTGCAGGCGCAGGTTCACTAGCGAGTGAGTTTCGGTACGCCAAAACGAAAGCCGGGGAGCGAAAGCTCTCCGGCTTTCCTACATAGCCCGACTCACATCCCCCAAACTGAAGCGGCGGCCGCAGCTGCGGCAGCTCCAACGCGGGTTGTCGGCGTCGATGTTCAAGCCGCCGATCAGTAGCTCGCCGCGCCGTGCGGCTGCGACTGCCTCGGCACTGGGATACCCATAGAGGATAGGGACGATGTCACGGGAGTGACAGTCCGGGCACTCTGGGCCCGTTTGATAGACAGGACGCGAGTCGGTCATCGATGCCCTGTGGTGAAGATGCCGGCCAGCGAGATGAGGTAACACAGAACAGTGGACGGAGGAGGGCGCCCGTCCCCACACGAGTCTTCGCTTCGTGGGGTGAATCGAAATGGAACGCAATATCAGGCGCCCGCTTTGGGTGGCGCTCTATGCGATAGCCATGGCCGCGGTCGAGTCGGCGGTCGTGGTGTACCTGCGCGCGCTGCACGGCGGCGCCGAGCCCCTCAGCGTGTTATTGCACGAGATCCCTGACCGACTCGTCGCGATCGAGGTCGGCCGTGAAGCCGCGACCCTGGTGATGATCGTCGCGGTCGCGGCGATTGCGGGCCGCAACGTGTGGGAGCGGTTTCTCTACTTCGCGCTCGCGTTCGGTCTGTGGGACAGCTTCTATTATGTCTGGTTGTGGGTCTTCATCGGCTGGCCGCCCTCGCTGTTCACCTGGGACGTGCTCTTTCTCATTCCCGTCCCGTGGCTCGGACCGGTGCTCGCGCCCGTGATCGTGAGCCTCTGTTTGGTGGCTGGCGCGCTGTGGCTGCTCAGCCGCTCGGCCCTGCGACTGTCTCGCCGGGCGTGGGTGCTCGCCAGTGTTGGCGCCGTGCTCGTGCTGCTGTCGTTCACAATCGACTACCACTATGCACTCATCCGCACTGATCCACCGCGGTTTCGGTGGGAAGTATTCTGGGCGGGAATCGTGATCGCGGTGGGCGGTCTGATTTGGTTTTCTAGACGACAAGCACCCCCGAGTACAGAAGGCGCAAAGGACTAGCGCACGCGCACCGCATCCGCCACCACCACGGCGCCCGCCGGCGCGCGCCGCAGCAGCACAACGCGATTCCACCCGGCGGGAA
>VBIU01000100.1 GCA_005880945.1 Chloroflexota bacterium | reverse complement strand
AGGTGCGCGAGCTCGCGACGCAGCTGGCGGCGCAACCGCGCCAGGCCCTTGCGGCCGCGAAGCGCGCGGTCAACCACGCGCTGGAGTCGAGCTACGAGGAAGCGCTCGAGTTCGAGTCGTACCTGCAGGAGGCCCAGGCCGGGAGCCAGGAGTTCGTCGACGGCGTCCAGGCATTCCTGGCACGCCGCGCCAAGAAGCGGTGATGCACGAGGCGGTCATCGTGGCCACCGCCCGCACGCCGATGGGTCGCTACGGCGGCCAGCTGAAAGATGTGCGGCCTGACGACCTCGCCGCGATTGCGATCAAGGAGGCGTGCGACCGCGCGCGCGTCGAGCCTGCAGACGTCGCGGACGTTATCCTCGGCTGCGCCAACCAAGCTGGTGAGGACAACCGCAACGTCGCCCGCATGGCGCTGCTCCTCGCCGGTTTCCCCGTCGAGGTGCCAGGCCAGACGGTGAACCGTCTGTGCGGATCCGGCATGCAGGCCGCGATCACGGCGGCGCGCGAGATTCAGTCCGGCGCCGCTGACGTCGTGGTCGCGGGCGGTGTCGAGAGCATGACCCGGGCACCCTGGGTCATGCCCAAGCCGGACAATGCGTTTCCCCGCGGCCAGCAGACCGTGTACGACACGGCGATCGGGTGGCGGCTGGTCAACCCGAAGATGGCTCAGATGTACGGAACGCTGCAGATGGGGGAGACCGCCGAGCGCGTGGCGCAGAAGTACGAGGTGTCGCGGGAGGACCAGGACGCTTTCGCGCTGCGCAGCCATCAGCGCGCGGTCGCCGCGCAGAAGTCAGGCCGGTTGGCCGAGGAGATCGTGCCAGTCGAGGTCGTGCAGCGAAAGGGCGAGAAGCTGCGTATCGCCGAGGACGAGGGCCCACGGCAGGACACCTCCCTCGAGGCGCTCGCCAAGCTGCGACCCGCCTTTGACGAAAAGGGTTCCGTGACCGCAGGGAACTCTTCGCCACTCAACGACGGAGCGACGGCGCTGGTGTTGATGTCGGACGCCGAGGCGAAGCGGCGCGGTCTGAAGCCGCTGGCTCGGCTGGTGTCAGCGGCGGCCGCGGGCGTCCATCCCGACTACATGGGAATCGGCCCTGTTCCGTCCTCGATCAGGGCGCTCGACAAAGCCGGCCTGCAAGCGTCCGACATCGGCGTCGTCGAGCTCAACGAGGCTTTCGCGTCGCAGTCGCTCGCGTGTGTGCGGTTGCTTGGACTCGATGAAGAGAAGGTGAATGTGAACGGCGGCGCGATCGCGCTCGGCCATCCATTGGGGTCGAGCGGCGCGCGACTGGTCGGCACGCTGGTTCGCGAGATGGTGCATCGCGATGTCGAGTACGGCCTGGCCACGATGTGCATCGGCGTAGGCCAGGGCATCGCGTCGATCTGGCAGAGGGTCTAGCCCTGGCCGAGCGCGACCCCGAAGCGGTGCGCGCGATGTTCGACCGCATTGCCCGCCGCTACGACCTGGTCAACACTGTGCTCTCAGGCGGGACCGACGCGGGTTGGCGCCGGCGAGCGGCACGGGCGACCGGCCTCGTTGCAGGTGGTTCCGCGCTCGATGTCGCCTGCGGGTCCGGAAAGCTGACCGCGGAGCTGGCGCGCCTGGCGGGCCCGGAGGGAAAGGTCGTCGGCCTCGATTTCAGCCCGGAAATGCTGGCGATCGCGCGGCGCGAGCATCCGGCTATCGAGTTCGTAGAAGGCGACGCCCTCAGGCTGCCCTTCGAGGACTCGGAGTTCGACGTAGCGACGATCGCATTCGGTCTGCGAAACCTGTCCAACCCCGTGGCGGGCCTCAGCGAGATGCTTCGCGTGGTGAGAAAACGGGCGGTGGTGCTGGAGTTCGTGCGGCCCCCGCAGGGGCCGATCGGCGGCGCGTATCGCCTCTACCTGAAGACGCTGCTCCCGGCCATCGGCGGAGCGATCTCAGGACAGCCTTCTGCTTACCAGTACCTCAGCGACACGGTTGACTCTTACCGCACGCCGGACGAGCTGCGAGCGATGGCCGCGGCGGCCGGTTGGGCGCGCGTCCGCTATGAACGGCTCGCGATGGGTACGGTCGGGATATTGATTGGCGATCGTCCAAGCTAGCGCCCCTGCGCGCAAGCGGCGGTAAGGACGAGCCCTATTGATTGCAACGCCGAGTGTTACGACTGGCGGTCGACGGCTGACTTCGCCAGGCCGATCAGGGTTGGCCGCAGGCCGTCCAGCTCAACTGCTTCCAGCTCCCTGAGGGCGGCTTCGACGAGACCCCGCGCCTCGTCGCCCACTCGGTCCAGCGCGTCGCTCGAGCGAACCAGGTCGGTCACCCGGCCGACCTCAGCGTCGCCAAGGGTCCCCGCCAGCAGCCGCCGGATCTCGGGTCCGACCGCTTTGTCCTCCGCCGCGTAGATAAGCGGCAGCGACAGCACGCGCTGGCGGATGTCCAGACCCACCGGCTTGCCCGAGCTTGGGCTGAAATCGATCATGTCGTCGGCCATTTGGAAAGCCGTGCCGAGGAGGTCGCCGTACCGCTTCAGCGCCTCGACGGCTTCGGGCTTCGCTTCGGAGAGCAGGGCGCCCGACGCGCAGGAGGCCGCGAACAGGGCCGCAGTCTTGCCGCGCACGACTTTCAGGTAGGACTCGTGGTCTCCTGGAAAGGCGCCGCGTAGCGCTACATCGTCGATCTGGGAGGCGCAGATCGCCTCCAGCGCCTCGGCCACAGTGGAGGTCACGTCGCCGTTGCCGATCTCAGCGATCAGCCGTGTCGCCTTGGCGAAATAGAAGTCACCCACCGCGATCGCGCGCTCGGCGCCCTCGGCCGCCGCAACGGTGGGCCGGCCCCGACGGTGCGTGCTCTCGTCGACGTAGTCGTCGTGGATCAGGGTCGCGTTGTGGAGGAGCTCCACCGCGGCTGCCAGCGCCGCGGCGCGCAATGGCTCCTGGCGAGGGCCGATGCGGGCGGTGAGCTGGACCAGGCGGGGCCGGAGGCGCTTGCCGCCCGCTTCCACCAGGCGGCGCATTGGGAGCGCGACCGGGTCGGGGTCGATCATCAACTGGCGCGTCAGCTCTAGCTCCACCAGTGCTTGGTCGGCGTGCTTGCTTTGGTGTTCGTCCCTACCGGCCCTGCGCGCCACCTCCCCGCCGAGCGGGGAGGACTTAGATCCTTCGGTCTCGAACTCGCCATCTAGTTGAACTGCCAGCTGGCGCTGCCGCGGGCCGTCCAGCTCGACTGCGAACACCGATTGCCACTGGCCAAGGACCAGGTCACCCTCCTCCACCAGCAGCGTGGCGAAGCCCGTCAGCAGGAGCTGCCGGCAATGGGCATGACCGTTCACCGGCTCGTCGAGAGCGATGTCGAACCTCCGGGCGAAGTCGTCGTGCTGGTAGCCCGCGCCACTCGGCGCGAGACGCTCCAGGAGGGACTGGAAGTCACGCAGCAGGAGCGGCTCGTTCTCATTGACCGCCAGGCCTACGGTCGTGTGGAGCGACTGAAGATAGATGCGGCCGAAGCGGAGGCCTGTGCGGCGGACCTCGTCGCGGAGCTGGGAGGTGATGTCGACGAACTGCGTGGCGCCGGAGGTCTTGAACCGGAGCCGCTTCGCGATCATCGACCGCTCTCGAGGGCGCCGACCAGGAGCTCACGCACCGGCTTGCCGGCCCCGCCTGAGGCAGCGGTTGCGGACAGCTCCTCTATGGCGCGGGCGAAGGCGACCTGCAGCGACTGTGAGGCGGTGTCCGCGATGAGGCGCGAGGCGCGGGCCAGGCACAGGTCTCCCATCAGCAAGGCCGCTGCGGGCGCGGCGCGTCCGCCCAGGCCTTGCAGCCGCAGGCCGGCCTCGATCAAGGCCGCGGCCAGAGCCAGCTTCGGTTGCGCTTCCTCCTCGTACGAGACCACTGCGTCGAGGTAGGACCGGTACGTGTCAGACAGTCCGTCCTCCCACAGTCCGTCCAGCCTCTCCAGCTCACGGCCGATAACCGGCGCCTGAGCTCTCACGGCACCGGCTCGATGAGGGTGGCGGCCAGCTGGTTGAAGGCTGATAGCGCGCGCAGGCAGGACTCGTCGTCTCGCGTGACCACGTAATAGAGCCCGAAGCCGAGGACCGTGTTCAACACCAATGGGACGAGGACTTCTCGCGGGACCGTCAGACGGATCCGGCCGTCTTCCTCCAGCCGGTCGAGCTGTTCCTGGATGACCTCGCGGTAGCGCGTGAACAGCTCTGGCAGGTAGGCGCGAAGCCGCTCCGTCCGCGGGGCCTGGACCAGGAGGTCGAAAGCCGCGAGCTGGATGTCGCCCAGCTGCCGGAGCGACGCCCAGATCGACTCCGCGCCGAGCTCCAGGACTTCGAGTGGATCCGTCAGCTGGTTGAGGGCGGTCCGCAGCTCCTCGACCGAGCGGGCGGTGAGGTAGCGCCAGGCCTCCACAAGGAGCTCGCTTTTGGTCGGAAACCAGTACTGGAGGTTGCCGATGGCGACGCCCGCTTTGGAGGCGATCGAGCGGACGCTGGTGCCGGAGTAGCCGTTCTCCAGGAGCGAGTCGGCGGCGGCGTGGATTATCAGATCCCGTGTGCTCTCGGTAGCCGTGGCCGCCCCGGTCATACGTATGTACCATAGCGCAGCCCAAGCGGGTTCTGCGTCCTGCGGACCTCATAACTCACGCCCCGCCCCCCAACCCTCTCCCCGCCGGGGAGAGGGCGGCATACTGGCGCCTGTGAGGACGATCGATGTGATCTTTCCAAACGGCGTCTGCGGCGTCTTGCGGACCGAGGACGCCGATGCCGGGTTCCAGGCATGCCTGGCCGCGATCGAAGGGGGCATCGGCACGATCGAGGTCACGACCACCGTCCCATCCTGCTTCGAGATGGTTCGGGGGATCGTGGCCACGACGGGCGGGAAGACGCCCATTGGCGTCGGCACCGTGTGGGATCCGGGGGCCGTCCGGGACGCCAAGGACGCCGGCGCCGACTTCGTCGTGACGCCAGTTCTGCTGCCTGAGGTGGCGGAAGCGTGCCGCCAGGAAGACCTCCTCTGCGTGCTCGGAGCGCTGACCCCGACCGAGATCTACCAGGCCCGTTTGGCCGGCGCCCAGCTGGTCAAGGTTTTCCCGATCACGCCGGTCGGCGGCATCGAGTACATCCGATCCCTTCAGGGACCGATGGGCGGCGTTCCTTACTGGGTGTCGGGAGGCGTCGAGATCGGCCACATCGCCGATTACCTGCGTCTGGGGGTCAGGGCCGTCGGCCTGACCAACTCGCTGTTCTCCCACGAGGCGCTCGCGCACCGCGATTGGGACACGATCCGGCGGAAGGCGGAGCGGGCGGCGGAGGCGGCGGCCTCAGCTAGAGGCGACTAGCGAGCGTCAGCAGCCTACGTGGTACAGACACATCGTCTGGACGATGTTGGAGTAGACGTTGATCATCTGGCCGCCGGTCGCGATCAGAGCGACGATAACGATCAGGGCGACCAACGCGAGGATGAGGGCGTACTCGACCATGCCCTGTCCTGACTGTCGACGTCTGGAATGCTTCATCCTGGGTGTTGACCTAGAAGCTTAACCATTGAACCCCCGCCTCGGGTCGCTGCCGCCGCCAGCGCCTGCTCCACGACGACTCGCACCATGCGCTTCCGCCAGAAGTGGGTGAGGTCGGCGTTGTCGAGGGGTTTGGCGGGCTTGGCGGCGATTTCGGCCGCCGCCCTGACCGTCTCCTCGTCAAGGGTTTTGCCGGTCAAGAAATCGTCCGCCGCCCTCGCTTCCAGGGGGTATGACGCCACCGCCGACAGCACGATGCGGCACCGCGTGACAGTGGCGCCATCCAGCCGCAGTGCGACCGCCGCGCCCGCGATCGGGAAATCGATCGAGCCCCGCCGCCGAAGCTTCACATAAGCGGACTGGTTGCCCTCGATCACCGGCAGACGCAGGCTGGTCAACACCTCGCTCGGCTGCTTCGCCAGGTAGTCGATGCCGTCGTCGCGGTAAAGGGCGGCCACCGGCAGCTCGCGCTCGCCATCTGCACCAGCCAGTGTCACCATCCCCTCGAGCGCGATCGCCATCGGCCCGGTGTCTGACGAGGAGACAGCCCAGCAACGAGGGCTGCTCGGCGCGACGAGGCAGATGTCCCCGTCCTTCTTCATGCAGAAGCCGATCGCCTTTCGCCATTCATACGTCATGTCGTAGTAGTTGCATCGCGTGTCGACGCACAGGTTGCCGCCAATGGTGCCGGCGTTTCGGAGTGGGGGAGACGAGACGACACCAGCGGCCTCGGCGTAGCCGGAAAACGTTGCGCTGAGGTGCTCGTTCGCGGCGGCGGAGGCAAGCGTCACGCCTGCGTCAACCTCGGCCTCGTCCGCTCCCGCGCGGACCTGACGCGAGAGAAAGTCCAGGCCGATCAGCGCCTCGACCTCGAACTGCCGCCGCTTCAGTTTCGGAAACAGGTCGGTGCCTCCGGCGACGAACATCGCTTTCGGTCCGAGCTCGGAGGCCATCCGTGCGGCCTCGCGCGCGGTCTTCGGCCGCAGGTACTTAAATCGAGGCAGGCGCAGCACGATCCAACTCTTTTGCGGGAGGCTCGACCTTGATGCAGGCCGGGTAGGGGATGGACGGGAAGCGGGCAGGACCGAACCTCGCGGCCTCTCCTTTCTCTTTGCGGCGCAACGCCTCGACGATCTTCTCGGGGGTAACCGGTATCTCATCGATCCATACCCCGAGTGCGTCGAACACCGCGGAGCTGACAGCGGGGATGACCGGCAGTAGCGGCCCCTGTCCGGCTTCCTTCGCGCCGTACGGCCCTTCAGGGTCCACTGTCTCGACGATGAACGTCTCGACTTCGGGCATGTCGAGGAAGGTCGGCGACTTGTACTCCAGCATCGAGGGCCACTTGTGCAGGCCCTTGCGGAACTCCTGCTCTTCCATGAGCGCTTCGCCGAGCCCCATGTAGACGCTGCCCTCGACCTGGCCCTCGACCAGCAGCGGGTTGATGGCTCGACCCACGTCGTGCGCGATCCAAACCTTGTTGAGGTGCACGAGCCCTGTGCGCGGATCGGCGTCGAGGTCGACGACACACGCTGAATAGCTGTATGCCGGGCTGGGACCGACGCCCGATCCCTTGTACGGCCCGGCGATCTTGGGCGGCGTGTAGCTCCCGGCGCTGGTCAGCGTGCCGAAGCGCGCCTCGGCGAGGATGCTGGCGTCCTCGAAGCTGAAATCGCCGATGCGGCCGCCACCAACGGCCACCGCCTCGACGGGGGCGCCCATCTTCGCGGCCGCCGCCTCCACGAGCATCTCGCGCATCTTGCGAGCCGCCTGGATGGCAGCGTTGCCCGCCATGAATGTCACCCGTGACGAATACGAGCCGAGGTCGATCGGCGTCGTGTCGGTGTCGGCGGTGACCAGGCGCACGTCGGCGGGCTGGATGCCCAGCTCCTCGGCGACTATCGCGGCGAGCACGGAGTCCGAGCCCTGGCCGATGTCCATCGCTCCGCAGTACGCGGTGACGCCACCACGGTCGACTTTGATCTGCACCTCCGAATGAGGCATGTCGTTCCAGTAGATGGCGGTTCCGGCGCCGGAGAGGTAGCTCGAGATCGCAAAGCCCATCCCGTGCCCGCGCTTCTTCTCGCGTTTGCGGAACCCGGAAGCGTTCAACACCCGCTCGGTGCATTCTTCCAGGCCGCAGGAGGTCACGCGAAGCCAATTTACGGTGCGCGTCATCGGCTTCACGAAGTTGCGCTGCTTCAGCTCGACCGGGTCGAGGCCGATGTCGTGCGCGATCTTCTCCAGGTGCAGCTCTAGCGCGAAGCGAGGCTGCGGCGTGCCGTGCCCCCGCTTGGGCCCGCACGGCGGCTTGTTGGTGAAGACGCGGCATCCTTCGAACCGGTATGCGGGGATGTCATAAGTGACCGTCTGCAGAGCGCCGGTATAAAAGGTAGAGGCGACCCCGTACGAGCCGTATGCGCCGCCGTCGAGCGCGCTGCGGAAATGCATCGCCGTGATACGCCCGTCTTTTGTCACGCCCGTCCGCACCCACATCAGGACGGGGTGCCGTCCGCGGTGCGCGTAGAAGACCTCTTCGCGCGTCAGCGTGCACTTGACCGGGCGGCCGGTGAGCATCGCGAGCTTGGAGACGATGATCTCGTGCGCAAAGGGATCGGTCTTGCCGCCAAACCCACCGCCGTGTGCGGCGCCGATGACGCGTATGCGGTTCATCGGGAGCTCGAGCACCTTGGCCAGCGCACGGTGCACGTAATGCACGACCTGCGTCGACGACCACAGCGTCACGCGTCCGTCCACGAACGTAGCCACGGCGCTGTGCTGCTCCATGGGCAGGTGGGTGTTGCCCTGGAAGAAAAAGACGTCCTCGCGAGTGTGGTCGGCCCGCGCGAAACCTGCATCCACGTCCCCGAACTCGAGCGCGACAAGCTTGTGGATGTTGTTCGGCCCGCCGTAGTCCTGGATTCGCTCGTCCTTGGTTTCGACCAGCGCCTCATCGATGGACATCACCGGCTCGAGGACCTCGTACTCGACAGATATCGCGTCGCAAGCCGAGGCGGCGATCTCCTCGTCGACGGCGGCCACCGCCGCGATCGGATCGCCCACGTAGCGAACCTTCTCGTGCTCCAGGGCGCGTTCGTCCTGGGTGACCGGAAGGATTCCGAACTTGATCGGCAGGTCGGCGCCCGTGATCACCGCTTGCACTCCAGGCATGCGGCGGGCGGCGGACGTGTCGATGGAAACGATGCGCGCGTGCGGGTGAGGGCTGCGCAGGATCCTGCAATGCAGCGTGCGCGCGGGCAGCATGTCGTCGGCGTAAATGGCGCGGCCGGTGACCTTCGAGACCGCGTCGGGCTTGGGCAATGGTTTGCCGATCACGGAGAAGCCGTTATTGGAGGCGCCCATCAGAGCTCCTCGTCCCCACCGGCGCTTTGCGCCACCCCGCGCGGCGGGGAGGACATCATCCGGTCCCCGGCCAATTCAACCGCGTCCAGGATCTTCGAGTAGCCCGTGCAGCGGCACAGGTTGCCCGCCAGCGCTTCGCGTATCCCATCACGCGTCGGCTGCGGGTCTGACTCGAGGAGCGACTTGGCCGCCAGCAGGATGCCGGGCGTGCAGTAACCGCACTGCGCCGCGCCCAGCTCGGCGAACGCTTGCTGCAGCGGATGCAAGTCGGACCCTTTAGCCATCCCCTCGATCGTCGTGATCGCCCGTCCTTCTATCTGTACCGGCAGCAGCAGGCAGCTCAGCTCGGGCTTGCCGTCCACCAGCACGGTGCAGGTGCCGCACTCGCCCAGCTCGCAGCCGTGCTTGGTGCCGGTCAGCTGCATGTCCTCGCGAAGCACCTCGAGCAGCGTCTTGTGCACGGGCAGAAGTAGCTCGGCATGCTCGCCGTTGACCTCGAGCGCCACGACGTGGCGGTCGACCTCCCGCAACATCTCCTGCTTCACGGTGAGCCGAGCATAGCCTTCAAGGCCTGGGAGCACGCCCACAGGTCGGGCGCGACAGCATGGGCTCGGCTCGACGTCGGGATCGGGTCGTCCGGGTGGACGAGGATTGTCCGCATGCCGAGCGCGAGCGCCGGCTCGATGTCGTTCGACTCCTTGTTCCCGATCACCACGCATCGCTCCGCCGGCGCTCCACCGGCGCGCATCGCGAGCTCGAACACAGCGGGGTGCGGCTTGAGGTGTCCGGCGTCGACCGAGGTGACGATCGCGTGTACATGGTCGGCCATGCCGAGCAGCCGGAAATCCTCCCAATAGCTCTCGGCATCGCGCCAGTAGGTGTTGCTGGCGATGACCGTGCGCATGCCGAGGGCGTCGATGTCGTTCAGCAGCTCCACCGCGCCAGGGAGCGGCTTGAGCCGGTCGGCGACGGGAAGCGCCATTGCTCGCCGGATTCGAGCCACTGACAGCGCATCCGCGGGCAGCCCTTGACGAGTCAGCGACGCGACGACCAGCTCCTCGGCCGCGGGGACCGGCACTTTGTGCTCGGTGCTGACGCTGCGCGCCTGGTCGCCGATGCGGCTGCTCTGGATCAAGTCGGCGACGAGCGATTCGACAGCCGCCGGCGCCAGGTGGGGCATCGCTGCCGCAACCCTCAGGTGACGCCCGTCGCCGTCGGTCTCCCGCAGAGGCCAAGAATTCGGCCACAACGTGCCGCCGACGTCAATGAGCGCAACTTCAAGGGGTACCTGTCCTCCCCGCTTCGCGGGGAGGTGGCGCGGAGCGCCAGAGGGGGCGGGATTCATGGAGTACTCACTCCATTCCCTATCATCGCCTCAATGCTCAGGTGGTTGACGGCGGGGGAGTCGCACGGTCCCCAGCTGACGGTGGTGATCGAGGGGCTGCCCTCGGGTCTGGAGATCTCGGAGGACGACCTTCGCCGCGACCTGGCCCGCCGGCAGGGCGGCCACGGGCGCGGCGGCCGTCAGAAGATCGAGACCGACTTCGCCCGCAT
>VBIU01000228.1 GCA_005880945.1 Chloroflexota bacterium | reverse complement strand
GCCCCGCTCCCAGGTCTTGATCCTGATGGCGTCAGCCTCCGCAAACGATCCGGTGACTCCAGCTGAAGGCCTGAGGTATCTGCGCATGAGATGCCGCACTCTTCAGTTCCACATGGGACTTTAGATGGCTGCGCGGCCCCTCCCAGCCTCGCAAAATGCGAGGAACCGCCTGCTGCCTTTGTCAACTGCAGTCAGAAATGAAAGTCGTGGCCGCGGGACCGGACCCAATCGAGTTCACCCGCGCAACCAGGTCGCCGGGCGGCGGCGGGGAGAAATGCCTGCATCGCCCGCCACGGCAGCCGCGCTCAGCCATTTGAGACCCGCATGAGACTGACTCTGAGACCGCGCACGATCAAGACTTCGCCGCATGCCCGACGACCCGCCCGCCCTGCCTAGTAGCGAGCCAGTCGAGAAGCTGGCATCGCCCACGGAAGCCCTGTGGAACCGTTGGTACGAGTGGGTCACCACACATCTCGGCCGCGACCCTGAGCGTGCGGCCGCCGCAGCCAGCGCGGCGGCCGATATTGCGGCTCAGGGCAGCGGCTTCAATCGCGCGGCTGACGCTGCCCGCGCCGCTTGGGTTGGGCGCGAGATACAGGGGGTTGAAAACCTCCACACTGAGCGGCGAAGCCCGCACCCCTGGCTGTCGGGCCTGGGCACCCTTGTGGTCGCGGTTGGTGTGGAAATCTGGTGGCTTGGCCTCCCCGCATGTGAGGCGTCAAGTTTGCGAGTCCTTACTGACAGTTTGCTTTACGCCCCCGCTGTACTCGTGGTCGGGGGAATTCTCACGGCTGCCCTCATGCGAATCTACAACCGCGCCGGTTGCTTTCCCCAGCTTGCTCTGATAGTCCTCGCACTGGCACTCGCAACCGGCGTGTTCTTGTCGGATTCTTTCCTGATGTTCGGCGCCACATTTTGCAACGGACCGACGTTTTGAGATGCCGGTGTGACTCTCGCCGGAGAACGGCGTAGCGCTTGAGTTTGTCGCCCTAGATCGAAGCCGTTCGGCTGCCAAGTTTCGATAACAATTCGCCATCGATGACTGCGGATCACGCGACCTAGCCCGAGGCGCGGCCGTTCGACAAGTCAGGTCTTCCGCTCACGAATTTGCTCGAGCGTGCGCCGCAGAAGCGGCAGCTGAGCTAGATCCTTATCCCGACCGGCCGCTTCTTTGGAGCGGATGATATCGCGTAACGAGGCGACTGATACAGAGATCCCGGGACCTACTCGCGTGCGCAACGCCTCTCGGCGAAGATCGCGGTAGCCCCGCGTGCCTGACGGCGTGAAGCAAATATCAAGCTCGCCGGCGGATGTGGTCAGCGTCCACAAGTCGGCGGTTCGCAGCATATGCGCGTCGAGCGGAAACGGGACGCCCCCCCTGTCGCTCGGACTCCGCAAGCGGGCGCGAAGCTCTTTGAGCGCCGCCACGAGACGTTCGAGGTTCGCCTTGTCGGTCGCAGGCGTGATGTCGATGTCCTCAGTCACAACCGGAGCGCCTGCAATGCGGGCGGCGGCGGCCCCGATCAGAACGAATCGGACCCGATGGCGCTCCAGGGCTCCCAGGATCTTTAGCGGATCAGGCTCGGACACTACGAGGCCTGGCTGTCAGCGCGCCGAATTGCCGGCCGGCCATCAGGCCACGCCGCAGCCGTTCGGCTGGGGTGCGGCGTAGTTCGCGCTCGATCAGGACCTGGTCGTGATTGCTAGGGTCGACCCTGGCTAGCCTCATGCTCAACTCGAAACCGGCGGCTCTGATCAGGGAGCGCAACCGCTCCAGGCTCGGAGTCACCTCGTAGCGTTCGTAGCGGCCGATCAGAGATGGCGGCACCCCGCTCCGCCGGCTGAGTTCCGCCTGCGAGATGCCCGCTCGGCGTCTGGCCTCGACCAGCAAATCCCCGCCTACCATCGAATATCAGTTTAACGCCAAATATGTGCTCATTTGGACGGCCGCCAGATCGAGAACGCGCAGAACCGCCTGCCTTCGAATGGGGCGAACCAATGTCCGCCGGGAGCTAACTCGCAATCTCGAATGGCAGATTGGGCTACCAGGTGGAAGGCATCATTACCATGTGGTAATATAAACTACCAATGCGCCTTGATGAGCCTTTGGACGACATCTTTGCCACCGCCAGCCATGTAAGGCTGCTCCGCGCTTTGTTCGCGCTTCCGCATGACGTTGGCAGGAGCGGCCGCGACTTGGCACGGCGCGCCGGGGTCTCCCATCCACGCGCAAACCAGGTACTGGCCGACCTTGCCGCGCAGGGGCTGGTCGCGGTGCAACGGATACCGCGGACGGGCCTCTATCGCATTAACCGGCGCCATGCCCTGGCTGAGCCACTTCGCGAGCTCTTCGAGTTGGAACCAAAGTTGAAATTTGAACTCCTCTCGCTCGTGGCAATGGAACTGAAGGCGCGGCATCTCCCTATTAAGGAGGCCCGGATTTTTGGCAGTGCGGCTCGAGGCGCGATGGCGGCGACGAGTGACGTCGACCTTGCCTTGGTTACAGCGCGTGAGAGCGTAGCCGCGGTAGAGGCCGCGGCGCAGGAAATAGCCGAGACGGCCCGTGAACGGTTCGGGACGCGATTGAATGTGCTGGTGGGTTCACCATCGCTCGAGAAATTGAGCAAGGGCCGTCAAGCGGGACAAGGTATCTGGCAGGCGATAGAGCGTGATGGCATCGATGTACTTGCGCCTCTTAAGGCCGCCAACTGATGGCAAGGGGCAAGACGGTGCAAGTCCGGGGCAACGAGGCCCGGCTCTATTTGGACAAGGCTGTTCAATTCATTGAACAGGCCCGGGCCGG
>VBIU01000221.1 GCA_005880945.1 Chloroflexota bacterium | reverse complement strand
TCGGGACGCTGCCGCGTCCTTGAGCGAGAAAGTAGCCCCAGATGCCGACACCGACGACGATGCTGACGAGGAGCACCCAGCGTGCACGCAGCACCATGGTTCAGACTCCTTTGTCGTGACTCGGCCAGTATAATCGCTCCGCCCGCCGTCGTAGACCGCGGGGATGACTGCCGTCGGAGTTCGTCGACGCCCGCGATCATCGGGCGGGACCGAACGCGGGGTCGCCTGCCAGCAGGCCGAGAAGCTTGTGTCCATCGCCCGCAATGAGACCCGCGCGCACCGGCACGGTTACACCGGCCGAGCTCGTTCACACGCACCCTTCGGCGGCACCCTTCATAGCTTCCTGGCCTTGTCCCTGTCCGAGTTGGAGGTCGACCACCGCCTAATGCCGAGAAGGTCACAGCGCTCGCGAGAGTGCCGTGTGTAGAAACCACGGCGGCGAGGGTCCCGGTTCAACGCGGGTGGGATCATATATGACTTTCGACGACCAGGGCTCCCACATAGCCGGGTTCGGGATTCAAGTCTAGAACGGACCAGCGCGAAAGTTCCGCGGGATCGTCACACACACTCAACAGGGCGGCGTGGCCGGGCGACACGGAGACTTCGAAACGGTCCAACGGCCATGTCACTCCGAGCCCCCGCGCCTTGAGGTAGGCTTCCTTCCGCGTCCAGCAATGGAAAAAGGCTCGGGTCTGAGCTGAAGGCGAGCGGCCTCGAAGGGCAGCGGCCTCACGTGGCGAAAAGAATCTCTCGGCGATCTCAAGCGAATCGAACTGGGTGTCAAGCCGTTCAACGTCTACCCCGACTTCCCGGCCGCGAGTGACCGCGATCACGGCCAAGTCGGCGGAATGCGCCAGATTGAATTGGATCGGCCTCACACTGGTCTGACCGGCGAGGGAGGGCTTGCCATAGCGATTGCACTCAAATCGCAGCCGTTCGGGCCTTGTCGTCAAGTACCATCCGAGGACCGCCCGTAGCACCCCCCGCCGGACTAAGAAGCGGCGTCGATCCCGTGCGAATTCGAAGCGATCCGCCCGAAGCTGTTCATCCGCCGCAAGGCTATGCTCGAACTGGCGCACGACATCCTCATGAACCTCGAGGGCTACTCGCCAGACGTGTACGTCGTCGTGCGTCAGCGTTAAAACATCCGGCGGATCACACCAGGGGAATCGGCACGGCGCATCGAATCTGCGACTTGCGATGACAATGTTGGGTGAAGTGTGCATAGGGAGCATGAACTGGTTCAACGCACGAGAAGCCGATGGCCCTGGGCCTCAAGCAGGCAGGCACGCAACTTTTCACCCAGGACCCATATGTTCCGTTTGCTCAGTATTTTGTTGTGGTCCCCGGGGACTGTGTGCACCTCCAGGCCACCGCGAACCCATTCGCCCCAACCGTTGACCGGGTCCACCACCGCCTCCGAGCTTTCGGATGTTTCATCAGGTGTCTCCGCGGCGCGGAGGAGGATCGCCTTGCCGGAATAGGGCTGAGGGAAGTAGCCGTCTGCCGCCTGTTTGTTCGCCAGACTCACGCGTTCCAGCCAGTTCAAGAGGGAAGAGCCAGCGTCGCGGCGATTGTCGGTACGCTCCACGTTTTTTTCCGACCGCGCAGATCTCCCGCGCACGCCTGGGGCGCGGGTGTCGAAGAAGGCCAGCATGGCGACCGGCTGACCATGGGCGGTAAGTTGCTGGGCGATCTCGTAGGCCACCAGACCCCCGAACGAGTATCCGCAGAGGTAGTATGGGCCTCCGGGCTGGACCCGGCGCATGTGCTGGATGAACTCGGCCGCCATGTCCTCCACCCTTGTCAGTGGCACGGCTTGACCGTCCAGACCCGGGTATTGCAGGCCGTAGATAGGCTGGTCGTCTCCGAGGAGACCCACCAGGTGGCGAAAGCGAAACGCGTGCCCATGAAGCCCCGGCAGGCAGAATAACGGCGGCTTCTTCCCCTCGCTCTCCAGCGCGACCAGGCAACCGGAAGTCGCAGACGACGGCGCGGTGCAAATCATGGCCGCCAGTTGCTCTACCGTCGGCGCCTGGAAAATGCTGGCCAGGGGCAGGCTCCGCGCCATGCGCCGCTCGATTCTGACGAACAGGCGAACGGCCAGCAGCGAGTGCCCGCCCAAATCGAAGAAGTTGTCCGTCACGCTGATCGGCTCAACGCCGAGCACTCGCTCCCAGATTTTTGCAAGGCGTTCTTCGAGGACGTTCCGTGGGGCCACATAACCGGATTCGCGTTGCGACCGCGCCCGATCAAGGGCCGGAAGCCTCCGACGATCGACCTTGCCGCTGGGTGTCAATGGCAGCGCGTCGAGCACCACGAAAGCGGAGGGAATCATGTACTCCGGGAGCTTCCGCTTGAGGTAGCTGCGCAGTTCCCCGCTCTCGGGGGTCTGGTGCGGGCCAGGGACGATATAGGCCGCCAGCCGCTTGTCGCCGGGCGAATCTTCTCGGACGACAACAACAGTCTCCTGTACAGCGGGGTGCTGACCTAGAACCGCCTCGATCTCCCCCAACTCAACCCGGAACCCGCGTAGCTTCACCTGGTGGTCGACTCGGCCAAGGAACTCGATGTTGCCGTCGGGACGATAGCGCGCGAGGTCCCCGGTGCGGTAGAGCCGGGTACAGGCCCCTCCGCCGAACGGGTTTGGGACAAATCTCTCCGCGGTCAGGTCAGGACGGTTCAGGTAGCCGCGCGCCAGGCCTTCGCCGCCGATATACAGCTCGCCCGGCACCCCAATCGGTACCGGCTGCCGATGCGGGTCCAGAATATAGGTCTGCGTGTTCGCAAGAGGGCGGCCGATGAGGACGGTGTTCTGCCCACGATCGCAACGCCAGCACGTCGCATCGATACACGTTTCGGTGGGCCCGTACAGGTTGTAGAGCTCGACGTCGAGGCGGGCAAATAACCGCTGGGCCAACTCGAGGGAAAGAGCCTCGCCGCCGCAGAACACGCGCCTGAGGCTCGTACACGCGCTGAGTCGCGGCTCTTCCACCAGCATCCGGAGCAGCGAGGGGACGACCTGAATGGAGGTGACTCTCTGTTGCGCGATCACCTCAA
>VBIU01000089.1 GCA_005880945.1 Chloroflexota bacterium | reverse complement strand
TGTTCGCCGCGTTCGTCGCCGGGCTTCCGGCCGACGGGCTCGCGGTGCTCTGCGCCGACGACGAGCGTGCCCGCTCCCTGGAATCGCCGGCACGGCGCATCACGTATGGATTCGGCGAGCACGCGGACTACCGGTGCGGAGAGGGCCGTCCTTTCGCCATCCACCACGAGGGCCGCGAGCTCGGTCGCGTCAACCTCCGTCAGCCGGGGCGGCACAACGTGCTGAACGCGACCGGCGCCGCAGCGATGGCCCTCGAGTTGGGGGTCAGCTTCTCGGTCCTGGCCGGCGCACTCGAGCGTTTCCCGGGCGCACACCGGCGACTCGAGTTCATAGGTGTGTACCAGGGCGCCGCCGTATACGACGACTACGGCCATCACCCGACCAAGGTGCGGGCCACGCTGCAGGCGGCGCGCGAGCTTCGGCACCGCCGGCTCATCGTCGTGTTCCAGCCTCACCGCTATTCGCGCCTGGCGGCCCTGATGCACGACTTCTCCCGCGCTTTCACGGGAGCCGACAAGGTGCTCGTGCTCGATGTCTACTCGGCGGGAGAGGACAACCCGACCGGAGTGCAGGCTTCGGACCTGGCCGACCAGCTCCCCAACGGGATCTACGTCGGTGACTTCCAGGGCGCCCGCCAGGCGCTGGAAGGCCTGGTCGGGCCGGACGACCTCTTGCTGTTGATGGGCGCGGGCGACATTCGAAAGCTGGGCGATGAGCTGGCGCAGCGCGTCTAAGCTCGCCTGGCTGCGCGGCCTTCCCGGAATCCGGGAGAAGGAGCCGCTGGCGTCGCGCACGTCCTTCGGCATCGGCGGCCCTGCCGATTTCTTTCTCGAGGCCGGTCGCGCCGAGACCATCGAGAAGATGCTCGACGGCTGCCGGGAACGGACGATCCCCTATCTGCTCCTGGGCGCCGGCACCAACCTGCTGATCGCGGACGCCGGGATCGAAGGCCTTGTGCTGCGCGTGGTCACCCGCGACCACGTCGTCGAAGGGACGCGCGTGCGGGCGGCCGCCGGTCTGAAGATGATGCGACTCGCGCGCATCGTCGCCGACGCGGGTCTGCGCGGCTTCGAGTTCGCGATCGGCGTGCCCGGGACGGTGGGCGGCGCCGTCTATCAGAACGCCGGGTGCTGGGGCAAGGAGCTGCGCGAGGTCCTGGTCGAGGCGTGCGGGTACATGCCCGGCTCCGGTCGTAAGACGTGGTCTCCCGCAGACCTCAAGCTCGGCTACCGCTCGTCCGCGCTTCGCGACGGTGCGCTAAAAGGCGCCTTGGTGGTCGAGGCCACCATCCAGCTGCAGCGCGGGGATGGGGAGGAGGCGAAGAGCCTGATGGCCAAGCTGACGCGCGAGCGCAACGAGACCCAGCCCATCAAGACGAAGAACTGCGGCAGCGTCTTCAAGAACCCGCCGGGCGACTCGGCGGGGCGTCTCGTGCAGGCGGCCGGTTTGAAAGGCACGCGCGAAGGTGCGGCGGTCATTTCCGAGCTGCACGGCAACTTCATCGTCAACGAGGGAGGCGCCACGGCAGTCCAGGTAGCGCGTCTCGTCGAGCGAGCGCGCGCCGAGGTGAAGCGGCGATTCAACGTCGACCTCGAGCCCGAGGTCGAGCTGGTCGGACGATGGCGCTGAAGCTCGCGGTGCTGCGCGGCGGACGCTCCGCGGAGCGCGAGGTGTCACTCCGGTCGGGCGCGCAGGTGGAGGCGGCGCTTCGCGGTCTCGGTCATGACGTCGTGGCCGTGGACCTCGACGCGAACACGTGGGACGTCCTTCGCGATGGCGGCTTCGCATGCGTCTTCAACGCGCTGCACGGAAGGCTGGGTGAGGACGGAGCAGTGCAGGGAATGCTGGAGCTGCTGGCAATTCCCTATACGGGCTCGGGCATCCTGGCTTCTGCGCTGTGCATGGACAAGTCGCGCGCGAACTCCGTGATGGCCGGCGCCGGGCTGCACATCCCGGACTTCGAGGAGCTCGAGGTGAAGGAGGGCGTCGCCGCCGAGGTCATCGAGCGCCTGGTCGGGAGGTTCGGCCTGCCGCTGGTCGTCAAGCCGGTGCGCGAGGGCTCGACCATCGGGCTGACCATCGCGCAGGACCCCGATGCCGCCGCAAGCGGCCTTGTGCTGGCCGCGCGTTACGACCGGCGCGTCCTGGTGCAGCGATTCCAGGCCGGCACCGAGATCACCGTCGGCGTGCTCGCGACTCCTGACGTGCAGGTCCTGCCGACCCTGGAGATAGTGAGCGACAACCCTGTGTACGACTACGACGCGAAGTACACGGCCGGCAAGTCGCACCACATCATCCCGGCGCGAATCGAGGAGCGGGCTCAGGCGACGGCGGCCGACGCCGCGGGCAGGGCATTCGTCCTGCTCGGCTGCGCAGGCATGGCGCGCGTCGACATCATCGTCGACGCCAAGGCCACTCCGTGGATCCTGGAGGTCAACACTGTCCCCGGCCTGACCGAGCTCTCACTTCTGCCTGATGCCGCGCGAGCCGCGGGGATTCAGTTCGACCAGCTGTGCAAGAGGCTCGTCGATCACGCGATACAGCGACAAGCGCATCGCGTCGGACCGCCGCCCGCATGAAGCTCAGACGGCGGCGCTCACTGATGCCGCGGGTCGGCTGGCGCCGCGACCTGGAGTCGAGCGAGCCGCTCAAAGGTCAGCTGTGGACGCGCTCGGAGCGGGCGCTGCGCGAGCCTGACGTGCACTGGTCGCTCCGCGCAATCGCGACGGGGGCAGCCGTCCTCGAGTGCGCGCTGTTGGGATGGCTGTGGTTCGGACCGGCGCTGTCCGTTCGAACCATCACAGTCATTGGCGCGCAACACCTCAGCAGCGCACAGGTGGCGGCGGCCGCCGGCGTGGCGGGCAACGGATCCATCCTGTCGGTTGATGGCGAGGCCGATCGCCTCCGCCTGCTCAACCAGATCTGGGTTCGAAGCGCGTCGGTCGAGCCGCAGCTCCCGGGCAACGTGATAGTCGAGATCAGCGAGTGGGAGCCGGTCGCCGTCTATCACTCAGGCAATCACCCGGCCCTCTTTCTCCTGTCCGACCAGGCGGTGGTGCTAGGTCCAACGTCGGCGGCCGGCGGGCTCGTCGATGTGCAGGGACCCGCCGGCGCAGATGCCAAGGCCGGCGAGAGGCCGATCGACCAGGCGCTGCTGACGGCGATGGTCAACATGCAGCGGGGCTTTCCCGCCTTGCTCGGGCAGCACGTCGCCGGGTTCGTCTTCGACTCGTGCGGCAACTTGACGCTTCTCGCCAAGCGCGGCTGGAAGGTTTACTTCGGCCGTGTGCTCACGCCGGAAGAGTTCAGGACACTGCAGGACAAGGTGGCTGCTCTCAAGGCTATCGCGGGCCCAGGGAAAGTCGACTACAACTCGTCCGATCTGCTGTACGTCAACGTCATGAACCCCACGGAGCCTGCGGTAGGACTCCGCTCGAAGCAGCCCGTGCCCCCGTCGCCTTCTCCGGGCGCGACGCCGCGCCCCTCACCCTCGCCTTCGCCGGTGCCGACGTGCAAGTAATCGTCGTCGCGATAGTGTTCGCGATCCTCGGCGTCTTTCTCGGCCTGCTCTCGCCGGTCACCATCCCGATCACGTATGCGCGCTACACCGCTGTCGCGTTGCTTGCCGCGCTCGACTCGATCTTCGGCGCTTTCAAGGCATACATCGCCGGGAGCTTCGAACCCCGCGTGTTCTTCAGCGGTTTGCTGACCAACATGACGCTGGCGGCCGGCCTGACCTATTTCGGCGACAAGCTGGGCGTCGACCTGTCGATCGCCGCGATAGTCGCATTCGGAGTGCGGATCTTCAACAACCTGGGCGCCATCCGCCGGCACTACTTGTAATTAGCTAGTCAGGTCCCCGCGGCGATGGGCCGAAAGTCACCGTCGGCGGAATGGTCAGCAACTGTCCTTCGTCGCTGCGAACCATCTGCCAGTTGCCTTCGTGCACCATCCAGTGATGGCGGTAGCAAAGCAGCGCCAGATTGGGCAGGTCACCCGAACCGCCGTGGATCCAATGCACGAGGTGGTGGCCTGAGGTCCAGGAGGTCGGCCGGTCACAACCCGGCCAGATGCAGCCACGGTCGCGGGCATTGAGCGCTTTGCGCTGGGGCACTGAGATCACGCGCTTGGCCCGGCCGACATCGATGACCATGGAGTCCGAGCCGAGCACGATGCGCGTGAGAGAGCAGTCACAAGCCAGTCGCTCGACGGTTTTGGCCGAGATCGGAAGCGAGAACTCCAACTCAGCCGCTGCTGCGCCGGGCAGACCGCGCAGCGTCTCCAGGGTTGCGGTCACCTGCAGGTGGGGCCTCTGGTTTGCCTGCTGCGGCACCAGCCCGTTGTCGAGAGCGTGCATGGAAAGGTCGACCAGCGCGTCTGCCATCCGGCGGTCGTAGGCGCGGTCGTCAGCGGCGCCCGACCGACGAGCCAGGGGCTCCAGCGCCGAGCGCACGGCGGCGCCACCGGCCGGATCCAGGATGCAGCTCAGGAAGACCGCGCCATCTTCGGGGTCGGTGCTCAACCGGAGGCTGCGGTTCTCGACCAGGTTGGCCTCGGCCGCCGCATAACCCTTGGGATCGGCGGCATGCCGGGCATGGCGGCAGAGGTGGTGGAACTTGCCCACGGTGTTCTCGAGCGCTGTATCGAGGAACCGCCGCTCGTCGAAAGCCGGCGCGGTGGCCGAGCTGGAGAGCGCGTTGGCCGTCCTGGCCATGACGACGAGGTGACCAAAGCCGATGTGGCCTTCGGCCAGCGCGTCGACGCTCTGCGGCAGCTCGGCGACGTGTTCGCCAACCGACACCAGGTCAGCGGCCGCCGGACCGGTCATGTGGCAGTTGATGCGGATCCAATCGATCGAGGTGGCGGCGCCGTCATCCAGGTAGTCGTTGGTGGCGGCGAACTCGGCCGCTTCTTCGGCCAAAGAGAGGCGCATCAAATCGATGACGTGGGCTTTCGCGATCAGCCGCTCGCCACGATCGCGGGTGTCGACAAAGGCTTCGGGCACTTCGATTGGACAAACGTCTTGCGTCGCAAGCATGAAAATATGGTACAAACAAATGTTCGCGAAGTCAAGAATTCAGGCCTGTTAATCGCGCCTTTTTTTCACCAAACGCGGTATCAAACCGGCAACCTTTCAGCCTACAAACCGCACCCCAACTCCTTCTTCCCAGCCCGTCTCCCAACTGCGCCGAACACTAGGCGTGCCCCTTTCCAACCCCCGACCCACAAAATCTAGTCCCGCAGACTCCCCGGAGCCGATATAATCCACCCCAGCCCGCCCCCAGATCCAGCCCACGTTTCAGCCAGGAGGCACCGCAGCACCAGTTTTGTCACGGCGGAAGCGAACCGTCGGTCTCGACCTTGGCACCAGCCGGGTCGCAGTGGTCATAGCCGAGTCTGACGACCCCGGCGCGCCAGTCAGCATCATCGGCGTGGGCGAAAGCCCCTCCGATGGCCTGCGCAAGGGCGTGGTCGTCAACCTCGAGAAAACGATCACGTCGATCCAAGCGGCCGCGGTGGCCGCCGAACGCATGGCGGGTCAGCGCATCGAATCGGTGATCGTCTCCCTCGCGGGAGGCCACCTCTTCTCGCAAAACTCGACCGGCGTGGTCGCCGTCGCCAGGCCCGACCACGAGATCGGCGAAGAAGACGTGCAGCGGGTCGTCGAGGCCTCTCGCGCGGTGAGCGTCGCCTCCGACCGGCAGGTCATCCACGTGATCCCTCGCTCTTACACCGTCGACGGCCAGGACGGCGTGCGGGACGCGGTCGGCATGACGGGCCACCGTCTCGAGGTCGAGACCAACATCATCACGGGCGCGCAGACCGCAGTACAGAACGTCATCAAATGCGTGCACGGAGCCGGCTTCGACATCGAAGACGTCGTCTGCTCCGGCCTGGCCGCGGGCGAAGGCGTGCTCACCCCACAGGAGATCGACCTCGGCGTCTGCCTCGTCGAGATCGGAGCCGGAACGACGGCGGTCGTCGTCTACAACGACGGCTCCGCGCGCCACCTCGCCGTTCTGCCAGTGGGCGGCAACCACGTCACGAGCGACATCGCCATCGGCCTGCGCACGACCCTCGACGAAGCCGAGAGCCTGAAGCTCAACTACGGCCACACCCTCCCGGACGTCATCGACCACGGCGAGAAGGTCGAGGTGCGGCAGGTCGGCGGCGACCGCATCCAGGCGCTGCCGCGCCGCTTCCTGGCCGAGATCATCGGTCCCCGGATGCGGGAGATCTTCCAGATGGCCCGCGAAGAGGTGCGCAAGAGCGGCTTCGACGGCCTGCTGCCGGCGGGCGTCGTGGTTGCCGGCGGCGGTGCCCGCCTCATGGGCACGACCGATGCTGCACAGGCAGTCTTCGAAGCGGGGGTCCGCCTGGGGCAGCCGCTAGGCCTGGCCGGCCTGGCGGACCGAGCTCAAGGACCGTCTTTCGCGGTGGCCGCCGGCCTTGTCAAATGGGGATCGCGGGCGCCGGCTCGCGGCTACGCCAGCGCTCGGCAGCCGATGACCATGGCCCTGACGTATCAAAAAACAGTGAGGTGGCTGCGAGATTTTTTCTAGAGAAGAGACCCGAAACCAGCTGGAGCTCGCCATAGCAAAAGCACATGCACAAGATCACCAGGAGGTCGTAATGAAAGAAAGCCAGTTGCACGAAGGGCGGGCCCGAATCAAGGTCGTGGGTTGTGGCGGCGGCGGCGGCAACGCCGTCAACCGAATGATCTCGAAAGCGCTCAAGGTCGAGTTCATCGCCGTCAACACCGACAAGCAGGCGCTCGAGCGCTGCCAGGCGGACGTGAAGGTCCAGATGGGCAACAAGATCACCCGCGGCCTGGGGGCCGGGGGCGACTGGACGCGCGGCCGCGATGCCGCGGACGAGAGCAGGACCGAGCTCTCGGCGGTGGTCCAGGACTCGGACATGGTGTTCATCACCGCCGGGATGGGAGGCGGCACGGGCACCGGGTCGGCCGCCATCGTCGCCGAGCTCGCCAAGGAGTCCGGCGCCCTCACCATAGGCGTGGTGACCAGGCCGTTCGGGTTCGAAGGCCGCGTCCGCAACGAGACGGCCGAGGAGGGCATCAAGTCTCTCCGCAGTCAGGTCGACGCGCTGATCGTCATCCCCAATGACAGGCTGGCCCAGGTCGCCAACTCGAAGACAACCCTTGAAGAGGCGTTCCGCATGGCCGACGACGTGCTGCGCCAGGGCGTCCAGGGCATCTCGGACCTCGTCACCAACCCCGGCGTCATCAACCTCGACTTCGCCGACGTGAAGGCGATCATGGAGAACGCGGGCGAGGCCCTGATGGGCATCGGGCACGGGGCCGGCGACAGCCGCGCCGAGGATGCCGCCAAGCAGGCAGTGTCGAGCCCGCTGCTCGAGACTTCCATCGACGGCGCGAAGGGGATCCTCTTCAACATCACCGCGGGCAAGGACATCACGCTGCAAGAGGTGCAGAAGGCGGCCGAGATCGTGCGCGCGGCGGCCGACCCCAGCGCGAACATCATCTTCGGCGTCGTCCGCGACGACACCATGCAGGGTGAGATCAAGATCACCGTCATCGCGACCGGCTTCGGCGCCAAGAGCTCGACAGAGGTCAGGCACGACGCTCAGCGCAGGGCCATCGAGCGCGAGCGGCCGGAGTTCGGAACCGATGAGATGGGCGACATCAACATCCCGGCGTTTCTTCGCAATCGGATGTAGGAGCTGGACCAATGAGGTGCCCGTACTGCGGTCACCACGACTTGAAGGTCGTGGACTCTCGCGACTCTGAAGTCGGCGAGGCGATTCGGCGCAGGCGTGAGTGCCTGCAGTGCGGGCAGCGGTTCACAACGTACGAGCGGATTGAGGCGGTCCCCTTCTACGTCACCAAGAAGGACGGTCGCCGCGAGGACTTCGATCCGCAGAAGCTCTTCACGGGCCTCAAGAAGGCGACAGAGAAGCGCGACATCTCGCCGGAGCGGCTGCGCGCGATCGTCGACGACATCGAGGCGGAGCTCCGGCGCTCCGGCCGTGTGGAGATACCGAGCGGAGAGATCGGCGAGATGGTCATGGACCGGCTCCGCGACCTGGACGAGGTCGCTTACATCCGGTTTGCATCTGTGTATCGAGAGTTCATGGATCTCCAGCAGGTCAAGCGAGAGATCGAGCAGGTCCTCAGCTCGCGTAGACCTACTTAAGTCCGGCGATAGCCGGACTTAAGGCCCTCCCCACTTGTGGGGAGGGGGCTCTGCTCGCAAAGCGAGCACAGACGGGTGGGGCCTAGCTCGTCCGGTCTGCCCGCTAAGCTCAACTCCATGGCCGTTGCCGCACGCGTGTTGACGATTCCCGAGCTCGACTCGGAGCCAGGGCTGCTCCATGGCTTCTCGACCCTCGTGATCGGCAACGTGGCGCGCGCGCTCGGCATCGACGCCGAGACCCTCACCGTGTTGGGCGCCGTCCACGGCGCGACTGTGGTGAGGGTCGACGAGCCGCGCGATGTGATCCAGGGAGTGGACGGGCTGGTGACGGACCGGCGTGGCGTGAGCATGTTCGCGACGTTTGCTGACTGTTTCCCGATCGTCCTGTGGGATCCGGAAAAACGATGCGCAGCCCTGGTGCATGCGGGGTGGCGCGGAACCGTTGCAGGTGTTGCGCGCGCTGCCGTGAGGGCGATGGCCGCCGAGTACGGTTCCAAACCCTCCCAGATTCGCGCCGGCATCGGACCGGGGATCTGCGGCCGCTGTTATGAGGTGGGGGACGAGGTCGCCTCGCGATTCGAGTCGCGCTTCGTGACCAACGGTCAAGGAGATCGCTTCCTCCTGGACCTGGCGGCCGCCAATCGGGCCCAGCTGAACGAGGCCGGCGTGGAGGACGTGCACGTGCTCGGCCTATGCACCAAAGAGACCTCGTTCCTGCCCTCCCACCGGCGCAGCCCTGACGGCAGCCGTTTCGGCGCGATCGTCGCGCTGCGATGAACGAAGGGCTGGCGCAACGCATCGCGTCGGTGCGTGAGCGGATCGCGCTCGCGGGGCGCAATCCCGACGATGTGGTCATCGTCGCGGTGACGAAAGGCTTTGGGGCCGAGACGTGCCGCGCGGCGGTGGAAGCCGGGCTCAGGGTGTTGGGCGAGAACCGCGTGCACGAGGCCAAGCTGAAGATGGACGCGGTGCCTGACGCGGAATGGCATCTCATCGGCCACCTTCAGACGAACAAGGTCCGCCAGGCCGCAGGCCGTTTTGCGCTCATCCAATCGGTGGACTCGGTCCGGCTCGCCGCCGAGCTGGCGCATGCCGATGCCAACCAGGCCGTCTTGCTCGAGGTGAACGTTGCACGCGAGTCGCAGAAATCGGGAGTCGATCCGGACAAGGCACTCGAGGTGGTCACGGCGGTGTCGAGCCTGCTTCCGTTGAAGGGCCTCATGGCCATGGGACCTTCGCAAGGCGATCCGGCCCCGTCCTTCACAGACCTGCGGCAGCTGCGGGATGAGGCCGAGCAGCGACTCGGCAAGAGCCTGCCGGTACTATCGATGGGCATGAGCGGAGATTTCGAGGCGGCACTGAAGGCCGGCAGCACGATGCTGCGACTGGGCCAGGCTCTGTTCGGGCCGCGACCCAGCTGACGCCGTGGGCGCCATAGCCTCGGTCCTGATCCTCGTCCTCTGGGCCTTCGTCATCGTGACCCTGGTGCGCGTGGCCTTCTCGTGGGTGAGCCCCTACCCCAACAACGCCGTGTATCGCCTCGCATGGCAGGTCACCGAGCCGGTGCTCGCGCCGGTGCGCCGTCGGCTGCCGCCTGTTTCGGGCATGGATCTTTCGCCGCTGGTCGTCACCCTGGCGTGCTACTTCCTGATCCACGCGCTCGGCTACGCCACCTGAGCATGTTTGACAAGGTCGACCAGAAGGTCAGCTTTCCAGAGCTGGAAAAGCGGCTCATGGCGACGTGGAAGGACGAGGGCACATTCCAGAAATCTCTCGAGCTGAGAGCCGGCCGGCCTCGCTTCGTCTTCTACGAAGGGCCGCCCACCGCCAACGGCAAACCCGCGACCCACCACATCCTGGCGCGCGCCTTTAAGGACCTCTTCGGCCGCTACAAGACGATGAAGGGGTTCTACGTCGAGCGGAAGGCCGGTTGGGACACGCACGGCCTGCCGGTCGAGATCGAGGTCGAGAAGAAGCTCAAGATCTCAGGCAAGTTCGAGATCGAAAACGAGATCGGGATCGAGCGCTTCAATGAGCTCTGCCGGGCAAGCGTGCACGAGTACGTCTCCGACTGGGTCGCGTTCAGCGAGCGCATGGGCTTCTGGCTGGACTACGAGGACGCCTACTGGACGCTCACGCCCGACTACATCCAGTCCGTCTGGTGGGCGCTCAGCGAGATGTGGAAGCAGGGCCTCGTCTACAAGGGTTTCCGGGTCGCACCTTACTGCTCGCGCTGCGCCACCCCGCTTTCAAGCCATGAGCTCGCACAGGGCTACCGAGACAACGTGCCGGACCCCAGCGTCTTCGTTCGGTTCCGGCTCAAGAAGGATCCGAAGACCGCGATCCTCGCCTGGACCACCACCCCCTGGACGCTCCCCGGCAACGTGGCGCTGGCGGTCGATAACGACGTCGACTACATCAAGGTCCGCGATGGCGACGATTTCCTGATCCTCGCGGAGGCGCGGCTCGAGGTGCTCAAGGAAGCGCCGGACGTCGTCGAGCGCATGAAGGGCCGCGACCTGGTGGGCCTCGACTACGAGCCTCTCTTCCCGTACTCGGTGCCGCCCGAGGGACGCGCCCATTACGTGGTCGACGCCGATTTCGTCTCCACTGACGAGGGCACCGGCGTGGTGCACACCTCGGCGCTTTACGGCGTCGACGACCTACGCCTGTGCCAGGAGAAGGGCATCCCCTTCAAGCACACGGTGGGCCTCGACGGGAAGTTCTTGCCTTACGTCGATAAGTTCGCCGGCCTGCACGTCAAAGAGGCGGACCCGGTCATCCTCGACGACCTCCGCGCGCGTGGCCTGCTGTACCGGTCGGAGACCATCCTGCACACGTATCCCGAGTGCTGGCGCTGCGGCACGCCGCTCATCTACTACGCCCTCGACTCGTGGTACGTCCGGACGACCGAGCGCAAAGCCGAGCTGATCGCCAACAATGCCGCAACCAACTGGGTGCCCGCGCATATCAAGACCGGTCGCATGGGCGACTGGCTGGAGAACAACGTCGACTGGGCGATCTCGCGCTCGCGCTACTGGGGCACGCCTCTGCCCTTCTGGGTCTGCGAGAGCTGCGGCGAGCAGCGGTGCGTCAGCTCCTCGGCCGAGCTCGGGCTCAAAGAGGATGTGGACCTGCACCGGCCGTTCATCGACACCGTCACCCTGCCGTGCGAAAAATGCGGCGGAGTCATGAAGCGCGTGCCTGAAGTGCTCGACACGTGGTTCGACTCCGGCTCGATGCCGTTCGCGCAGCACGGCCATCCCCGCAATGGGAAGAAGGAATTCGAGGAGTCTTTCCCCGCCGACTTCATCGCTGAGGCGATGGACCAGACGCGCGGCTGGTTCTACTCGCTGCTCGCGATCTCGACCTTGCTCTTCAAGCAGAACTCCTACCGCAACGTCATCTGTCTGGGACTGGTGGTCGATCCGAAGGGCAAGAAGGCCTCGAAGTCGCGGGGCAACGTGCTCGACCCCAACTACCTCTTCGACAACTTCGGCTCGGATGCCGTGCGCTGGTACTTCTTCACCTCGACGCAGGTGGGCGAGAACTATCGCACCGGCACCGATACCCTCCGGGAGACCGTGCAGCAGTTCTTCATCCCGCTCTGGAACTGCTATTCCTTCCTGGTCACCTATGCGCGGCTGGACAATTTCGACCCCGCGCTGCCACAGGTGCCGATCGGTGAGCGGCACGTGCTCGATCGCTGGCTGCTCTCGAGGTTGAGCGGCCTGACGTCGACGGTGACTGGCGGGCTCGACCGTTATGACGCCATCGAGCCGGCTCGGCGAATCCAGCGATTCGTCGACGATCTGTCGAACTGGTACGTTCGCCGGTCGCGGCGGCGATTCTGGAAATCGCAGGCCGACCGCGACAAGTTGGCCGCGTACCAGACGCTCTTTACGGCACTGAGCGATCTGTGCTGCCTCCTCGCGCCGTTCGCTCCTTTCATGGCGGATGCGATGTACCGCAACCTCACCCAGGGCAAGTCCGTCCACCTCGCCGACTTTCCAGAGGCATCAGAGGCCCACGACCCCGCCGTCGAGACGAACATGGCCCTCGCCCGCCAGGCGGTCGAGCTCGGGCTGGCCGCACGGGACGCCGCGCGCATCAAGGTCCGGCAGCCCCTGGCTTCGATCTCCTTGCCAGGGGAACCGCTGCCGGAGGAGATGGCGGCCATCGTGCGTGAGGAGCTGAACGTGAAGCGCTTGATATTCGGAGCGCCCGAGGTCAGGCTCGACACCGAGATCACTGAGGAGCTGCGGCTCGAGGGCCTCACGCGCGAGGTGGTCCGGCTGGTACAGGACCGCCGCAAGAAGCTCGGGCTGAATGTCGAAGACAGAATTCACACGCGTTATGAGGCCGATGGCATGATCGTTCGCGCGATCCAGAAACACGCTGACTTCATCAAGACGGAGACACTGTCGGTCACGCTCGAGCCGGGGCGCGCCGAAGGCTTCGCGGGCGAGCAGCAAATGTTGGAAGGAGAGCAGATCTGGATAGGTATCAAGCGGGATTGAACACAGGTCGCGCCCTGTTCGTGGTCGTGGCCGCTGTGGTATTCGCCCTCGACCGGGTGACCAAGAGCCTGGTGTCCGCCAACGTTCCGTATGGGACGGAGGTGTCGGCGATCGGCCGCTTCGTTGGGATCACCAATGTGCGCAACTCAGGCGCCGCGTTCGGCTTCGCGCCCGCGGGCGCGACCATCTTCCTGGTCGCATCGCTGGTCGTCGCCGTGGGCCTGGCGATCTACGTGGCGCGCAATCCCGGTGACCTGCAGACCGACGTCATCCTCGGGCTGATCATGGGCGGCACGCTTGGCAACGGCTTCGACAGGGTCATGTTCGGGACGGTGACCGACTTCATCAACGTCCACTTCTGGCCGGTGTTCAACGTCGCCGACTCCGCCATCAGCATCGGTGTGGTGGCCCTTCTCGCCGGGTACCTCCTACGCAAGCCCGCCGCCGCCTGATCGCGCCATCGGCAGCGCTCCGGCTCGATCGCTTCCTGGCGGAGCACGCGGCCGACCTCACGCGCGCGGCCGCCGCGCGCCTTATCAAGAGCCACCTCGTCAGCCTCAACGGCAATACGGCCGACCCCGCGGCGCGCGTTGCCGCAGGCGACGTCATCGAGTTCGAGGTTCCCGAGGCGTACGCCGGAGAGGCCGCGGCCGAGGAGATTCCCCTCGAGATCGTGTACGAGGACGCCGACCTTGCGGTGATCGACAAGCCGGCGGGGATGGTGGTTCACCCGTCGCCCGGCCATTACACGGGCACCCTCGTGAACGCGCTGCTGGGTCGCGGCGGCACCTGGTCGGTTGCCGGCGGTTCCGCGCGGCCGGGCATCGTGCACCGGCTGGACAAAGGAACGTCAGGCTTGATAGTGGTCGCCCGAAACGATGCGAGCCACCGAGCTCTTTCGGCCCAGCTCAAGGACCGATCGCTCAGCCGCACCTATCTCGCCATCGCGCTCGGGAGTTTCAAGGCCGCGGCGGGCGAGCTGGAAGGTCCGATCGGCCGCCACCCCAAGGACCGGCTGCGCATGGCGGTGGTGAAGGGCGGCCGTTTCGCGCGCACCCGTTACGAGGTGGTCGAGAGACGGCGCGGGCATACTCTCCTGCGCTGTGACCTCGACACCGGGCGGACGCATCAGATTCGCGTCCACCTCGCGGCGCTCGGCCATCCGCTGGCGGGGGATGTCGAGTACGGAGGACGCGAGCCCGACGGCGCGCAGCGGCCGATGCTCCACGCGTGGAGGCTGCGCCTGCGCCATCCGCGCACCCAGGCCGAGATGAGCTTCGAGGTGAAGCCTCCAGAGGACTTCGAAACTTACTGGGCGTCGCTCGCGTGAAGCCCAAGCGCGGCCTGCTTGTCGTCATCTCGGGGCCGTCGGGCGTCGGCAAGGACACGATCATTCAGCGCTTGCTCGCCCTCGACTCCAACCTGAGGAAGACGGTTTCATTCACCACCCGCCGGCCGCGCCACGGAGAAAGGGAAGGCCTGGACTATCTCTACGTGAACGCGAAAGAGCTCAAGACAAAAATCTTGGAGGGGCAGGTGCTCGAGCACGCGACGTACGACGGCAACATTTACGCGACGTCGGCAGCTCAGGTCGAAGAAGCACGGGCCGCGGGCTACGACACGATCCTGAAGATCGATGTGCAGGGTGCCGAGCAGGTGCGGCGCTCATCGCCGGACGCCCTGCTGATATTCATCGCGCCGCCGACGTTTGACGCGCTCGCACAGCGGCAGAAGAAGCGCCAGAGCGACAGCACGCAGGAAATGGCTCAGCGTTTGAAGATCGCGGAGCTGGAGATGGCGAGAAGCCGAGAGTTCGACCACGTCGTCGTGAATGACGATGTCGATCGCGCGGTGGCCGAGGTCCTGGCGATCATCCAACGCGCGCGTGAGGGCCAGACTAAGTAGCTCCATGCCTCTAGATCCAACGCCGGTCCCCACCGAGCTGCGCGGGATGCGCATCGCCCTGCTCGTCGCGGGGGGGATCGCGGCGTACAAGCTGGTCGACCTGGCGTCGGCGCTAACGCAGGCGGAATGCCAGGTGCGCGTCGCGATGACTGCATCCGCCGCGCGGTTTGTGGGCGCTCCCACCTTCCGAGGCGTCACCGGCCAACCCGTTCTCACTGGAATGTGGGCGTCGGATGGCGCGCCCGAGCCGCACGTTTTCCTCGGCGACTGGGCTCAGCTGGTGCTGCTCGCGCCGGCGACGGCCAACGTCATCGCGCGCGTCGCCCACGGCCAGTCGGATGACATCGTCACGGCCACCCTGCTGGCCGCGCGTTGCCCGGTCGTGGTGGCGCCCGCTATGAACGACGCGATGTGGTCGAAGGGTGCGGTACAGGACAACATCGCGACGCTGCGGCAGCGCGGCATGACGGTGGTCGAGCCCGAGGCGGGCCACCTCGCGAGCGGGCACGTCGGCGCCGGCCGGCTGGCAGGTCCCGCCCGGCTTATGGAGGCGATGGCGGAGGCTGTGCGGTCGCGCTATGACCTGGCCGGACGCCGCGTCGTCGTCACGGCCGGGGGCACGCGCGAGCCGATCGATCCCGTCCGCTTCATCAGCAATTACTCCAGCGGCAAGATGGGCTTCGCGCTCGCCGCGGCGGCCGCGGATCGGGGCGCGCGCGTCGTGATGGTGACGACCGCCAGCCACCCGGCCCACCACGGGATCGAGGTGCGGCCGGTCGAGACGGCGGAGGAGATGCTCGCGGAGCTCAGGGAGCGTCTGCAAGGGGCCGACTTACTGGTGATGGCCGCGGCGGTCGCCGACTTCCGACCGGCCAAGCTTGCCGACAGCAAGATACGGCGCGAGGAGACCAAGCGGCTGACGCTGGACCTTGAGCCGATCCCGGACCTGGTGGCCACCCTGGGTGGCGAGAAGGAGTCCGCCGGCGTGTTTCGCGTCGGCTTCGCCGCCGAGGGCTCAGACCTCGACGCCAAGGCTCTCGACAAGATGAAGAGGAAGGGACTGCAGGCGATCGTCGCCAACGACATCTCTCGCAAGGACGCCGGTTTCGGCAGCGATTACAACGCGGGCGTGGTCCTCTTCGCCGACGGCACACGGCAGGAGATCGAGCGGATGACCAAGCGCGAGATGGCCGATCGGATCCTTGACCTCGTGGGCCCTCGCTTGCCTGCGATGCGGTAGGGATTTGCTGTACGCCGAGGTCGCGGTCGAGGCGGGGCGCTCGCTCGACCGGGAGACGTACACGTACCAGGTTCCCGACGGCATCGACGTCGTGCCCGGTCACCGGGTCACAGTGCCTTTCGGACGCCGCGCCAGCTACGGCTTCGTCGTCTCGCTCGGGACGGAAGACCCAGGCGTCGAGACGAAGGCGATTGCCACAGCGGGCGGCGACCCACTCCTGCTGCCCCACCAGGTCGCGCTCGCGCGCCTGGTCGCGGACCACTACTGGGTGCCGCTCATCGAGTGCTTGCGGGCGATGCTGCCGCCGCGGGTTCGCAAGACGGGCTCGAGCGGGTCGGGCCCCTCTGGGAGGCAGCGCCGTCACAGCCGCCTCCTCGAGCTCGCGAACGCTGCCGCTTCTCCGGTCGCGGTCGCGAGCCTGACCGAGGAGCAAGCGTCGGCGCTGGAGGTCATCGGGGCCAACCAGCTCACGCTTCTTCACGGGGTCATCGCCAGCGGCAAGACTGAGGTGTACCTCGCCGCCGCGGAGCGGGCGCTGGCGGAGGGTCTGCGCGTGCTGCTGTTGGTGCCTGACATCTCGCTGACCCCGCAGCTCGTCGAGCGAGTGCGCGCCCGGCTCGCGGCTCCGATCGCCGTGCTGCACAGCCAGCTCACCGAGCTCGAGCGGGCGCAGCAGTGGTGGCGGACGCGCCGGGGCGAGGCCCAGGTCGTGCTGGGCAGCCGGTCCGCGGTGTTCGCGCCGATCCCCCGGCTCGGCCTCATCTGCCTCGATGAGGAGGGGACCGCCTCTTACAAGCAGGATCGAACGCCCCGGTATGAGACCGGGTGGGTCGCCAGGCGTCTGGCCGCGCTCACTGGAGCGCGACTCGTCGCCGGGTCTGCGACGCCCAGCGTCGTCACGTACTTCGAGGCAGGCCGCGGCGAGCTGGCGCTCGCGAAGCTGACGCGGCGCGTCCGCGGGCGTGACGCCGAGGTTGAGCTGGTCGACATGCGCGACGAGGCCGCGGCGGGCAACCGGCAGCCCCTGTCACGCAGGTTGCTGGAAGTCGTCGATCGAACACTCAACAATGAGGAGCAGGTCATCCTCTATCTGAACCGGCGCGGGATGGCGACGTTTGTGCTGTGCCGCGATTGCGGCCGTTCCGTGCAGTGCCTCGGTTGCTCGGTGGCGCTCGTCCAGCACGCGGAGATCGATGGGCTCGTGTGTCACTACTGCGGTTATTCGCGCGCGATGCCCTCGGTTTGCGATCACTGCGGCAGCCGCAACATCCGCGGCATGGGGATGGGGACGCAGCGCCTGGAGGGCATGGTCAAGAAGCTGTGGCCACGGGCGCGCGTGCTCCGTCTCGACAGTGACGCCGCGCGCGGGCCCGATTCTTATTTCGACATCTGGGAGACGTTCAGCGAGCGCCGGGCGGACATCCTCGTCGGGACGCAGCTCGTCACTCGAGGTCTCGACCTGCCTGCGGTCACGTGCGTGGGGGTGGTCGACGCAGACCTGCCGCTGCACTTCCCGGATTACCGGTCTGCGGAGAACACGTTCTCGCTGGTCGTGCAGGTGGCGGGGCGCGCGGGTCGCGATCAGCGGCCGGCGAGCGTTGTCGTGCAGACCAGCAACCCCGAGCACTACAGCCTGCGGTGCGCCGCGACCGGGGACTACGAAGGATTCTTCGCCGCCGAGCTGCCCTCACGTAAAGCGTTTACTTTCCCGCCCTATGCAGAGATTGCTGTGCTCACGCGGACTGATGCGGACGATGCACGCGCGGCTGCTGTGGCGCGCGAGGCGGCCGAGGAGCTCGCGAGTGGACTGCTTCGCGAAGGGGTGGAGGGGATCCGCGTGATGGGACCGGCGCCGGCATTCATCCATCGCCTTCGCGGCGAGTACCGCTGGCAGGTGACGCTGAAGGGAGATGGGTTGGACCGCGCCCGTCATCTCGCGCCGCGTGGGCGCGGGTGGAGCTACGACGTCGACCCGGTTACGTAATGGGGCATGAGTTCGAGGACTCGCGGGTAAAATCGATCTCGTGGCAGTGAGACCCATCCTCAGCTTTGAGCACCCTGTGCTTCGCGAGAAGGCGAAGAAGGTGGCGCGTGTCGACACGTCCATCCAGCGCCTTATCGACGACCTTGCGGAGACGATGCTCGACGCTCCCGGCGCCGGTTTGGCTGCGCCGCAGATCGGCGTGCCGCTGCGCGTTTGCGTGGTCAAGGGCGACGACAACCAGATCTGGGGCCTGGTCAATCCGGAGATCGTCAAGCACGACGGCGTGCAGGTCGGATACGAGGGATGCTTGAGCTACCCGGGTTGGGTCGGCGAGGTTGCGCGGCACGAGACCGTTGTCGTCAAGGGGCGCAACCGACGCGGTAAAGAGGTGCGCATCAAGTCCACCGGGTTCACCGCGCGCGCTTTCCAGCACGAGCTCGACCACCTCGATGGCGTCCTTTTCATCGACCGCCTGACCAACCTCGACACGCTTCGGCGCGTCGACGAGCTGGAGGGCGAAGAGAAGGAGGCCGCTGTCGCGGCGGCCGCGGGCTAGGTCTTCCTGAAGATCGTTTTCGCGGGCACGGCAGAGTTTGCCGTGCCGTCGCTGCGGGCTCTGCATACCGCCGGTCACGACATACAGCTGGTTATCACGCAGCCGGACAGACCTGCGCGCAGGGGGTTGAAAGTGATGCCGCCGCCGGTCAAGGTGGCCGCGGTCGAGCTCGGTCTGCCGGTCTTTCAGCCGGAGCGGATTAGGGATGCGGCCGCGGCGGATCGGTTGCGCGCTCATCGGCCCGATTTGCTGGTCGTTGTTGCTTACGGGCAGATCATCCCTGCGTCGGTGCTTGCGATACCGCGTCTCGGGGCGGTCAACGTGCATGCGTCGTTGCTGCCGCGGCATCGCGGGGCGGCGCCCGTGGCGCATGCAATCCTCGCCGGCGACAGTGAGACTGGCGTCACGATCATGAGGATGGATGAGCAGCTCGACCATGGACCGATCCTCGCTGCGCGGGCGACGCCGATCGGGGGGACGGTGGATGCGGCGGCGCTCACGACACAGCTGGCCTCGATGGGCGCTGAGCTGTTGGTGGAGACGCTGGGGCGGCTCGAGGAGATCACTGCTGTCGAGCAGGACGATCGGGCGGCGACTGTTGCGCCTCGTTTGCGCAAGGAAGATGGCGAACTTGAGTGGGATATTGGGGCGCTGGAGATCGATCGGCGCGTTCGCGCGCTGCAGCCTTGGCCTGGGGTCACTTTGCCTTCCAAGCGTGGGCGGGTGAAGGTGTTGAGCGGGCACGTCGAGGGGGATCGGTACGTGCCTGAAGTGGTGCAGGTGCCCGGGAAGAGGCCGGCTCCTGCCAAGCAGGTGTTGGGCGATGGGCCGGGCGCGCGCAGGGCGCCATGACTGATCGGAAGGATGAGAAAGAGCGCGACGTTGCTGTCAACCGTCGCGCGTATCACGACTACTTCATCGATGAGAAGCTCGAGGCGGGGATCATGCTCACCGGCACCGAGGTCAAGTCGGTGCGCAATGGGCGGACCAACCTGAGGGATGGGTTCGTGCGCATCGATGGGCACGAGGCCTGGCTGGAGAACGTGCACATCTCGCCCTACGTGCAGGCCAACGTGATGAACCATGAGCCCATGCGGCCTCGCAAGCTTTTGCTGCATCGCAAGGAGATCGCTTCGCTCATCGGGAAGGTGAGGCAGAAGGGGTACACGCTGATCCCGCTGCGCGTTTACTTCGCGCGGAACAGGGCCAAGGTGGAGGTGGGGCTCGCGCGGGGGAAGAGGCAGTACGACAAGAGGGAGGCGATCGCCGAGCGGGACGCGAAGCGGGAGATCGCGCGGGCTATGAGGACGCGGGGGTAGAGGGACGAAGACGGACTGGGAAGAGGGAGTTGGGGTGGGGCGTGG
>VBIU01000088.1 GCA_005880945.1 Chloroflexota bacterium | reverse complement strand
TGACGAGAGGGTGTGGTCTTTGAGGGTCGCCGTCACCGGCGCCGCGGGTTTCATCGGGTCCCACCTGTGCGAGCGGCTGCTGGCCGCCGGTAATGACGTGGTCGGGATCGACTGCTTCAGCGACTACTACGGGCGGTCGCTCAAGGAGCAGAACCTGGCGGGATCGCGAAGCCACGCCGACTTTCATTTCAAGGAGGCCGACCTCGTGGACGCCGACCTGCCGCCATTGCTCGACGGCGCCGAGGTCGTCTACCACCTGGCCGGCCAGCCCGGCGTGAGACCCAGCTGGGGCAACCAGTTCGACCGCTATGTGCGAGACAACGTCATCGCGACCCAGCGCCTCCTCGAGGCGCTGAAAGGAACGCCGATCAAGCGTCTCGTCTTCGCGGGAAGCTCCTCGGTTTACGGCGACGCCGAGATGTTCCCGACCAAGGAGTCCGCACTGCCCCGGCCGGTGTCGCCCTATGGGGTGACGAAGCTGGCCGCCGAGCACCTCACGCACCTCTACACGCGGAACTTCGGAACCCCCGCCGTTTCAGTGCGGTACTTCACCGTCTACGGTCCGCGCCAGCGACCGGACATGGCCTTCTCGCGGTTCATGAAAGCGCTCACGGCGGGCAAGGACATCGAGGTGTTCGGTGATGGCGAGCAGACGCGTGAGTTCACGTACGTGTCCGACGCGGTCGAAGGCACAATCAAAGCGTCCACCGCCGACGTCGTCGGGCAGGTCTTCAACCTCGGCGGCGGGAGCCGCGCCACTGTGAACCAGGTTCTCGCGACGCTCGAAGAGATCAGCGGCATCAAGGTGAAGCGGCAGAACCTGCCGGCCGCGCCTGGCGACCCCCGCCACACGGGCGCCTCCATCAACCTGGCGCGCGAGAGACTGGGTTGGGAGCCCAGGGTCTCGATTCGCGAGGGCCTCAGCCAGCAGTGGAGCTGGTTTCGCGACTCGAGGAGCGAACGGCGACCCTAGCCGAGGCTCAGATGCCACACCGCGGCGACGCGTGACAACGGCGCTTCGCAGGCGCGAGAAGCCGACTCGCTCTCAGCCGTCGAGCGGCAGATCATCAAGGCGCCCCTGGTCCCGGAAACAAAGAGAAACATGTACTTGCCATGCGTGGCGTCGTAGAAGCTGGTGATACCCGTTTGGTCTACGGGGTTCCCGCTGCGGAGGAGGTCGAGCCAATCCGTCGCATCTTTCGCGGTCAGGAAGTTGAACACGCTCGCCCGAACCTCCATGTGAGTGTCGCTGTTCAGAACGTAGTCACCGAACACCAGGTCGCTCACCCCGAGTCCACGAAGCGTCTGAGCCAGCTCGTCGATGGACGGCGCGTCGATCATGACCATCGCCGTTTCCACCGAGATCCTTGCCGTTCCGAGAAGCGTGATGTCGAGGTTGGCAGGCGGCAGGACCGCGGCATCGGACGCCGGCACCGGGCTGGCGTGCACCTTGCCGGAGATCACGTCGCTGAGCCGCGACACCACCTTGGCGGCGATTCTGCCGAGCTGCGAGACCTTTGGAAATCCGTCCTTCTGGCTCTCGCTGATCGTGATCACGATCTGGCCCAGGCGCACGAAGGTGGCAGTGTTGAATGGCGCGGCGCCCGACCCCTGGGCGCCGTAGTAGAGGGCCTGGTCGCCCACCTTCGGGCCCGCGACTGAAGTTCCAAACGCGGTCTGGACGTCGGTGATGCGGCTCTTGGCCGCCGCCACGGTGTCCCACATCGCGTAGGCGATGGCGAACGTCTCGGCCGAACCGACGTGCACGTATGGCTGCATGACAACGAACTTCTCGGTAAAAGGCATCGACGCCACGTCGAGCGGGCGAACGCCGAACGAGGGTGGACCAGGCCACCAGTTGTCGTCGCCGAGCAGCGTCCTGACGTCGGAGAGCGACGGGGTCGCCGCGTAGAGGTCTGAAGGCTGAGCCTTGATCGACGCTGTGGCGCCGGGCCGCGCACATGCGGCGGCCAGGACTGCAAGGGCCGACACGGCCGCGACGCGGAGGATCCGCCCTGACCTAGTCAAGCTTGAGCACCGCCATGAAGGCTTCTTGCGGGATCTCGATCGAGCCGACCCGCTTCATCCTTCGCTTGCCTTCCTTTTGCTTCTCGAGCAGCTTGCGCTTGCGCGTGATGTCCCCGCCGTAGCACTTGGCGAGCACATCCTTTCTCATCGCCGAGATGGTCTCGCGCGCCACCACCTTGCCGCCGATCGCAGCCTGGATCGGGACCTGGAACATCTGGCGCGGGATTATCGTCTTCAGCTTTTCGACCAGTTTGCGGCCCTGCGTCTGGGCCTTGCTGCGATGGACGATCAGCGATAGAGCATCCACAGGTTCGGCGGCGACGAGCACGTCCAGCTTGACGAGCTCGCCCTCGCGGAAGCCGAGCATCTCGTAGTCCATCGATGCGTACCCCTTCGACCGCGACTTCAGCTGGTCGTAGAAGTCGTGGATGATCTCGCCGAGGGGCATCTCATACTCGAGGACGACGCGGTCGCCGGGCCGGTGCTCCAGGTGCCTGTAGATGCCGCGCCGCTCCTGGCACAGCTCCATCATCGGGCCCACATAGGTGGAGGGAACGATGATCGAGAGCTTCACGAACGGCTCCGAGATGGTCTCGATTGCCGTCGGGTCGGGCATGAGTGCGGGATTGTCCACCTCGACGACGCCGCCGCGCTTGAGCTTGACCTGGTATTCGACGGTCGGCGCTGTCGTGATGAGGTCGAGCTCGAACTCGCGCTCCAGCCGCTCCTGGACGATCTCGAGGTGCAGAAGGCCAAGGAAGCCGCAGCGGAAACCGAAGCCGAGGGCCGCCGAGTTCTCGGGTTCGAAGGACAGCGCCCCGTCGTTGAGCTGCAGCTTCTCGAGGGCCTCCTTGAGATCACCGAAGCGGTCGGAGTCCGTCGGAAAGAGGCCGGCGAAGACCATCGGCTTCACCTGGCGGTAGCCGGGCAATGCGGTCGCTGCTCCGTTTTCCGCGGTGGTGATCGTGTCGCCGACCCTCGCGTCGATTACGTTCTTGATCGCCGCCGTGACGTACCCGACCTCACCGGCGCTCAACTTCTCCGCGGGCCTGGGGCGCGGCGAAAACCATCCGACCTCATCGACCTCGTGGACCTTGCCGGTGTTCATCATCCGGATCTTCGTGCGAGGGATGATCTGCCCGTCGACGACGCGGACGTAGGTGATCACGCCCCGGTACGTGTCGTAATGAGAGTCGAAGATCAGCGCACGGAGCGGCGCCCTCGGGTCGCCTCGAGGAGGTGGCACCTTGCGGATCACTGCCTCGAGGATGTCCTGGGTCCCGATGCCCTGCTTGGCAGACGCGAAGATGACCTCGTCGCGCGGAATCCCGGTCACGTCGGAAATTTCTTCGGCCACCATCTCGGGCTGGGCGGCGTCGAGGTCGATCTTGTTGACAACCGGAACCAGCGTGAGGCCGGCCTCGACCGCCTGGTACAGGTTGGCGAGCGTCTGCGCCTCGATCCCCTGCGCCGCGTCGACGACGAGGATCGCGCCTTCGCAGGCGGCCAGGGAACGTGAGACCTCGTATGCGAAGTCGACGTGGCCCGGAGTGTCGATCAGGTTCAGCTCGTAGGTCTGTCCGTCGCGGGCCGGGTAAGTCATGCGGACCGCCTGCAGCTTGATCGTGATGCCGCGTTCGCGCTCCAGGTCCATGGTGTCGAGGACCTGGTCCTGCATCTCGCGCTGGCTGATCGAGTTGGTGAATTCGAGCAGCCGGTCGGCGAGCGTGGATTTCCCGTGATCGATGTGGGCGATGATGCAGAAGTTCCGCACACGCTCCTGGCTGACGGTGGACACGCACTGAATCGTAGGGTCAGCAGCCGTGCGACCATGCGTAGCGAACCGTGGTGATTGCGATCGGTGTTCTGTTGTGGGTCGTCGGGCTCGTCCTCCTCTTCAACGTGGGCGGCGCGGCTGACGCCGTCATCGGCCGGGTGACATCTCGATCCCTCGGCGAGCTCGCTCCAGGCTTCGCGGCATCGCGCACCGGCTTCAGGGTCTACGCGGTGCTCATCGGCGATATCGGCGTCGCAGTGGCCGGTCTTGGCATCGCCCCCAGCTCCCCCGCGCTCGGCGCCGGTCTCCTGGGGTTAGGCGTGATCGGCTTCCTGGTGGGTTCGGTCATCGCCATCGTCGGCGAGGTCAGGACCTACCAGGCCCTGAAGCGCTAGACGGCGATCGGCGCCGGTCGGTCGAGCCTTTGGTGCGCGCCCAGGCTGACGGGTCGGGCGAGCGCCGCCGCACAGATCATGGAGGCCAGCTCGGCGGCATCCGCGGCCGCGGCCGAGCTTGCTCCCGACCGAAGGAGTCGTAACGCGCGCTCGAGACCAGCCCCGGTGCGGAGCACGCCGGCAGCCGAGTCCAGGATGCGTCGCACATCGACGAGGCTCATGTCCTGTCGGCGCCAGACGTGGGTGTGGCTGCTTGGCGAGCCATCGACCGGAGCCGCGGACGCGGCAGCGGCGGCCGCGCGACGGCCGAAGGCGGCTGCCTCCAGCAACGAGTTGCTGGCCAGGCGGTTGGCCCCGTGCACGCCAGTTCGCGCACATTCGCCGGCGGCGAAGAGACCCTCCACCGACGAACGCCCGTCGAGGTCTGTGGCCACGCCGCCCATCGTGTAGTGAGCGGCGGGCATGATGGGCACCAGCTCACGAAGCGGGTCGATCCCGGCGTGGCGGCAGTTGCGCAGGAAGTTCGGAAAGCTGGTGCGCAGCAGCTCCGGATCCATGTGCGTGGCAGAGATGTAAGCGGGTCCCCTGTGCCTGGCGAGCGCCAGGGCCACCTGGTCGCGCGGCAGCAGCTCATCGATGAAGCGCTCACCCGCTGCGTCGACCACGAACGCGCCGGCGCCGCGCAGGGCCTCAGTGATGAGAAATGGATGCCCGCCCGCGAAGACTGTCGGATGGAACTGGACGAACTCGAGGTCGGCCACGCGCGCTCCCGCCCGAGCGGCTTCCAGGATGCCCTTGCCGTTGCTGAGACGGCTGTTGGTGGTTCGCTCGTACAGGCCGGCATAGCCGCCGGTGGCGAGGATGGTGGCGCCCGCGAGGACGGTCAGACCGCCCGAGAACACGGCACCCACGCAAACGCCATCGCCAAGCAAGGCGTGGAGCCTCGCCGTGTACCGCGAGATGTTCGGCTCACGCTCGATGGCCGCGTGCACGAAAGCCATCAGCGTGTGGCCGCTCTGGTCACCGCCAAGATGAAGGACGCGAGGCAGCGAGTGCGCCGCCTCCCGCGCAGCGCCGCCGTCGAAGCGGACCCCGAGCGATTGCAGCCATCGGACTGTCTCCGGGCCGGCCGAGGTCAGCATCGCAACGGCGTCCGGGTCGCACAGCCCAGCCCCGGCGGCGAGGGTGTCGAGTGCGTGCAGGCGCGGCGAGTCCTCCGGCAGCACCGCAGCGGCGATACCGCCCTGCGCTCGCTCAGACGATGCGGGTCCCGCCGAGACGAGCGCCACGCGTGCGCCGAGTCGCGCTGCTTCGAGCGCCGCTGCCGAACCGGCGAGCCCGTCGCCGATGACTAGCACATCGGTCTTCACAGGTCGACCATCCTCTGGATGGCGCCCCGAGCCCGATCGGCCACGTCCTCGGGAACAGTGACCTCGAACACGTCGTCGCGCAGCGAGGTCAGCAGCTTCTCCAGCGTGATCTTCTTCATGTAGCGGCAGATGGCGCGCTCGCTGGCGGCGTAGAAGCGGCCCTGTGGCGCCTCCTTGGCCAGGCGGTGCATTATCCCCAGCTCGGTCGCGACCACGAAGCTCCGGGTCGGGTGCTGCTGGGCGTGCCGCACCATGCCCTCGGTGCTGAGGATGTGCGTGCGGTCGGCGTCGATGTCCCCGCTCGCCTTGAAGTACATGCACTGGCTGGCGCAGCCGCACTCGGGGTGAACCAGCAGGTCGGCGTCGCCGTGCTCCGCGCGGGCGCGATCGATGTCCGCCGGCCTGATCCCGGCATGCACGTGGCACTCGCCAGGCCAGACATGCATCTTGCGGCCGGTGACCTTCTCCAGGTAGGTGCCCAGGAACATGTCGGGCAGGAACAGGATCTCTTTGTCCTCGGGGATTGCGCGGATGACGCGTTCCGCGTTGCCTGAGGTGCAGCAGTAGTCACTGAGGGCTTTGACCTCGGCGGTGGTGTTGACGTACGAAACGACGACCGCGCCGGGGTATTGCGACTTCCAGGCGGCCAGCTGATCGGCATCGATGGTTGCGGCCAGCGAGCAGCCGGCGGCGAGGTCGGGGATCAGGACGCGCTTCTTCGGGCTGAGGATCACAGCCGTCTCGGCCATGAAGTGAACGCCACAGAACACGATGAGGTCCGAGGCGGTCGCGGCCGCTTGTCGAGAAAGGCCCAGCGAGTCGCCGACATAGTCGGCCACGTCCTGGACCTCGGGCACCTGGTAGTTGTGCGCAAGGATCACGGCGTTGCGCTTTTGCGCAAGCTCGCGAATCTCCGCACTCATGCCGGCGATGTCACGTGGCACATGGCGCCGCGCGTACTCGGCGGCATCCGCCTCCAGGGAGATCTGCTCTACCGCCATGTTCTGGTCACCTCCAGGCTCAGATCCAGCGCCGGAGCCGAATGCGTCAGCGCTCCGACTGAGATCCGATCGACCCCCGCCCGCGCCGCAGCGACCGCGCCTTCCAATGTCATGCCACCTGACGCTTCCAACTTCGCTCGACCCGCTGTGATTTCAACGGCCTTGCGCATGAGATCGCTGGACATGTTGTCGAGGAGCACGATCTCGGCACCGCTGTCGAGGGCTTCCGCGAGCTGCTCGAGCGTTTCAACCTCCACCTCGATCGGCATCGTCCCTTTGCGCGCCCGTTTCACCGCCTCGCCCACGCCGCCGGCCGCGGCGACATGGTTGTCCTTGATGAGGATTGCGTCCCACAGCCCCGCGCGATGGTTGTGCCCTCCTCCCGCGCGAACCGCGGCACGCTCGAGTGAGCGCAGCCCGGGGGTGGTTTTGCGAGTGTCGAGCAGGGTCACCTTCGGAAACGGCGCCAGCGCATCCGCGTACCGACGCGTGAGCGTCGCGATGCCGGAAAGGCGCTGCAGAAAGTTGAGAGCGGTGCGCTCGCCCGTGAGCAGGGAACCGAGCGGACCGACAACCTTCGCGACTTCGTCTTCTGCCTCAAGTCGAGCGCCGTCGGGCAGCAGCGCGAGGTAGTCGCATTTGGCGCGTGAGACGATCTCGAAGACGCACCCGGCGGCGTCGCCGCCGCTGAGCACGCCGCTGGCGCGGGCGATGATTTTCGCTTCGCCCATCAGGTCCGCCTCGACAACGAGCCGCGTGGTGACGTCGGTGTCACGCAGCTCACCGCCGAGGTCCTCGAGCAGTGCCCTTGCGACCATGTCGCGGAGGTCAGGCTTCAATGAAACCATCGGGCTCCTCGCGCAGACCGAAGGCCTGCTGGGTGAAGCGGAACAGGTACGCCCGCTTGCCGCGGACGCTGCGTTCCTTGCCTGTCGGCTCGATGACGCCGCGGTCGACGACCCGGCGCCAGAAGTTGCCCCGGTTGATCGAGAGGCCAAGCACTGCCTCGTAGACGTGCTGGAGCTCGGAGATCGTGAACTCGGATGGCAGCAGCTGGAAGCCGACTGACGAGTAACCGACCTTGCTGCGCAGGCGCCGCACCGCGTAATCGACGACCTCGCGGTGGTCGAAAGCCATCTCGACGGGGAGCCTCCGCACCGGCTGCCAGTCCTGCTCCACGCCGTTCGTGACGCCGGCGCAGTCTTCGGCCAGCGCGGTGGGGACGATCGCGATGTACGCGACGCTGAGAACGTCGCCGCGCGGGTCGCGACCGGGCACCACGACATGGCCGGCGGCGTCGAGCTGCTGGGGCCGGTGAAACGTCTTCAGCTGCTCGATCCACCCGCCTTCGATGCCGGTGAGGCCCGCCTGGAGCGCCCGCGCCTGCGCGTCGAGCGAGGTGCCGGGGCACCGCAGCTCGCCTGGCAACGCCCAGAAGCCTGGATACGGCGGCTCGGTGCGGCGGCGGAGGAGAACGCTGAGCTCCCGGCCGGCGAGAGTGAACACTGCCAGGTCGACCGAGACCGGGCAGCTTGACTCTAAAAGGTCGCGAGCCACCATCTGCTCCACCATCCCATGCGCAATCTTATCTCAAACCGAAGCGTCAGTGGGAAGCGGAGTTTTGACTCGCGTTCAATCGTGCAGCGACAGGACTGTCGCCAGCCCGACGAGCGCCGCGGTGTCCGCCCGGAGGTTGCGCGGCCCGAGGCTCGCCTTGAGCGGGGCCAGGCCCTCTTCGCGCTCCGACCAGCCCCCTTCCGGGCCGATCAGGAGGGTGATGTCTCGGGGCTCTTTCATCGTCGCGAGCCGCACCCGTGCGTTGCGGCTGAGCATCACGGGGTGCTCGCTCAGCGAAACGACCTCTTCGAGGGATGAGGGTCCGGCGACCTCGGGGATGGCGGTGCGGCCGGCGAGCATAGCCGCCTCCCGGCAGATGGTTCGCCAACGCTCTGGCTTGGACCCTCGCGCCACGCTCCTGTCCGCCTGGACGATGTGGAAACCGAAAGCGCCGGCTTCCGTGCAGCGTGACAAGACCAGCTCCAGTGCGGCCGCGGGAAGATGTGCGATGCCGATAGTGATTCGAGCCACGGGCTCGGGATGGTGCTCGCGTTCGGCCACCACAGTGCCCTCGACCCGATCGGGAGACACGCTATCGAGACGCACGGTCAGCATCAGGCCGGCGGGGTCGACGACCTCGATCTCCTCCCCCACCCTGGCGCGCAGAGAGCGTGCGAGGTGGCGGGCGTCGTCGCCGAGGATGACTGCCCGCGCACCGTCGCGCTCAACAAAAAAGGATGGCAATGTTTCGGTGGAGCCGAGCTACATCGCGTTGAAGGTTTCGTAGACCGCGATATCTCCGCCGCTCCTGAGGATCGGGCAACCCTTGGCCACCTTGGTCGCCTTGTCGAGGGACGGGGCTTCGATGATGCTGTAGCCGGTGGCCCGTTTGCCGATCGGCCCCTTGGCGATGCTGCCGTCGGCGCGGATCTTGTTTACCGCTCCGGACATGGGATTGCCGCCGTCCACCATGTTCGGACCAACTTTTCCGAACCACGTCTCCCACTGCTTGAGCACGCGGGCCTGGGCGGCGGCGCCTTCAGGCATGCCGCCGCCGTAATAAAGAAGCAAGTACTTCACGTGTGTTCTCCTCTGATATCCGACGGCGCCGCGCTCAGGCTAGCTCCTGCGTTCGATTCGCGCGGAGGTCGGCGATGTGGGCCAGGGCGGCGCCCAGGCGTTCTCGGTTGGCGGGCTCATTCAGCCAGCGGCTCTGTCCCGAGGGGTGTGGGAGCGGGACGATGACCGGGCGGTCGCCGAACCGGTTGCCGATGCGATGTTCCAGCGGGGCTGCACCCAGGAAGCGGTTGATCGCCATCTGTCCGACCGGGATCAACACCCTGGGCTTGAGGATGCGGAGCTCGGCATCGAGCCAGTGGGCGCAGTTGGCGACAGCAGCGGGGGGCGGCCGAAGGTCGCCTGTGCCGGCGGCGTTCCTTCCCGGAAAGCAGCGCATCAGGGCGGCGATGTAGGTCAGCCTGCGGAACTCCTCGGGACTGTCGAATCCGGCGCGCAGCATCCAGCGGTCGAGCTCCTTTCCCGCGCGACCCGAGAAAGGACGTCGTGACTCCCTCTCGGATGGGCCTGGGGCCTGGCCGACAAGAAGGAATGGCGCCCCCCACTCACCTTCGAAGGTTGGGTTGGCCTCAGGGATGATGCCGTCATCGACGCAGGCACGGCACGCGCGGCATGCAGCCTGATGGGCGCGCAGGCTCGCCTGGCTCATCCCACGAAATTAACAGGCACCATGGTGGAGGGAGGGCCCGCGACAGCCATGCCCTGCTTTGACGGCGGACTCTTTGCCGCTTGCGAGGTTTGGTCTCGGTGACCGGTAACATGCCTTGGCGATGGCCGTTCCCAGTCGCGAGCAGGTGCTCGGGGTGCTTGCCCACATCCAGGATCCAGACCTAGGCCGCGACGTCGTGAGCCTCGGCATGATCAAGGAGCTCGAGGTCGACGCGGAGGGCAAGGTGAGCTTCACGTTCGAGCTGACGACACCAGCGTGCCCCGTTCGCGACCGCTTCAAGTCGCAAGCGCAGGACCTCGTCGGCGACATTCCGGGAGTGACCGCCGTCGACGTCCGGATGACCGCCAACGTCCGGCCCGCTTTCATGCGGCCGAAGCCGTCTGAGATCCTGCCGGGCGTCAAGCAGACCATCGCGGTTGCCTCGGGCAAGGGCGGCGTCGGCAAATCCACGGTGGCGGTGAACCTGGCGGCAGCTCTGCGCAAGGCGGGCGCCGAGGTCGGCCTCCTCGACGCCGACATCTACGGCCCATCGGTCCCGGCCATGGTCGGCTCGAGGACGGTTCCGGAACAGGTCAACGGCATGCTGCAGCCGGTCGAGGCGCACGGCCTGAAGGTGATGTCGTTCGGCCTGATCTACCCGGGTGAGCAGCCGACCATCTACCGAGGACCGATGGTGGGAAAGGCGATCGAGGCCATGATGGTCCAGGTCGATTGGGGCCGCCTTGACTACCTGGTCATCGACCTGCCGCCCGGCACGGGCGATGCCTCGCTGACCCTGGCGCAGGCGATCCCTCTGACAGGGGTGGCGATCGTCTGCACCCCGCAGGATGTCGCGACCGATATCGCCGTCAAGGCCCTCCAGATGTTCAGAAAGCTCAACGTCACGCCGTTGGGCTTGATCGAAAACATGAGCTGGTACGTCTGCCCGAGCTGCGGCCACCGGCACGAGATCTTCAGCCACGGGGGAGCGGAAGCCGCCGCAAAACGCCTCGGGGTGCCGTTCCTCGGCGCCATCCCTCTCGAAGAAGGCATCCGCGAAGACGCCGACTCCGGCACGCCGGTGGTCATCTCGCGACCCGAATCGGCCGGCGCCCAGGCGTTCACCGGCATCGCGTCACAGGTGGCGGCTCGCACTTCCATCCAATCCTTCCGACAGCTTCCGGTCATCAACGTCCGGTAAGGGCACCACCTGCAAGATCCAGACCCGTTCCCACTCA
>VBIU01000227.1 GCA_005880945.1 Chloroflexota bacterium | reverse complement strand
GCTGCCTGTGCCGCCTCGGCAGCGCGGAACTGAGCGAGCGCGAGATACGCGTACAGGCGCGTCGCGTTGATCCCGGGCGCTGGCGCTGCCACTGCCAGGTCGGTCGCCAGCTCGTTCCACCTTACCGTTGCGCCGGCCTCCCAGAACTTTACGGCGCTGAACGCCACTGTCGCGGTGGAAGCCACGGCTGCGTCGGTTGGGTGGGGGCGGTCGACGCCGCAGGCCGCGGCAAGGAGCACGGCTGGGCCGAGCAGGAGTATACGCTTGAACATGGTGCCTGCCTCCGTCAGATGGTGGATCGCAAGAAGAATTCGCCTTGACACCTAGCGACGACCGGGCATACGTTGGCCGCGAGCCCGCAAAGGGGAATCCAGAGTAGCCACGGGCTTGGATCTGCGGCAATTCCCCTAAACAGAGGAATGCGGCGGTGGCAAAGTCGGACCTGCTGCGCCTGCAGGATGTGCGGGACGCCTATCGACTAATCGGCGAGTGCCGGGACTTGGGGAGCGACCCGGCCCTCTGGTGTCCGCGGATGCTGGAGGGATTGTGCGGGCTGCTTGGAGCCCCGGTAGCGACCGGTGGCGAAGGGCAATGGCCCCGGCCACGTCGCGCGGTCGTGGTCATCTCCGCCTTCGAGGTCGGCCTTGATTCGCACGCCCGCGAGCTTTACCGGGCTTACCATCGCGAGCTGGGCCCCGCTGGCGATCCCGTCTTTCGCGCGTTACAGCACGTTCCCGACCGACTCGTCACCTACACCCGACGGCAACTCGTCTCCAACACGGCATGGTACGGGTCGGTCTGCTGGAACGATTACTACCGACCCGCACACATCGATCATCAGCTCACATCGGTCCACCAAACCTCGGACGACGGTGCCATCAGCGCGATCGTACTGGTCCGCGCTTCGGGTGAGCGGGACTTCTCACCACGCGAGCGGCAGTTGCTGAACTTCTTTCACGGGGAGCTCGGTCCCTTGATCGGCCGATCGCTGGTCAGCGTGCTGGAGCCGAGTCCAGAGAGACTCTCCCTGCGGCTCCGCCAGACGCTCGGCTGTCTGCTGGAGGGGGACAGCGAGAAGCAGGTCGCCGCGCGCCTCAACCTGAGCCACGCCACGACCCATCAGTACGTGACGGCTCTCTATCGTCGCTTCCGCGTCCAGAGCCGCGCTCAGCTGCTCGCGCATGTCATGAGGCGCATGGGTCAGGGCCTATGGAGACGGCTGGCACCTGGCTAGCACCTACAAAGGCGTGATGCGTTCGTCCGTGAAGCTCATCGCCCGGGCGCTGATGTCATACCGCAACCGGCAGCATCACTCGGCTGCAGCCACAGTCCCGGCACCACGCCAGACTCCTCACACTAGCGGTGGGGCTCACGCGCTCGTCCGAGTCGCTTTTCGAACCAATGCGTGGCGTACGGGTCCGCGTTGAACGCCGCCACGTCCCGATAGCCCGCGCTGCGATATAACGCGATCGCCTCCTGCAGTGTCTTGTTCGTCTCGAGCCGTACCGTGGTGATTCCCAGCGCGCGTGCTTGATCCTCGAGCGCCTCCAACATCCGCCGCCCAATCCCGAGCCCGCGCGCGGACTCCGCGACCCACATGCGCTTCAGAGAGCCCACGCGTGGAGCCGTCGTTTTCACACAACCACCGGCGACGGTCTTGCCGTCGATCGCAGCGAGCAGAAATGCGCCACGGGGCGGCATCAGGTCGCGATCGTCGGCGGGAAGGCTTGCGGCGGGATCGAACCCCGTAGGGAACCGTCGATCGAGCTCGGTGAAATACTGCGCGACACACCAACGTGCGGCGGGGGTGGCCGGATCGACCCGCTCGATCACGAGCCCCGCCGCCCGAAGCAGGCGATGCACCTCAGCCATCGCGGCCACGAGCCGGTCGCGTTGCGTGGGTGACACGGCGCTGAGCAGACCTGCGGCTAGGCGATCGGACCTATCGTCCAGCTCGCGCATCTCGCGCCGGCCGCGCGCGGTCAGCCGTGCTGTGCGCACGCGCTGATCGCCCGGGCCCGGCGCGAGCCGGATCAACCCTTCCTTAATAAGAGCTTTGATAAGACGGCTGACATATCCGGCGTCTAGCCCAAGCCGGCGGCGCAGCTCGCGCAGATCCGCGCCGCGCTCCCCGATCTCGAACAAGAGCCGCGAGGCACCAAGGGGGCGGCCGCGGCCCAGGAAATGATCGTCGAGCGCGCCGACCCGCTGGGTGACGAGGCGGTTGAACTGCCGGACCTGGGCGATCTGGTCGGCGCGCATTGCTTGACTTTAGTCAAATAATCGCTTGCCGTCAAACTGCGCTCCCGCGCCGCCACGCCGCGACGATCTCGAGAATCCCCTCCGCCGGCTCGTCACCAGTCTCCCACTCCACCGGCGAGCCGGCGTCGAGCAGCAGTTTTCCCACGGCAGCGAAGTCCCGCCCCTCGCGCCCCTGGCGCGATCCCTCCGCCGCCCAGATCAAGGGCTGCCCCTTGAACTCCCGATCGCGCACGTGCACCGACGCGCCGTGCGCGAGCAGGACCCGCACCGCGTCGGGCCATCCCTCCATCGCAGCGGAATGCAGCGCCGTCTTGCCGATCCCCGCATCGGGGCGGTTCGGGTCGAAGCCACACGCCAGCATCGCTTCGAGCGCCCGGACGTCGTCACGCTCGGCCGCCTGGTGCAACGCGATGTAGTGGTCGTCAGTGATCTCATTGCGCAAGCCGGGATTTTTGGCGAGTAGCGCCTCCGCCGCCGCGCGATCGCCGCGACTGCACGCCGCGACGAGCCGATCAACCTCCGGCAGGTCCGGCGACGCGCCGTGGGCGCGCAGCCAGTCCGCCACCGCGCGATTGCCGTTCAGCTCGGCGACCGCGTAGGGCGTCCGCCCATCGGCGCGCTTGCGCTCGATGTCCGCCCCACGAGCCACCATCGCCTCGGCCAGCGGCACATCCCACGCTCGCGCCACCACATGCAGTGGCGTCTCACCGTTCTCGGCGAACACGGCGTTGGGATCGGCGCCGTGCTCGAGCAGCCAGACGACCCCCTCGGGCGTCCGGCTCCAGTTGAGG
>VBIU01000226.1 GCA_005880945.1 Chloroflexota bacterium | reverse complement strand
CCCCGGCTCAACACGGCGGCGCGTCCCAGCGCTCGGCGCAGATATCGGATCGATTGGTTGAGGGCCCAGCGCGCGTGGCGGCCATCCAGCTCCGGCCAGAACAGCGGGCGAATTGTGTCCCTGCTGTGGAAGCCACGCGGCCGAGCGAGCGCGAGGTAGGCGAGCAGCGCAATCCGCTTCGGCTGCGCGAGGAGTCCGGCGAGCCGATCAGCGTCGCCGCCAGTCAGACGAAGGCACCCAAGCGTCGAGAACTGGATCATGGACGTGGCCGGATCACCGTTGGATCATCGCCGGATCACCCGTGCCGCCTAACCTACTGGCGACACGCCGGCGTCTCAATGATGGTGCCGACGGCTCAACCCACACATGTGAGGAGGTACTATGAAGGTGATCCGCCTGCTAGTCTGCGGCGTCGCCTGCACGCTGATGGGCGGCTGTGAAGCAAGGACCGATGCGTTCCTGCCCCAAGGTCCGCTGCTCACCGATGAGGTTTCCGCAGGCGCCGACCATTTCTCGAACTGGTCGGCTCCGATCAACCTCGGGCCGGTCGTCAACTCGGCATTCACTGACTTCACGCCTGAGCTGTCGCCGGAGGGGCTCAGCCTCTACTTCTCGTCCAACCGGCCTGGTGGCTTCGGCGCGACCGACCTCTACGTGTCGCGCCGTTCCGGCCCCGACCAGCCCTGGGGCCCGCCCGTGAACCTCGGTGCCGTCATCAACACATCCGGGCGCGAAGCTGCACCGCATATCTCACGCGACGGGCATCGACTCTACTTCGGGAGCGGTCGCCCAGGTGCCTCGGGGACGACCGACATTTGGGTGTCGTGGCGCTCCGATCCCAACGATGACTTCGCCTGGGAGGCGCCGGTGAACCTCGGTCCCCAAGTAAACAGCCCCGGATTTGAGGGAGGCGTTACGCTTCGGCTTCCCGAGCTCTACGTCGCGAGTGATCGTGCCGATCCCGGTCCCGATCATCCTCTGCATATCTATCTCAGTGTGATCGGTCCCGATGGCGCGTTCGGTCCTGCCGTTCTTGTGCCAGAGCTCAGCAGCGAGGGCAACGACCTGCGACCAACCATCCGCTTTGACGGGCGCGAACTGTTCCTTTCATCGAATCGCGCCGGCAGCGCCGGTGGATCGCAAGACATCTGGGTCTCGACCCGTCGAGCGTTCGGAGCACCGTGGACTACGCCTATCAACCTTGGGGCGCCGGTTAACACCGAGTTCAACGACGTGCAGCCAAGCCTGTCGGCCGATGGGCGGATCCTCCTGTTCGCATCCGATCGTCCCGGCGGCAGCGGCGGCGTGGATCTGTACATGGCAACGAGGGCGCGCTGACCACGTCCAGCGAAAGCGTCGGAAGATGAAGGTGAGCGTAATCGAGAGGGCGATCGTGGGGTCCGACTTGCCAAATTCCTTCGAGATCCCTGCTACTTCACGCTTCGCGTTTGCGTCGCGTCCTTCCGCTCTTGCGGGGGCTGCGCGGCGGTCCCCGCAACCACCACTTGGTTCCGGCCCGCGCTCTTCGCCTTATACATGGCCGCATCCGCGGAGGCAATCAGCTCCTCCGGCGTCTCGCCGCCGTCAGGATACTCGGCCAGTCCAATGCTCACGGTCAGCGACCCCGGGCCGAGGTCCTGCGCCGCCACGCGGGCGCGGATGCGCTCGGCGACGAGCGCGGCCGTCGCCAGGTTCGCCTCGAGCAACATCACCACGAACTCTTCGCCACCGTAACGCGCGACACAGTCCACCGCCCGCGTCGTTCTGCGGAAGACCTCGGCGATCTTCACCAGGGCGCCATCACCCGCGAGGTGTCCGTGGGTGTCGTTGTATTGCTTGAAATGGTCCACATCCGCCAGCACCACCGAGAACGCGCGCCGCAGCCGTCGTGACCGCTGCACTTCGCTGGCGAGCGTGCCCATCAGGTGGCGGCGGTTGTAGAGCCCGGTCAGGGAATCGGTCAGCGACAGCTTCTCCAACTCGCTTTGGTTGTCCCGCTCGCGCAGCCGCGACACCACGGTATTGAACGCCCGCGTCAAATACCCCACCTCTCCTTCACCCCCCGTCGGAAGCTCGACCGAGAGGTCGCCGGCCGACACGCGTGCGGCGGCTTCGGTGAGGCGCGCGAGAGGTCGAGTGATGTACAGACCCACGATTGACGCCAACAGCCCGACGCCACCGAGCAGCACGATAAGAAGGAACACGGTCTTGAGCCACAGCGCGCCGGCTTCGCGCGTGGCTGCGGCTCGCGGCATTTCAGCAACGGCTGCCCAGCGCAATTGGGGAATACGTCGCAGCACCGCCATGACCTCACGTCTGCCGGCACGCGTTTCGGCGACGGTCTGGCCTTCACGTTCGGTCAATTCTCTCGTGGCTGCTTCCGGCAAGGTGGTCTTCATGACGTCGGCAGAGTTGCCCGCCGAGCTGATCACAACGCGACCTTGCTCCGTGATGATGTAGGCGACGCGCGACCCGTCTCCGGCCAGCTGCTCCAGCATGCTCCTGACGCTGTCCAAATTCACCTTCGCGACGAGCGCGCCCAGGAATAACCCGTCATCCTTGCGGATCGGCACCACGAGCTGCACCGCCGCTTTGCCCAGCCCCGCGTCCCAGAACGGCTCGCCCACGAGCGCGTCGCGCGTCCGCAAGGTGTTCATGCGGTCGGGCGTGAGTCGCAAGCCCGTCCGGCTGCCGCTACTCGTCAGCAGCTGCCCGTCTTTTCCGCTGATCGCGAGGCCATCGTGAGCTGGGAGGTTCTGCCGAACCGAGGCGAGGTAATCGCGCAGACGATCGATGGCCTGCTGCCCGCCACGCCCCGACGCCCGGGCCAGATTGTCTGAAACGACGTAAGGGCTCGCCCGCAGCCGCAAGTCATACAAGCGCTGATCGAGCCACACGCCTACTTCGCGCGCCACGTCCGACGTCACGCCGCGCAACTCGGTGCCGGCGCGATCGCCCACCGAGCGACGGATCCGTCCGTACAGCATCACGGTCATCGCGACGGTTGATACAAGAGTCGCTAACACCGCGAACGCCACGAACTTGGCCCTCATGGT
>VBIU01000218.1:9277-10909 GCA_005880945.1 Chloroflexota bacterium | reverse complement strand
ACCAGATCCACGGCCCGCTGGAAGGCCTGGGTTGCGTGGTGCAACTCGTCCTCGGCGGGAGGAATGTCGAGGATAAACGACCGGTACCCGAGCCCGAGGTAGCGAGCCAACTCCTCTCCCACTCGCTCATAGCTCCCCACGAGGTATGGGCACATGGTCTTGTAGTTCTGGAAGGGGACGAGCCAGTAGGGACTCTCGGCCGAGGCCGTGGCGGCAGCCAGCTCGGAGAGCTGCTTGTGCCAGGCCGAGTCCGACACCTTCATGGCCAGCTGGTGCGTCAGCTGTCCCTTGCGGTCTTCGGGGAACCGCTCGCGGGCCGTCTTCCATGCCTCGTCGCCGTCCTCACGGGCGATGATCCCGACCCGCACGCCCGCGCCCACCCCCTCGTCCGGAGCGACCTCCTCGCCGGGCGCCTTGGGATACTTGACCGCCGTCGCGCCGATGGCCTTCGCGGCGGCCAGCCCGGCGTCCGATGACCCGGACACGAAGATGCCGGGAAACAAGTGGCTCGGGAGCGACGGCGTCAGCTTGAGATTCTTGACCTGATAGAACTCGCCATCATAAGACAAGGCGGAGGTCCCGTTCAGGAGCTCGCGGATAATCAGAGTGTACTCGATCAGGCGATCGTAGCGCTTATCGTGTGGGGTCGGGTCATTCAGCGCGACCAGGTCATTCTTGAATCCACCCGCCACCATGTTCAGATAGATGCGTCGCCCGTACAGATGACCGAAGGACGCCGCCATCTTCGCGACGGCGTACGGGTGCATGTAGATCGGCTGAACGGCGACGAGCGGACACAGGCGCGTCGTGCTCTGGATGATGATGTGCGACACCAGCCACGGATCGACGAGGCGATTGTCGGAATAGACGAGAATGCCCTTGCACCCGGCCTGCTCGCTCCAGCGCGCGACATCGGCCACCCTCCGGACGTAGGTCTCTCGGTCTCCGTCGCTGGACTGCGCGCAGGTCGAGAACACTTCGAGACTCACGTCAGGCACAGCGTCCGAGCTGTTATTCATGGTCACGTGCTCCTCTCTGCTCTTCTCGCGACCGACGGAACGACCAAGGGCGATAGGCTCCAGTGGACGTCGGAATGACCGTGTTGCGTAGGTTTTGGTGCCCCTCGCCGGACCGAGGCTAGTGCATGGTCGGTGCCATGGAGCGCGTCCGGGTTGCCTCGGGACGCCGCGCCGCGCGCCTGGCATTTCGCGAAGGTGAAACCCGGATTGTTGCGCCCGGGCAACAGCCCGTGCTGCATAGCCTCGACGCGACCCTCGCGGACGGGTAAGCGTTGCGCCAGGGTACAAGGCTTGCTACCTGATCGATGCGTCCAGCGCTCTCGGGTTCAATGACGCGTTCAATGACGTCCCCGCATCCGGGATTACAGCCGTCGCTAGTCGCGCGCCTCCTAGCCTCGGTTGAGGGTCAGCGGCGCAGGATCCGCGCTCATCCGCTCCTCAATCCGACGGCTCTTGTGGAGAGATCGCGCGAGTGGCTTGGCGGCCATCCCGCCGACCCGGAGCACGAGCCCCACCTGGTGGCCGCGATCGCGTGGCTAGTGCGAGCCCATGACGCGACGCCGGACGGCGGTATCTCGCGCTCCTACAGCCTCGCATGGCACCCCTATTCCCA
>VBIU01000218.1:3140-9165 GCA_005880945.1 Chloroflexota bacterium | reverse complement strand
AGATTCAGCTGCCGACGGGCGCGGTCCAGGGGGGCGTGATCGGCGCGCCGGAATCCCCCGCTGTGTTCAATACCGGACAGGTGCTGCTCGGCTGGCTCGCCGCCTTCGAGGAGACGGGGCAGGGGATCTTCGCGGACGCCGCCCGCCGCGCCGCCTGCTACTTGGTGGCGACGCTCGACGCCGATGGGCATTGGCGCAGGGGGAACTCGCGCTTCGCCCGCGCGGACGCGACGTTATACAACACGCGCACTGCCTGGGCGCTCGCCGAGGTGGGAGCTCGACTGGATGACGGCGGCTTCACCGATGCCGCCGCGCGCAGTCTGCGCGCTGCCGCCGCGCTGCAGGCCCCGAACGGCTGGCTGCCTTCCTGCTGCCTCACCGATCCCGCGCAGCCCCTGCTGCACACGCTCGCATACGCCATCCGGGGATTCCTGGAGGGTGGACGGGTGCTCGGCGACTCGCGTCTGATCGGCGCTGCCGAGCGCGCAGCGCGCGCCCTGGCTGCGACCGTCCGGACGGACGGCTGGATGCCCGGTCGCTACCGCTCCGACTGGTCTCCGGCCGTGCGCTGGTCGTGTCTCACGGGCCAGGCCCAGATGGCGAACAACTGGATGCGCCTCGCCGCAATTACGGGCGACGCGCAGTGGCTCGAGCCCGTGCCCGCCGTGTTGCGATTCCTCAAGCGGACGCAAAACCGGCGCGCTAGTGCACTAGGATTGCGGGGCGGGATCAAAGGCGCGTGGCCGGTGGGTGGCGAGTACGGGGCCTACGAAGTGCTGAGCTGGGCGACCAAGTTTTTCGCGGACGCGCTGATGCGGCACGAGGCAATCGAGGCCAACGGCCTCGGTGCTCCTTCGCCGGTTTCCGTGCTGGCTTAGGCTGCCAGGGCTCGGTCAGGTGCTTCGGCGACCGAGGCCCGGGCCGGCGCTTTACCTGGGAGGTGAGGGCGGGTCGCTCAGCAACAGACGCCTCGTGGCCTCCAAACCGTCACCTCATCCACCCAGAGATACTCGGTCGTGGGACCCTGGGACATATAGTTGTCAAAACGGATTTCATTGAGCCTCAAATCCGTGGTGGTTCGCCACCGCATGTTCTGGACATCGATCTTCTTGACACCATTGATCCAAAGGGTTTGGCTGCCGTCGTATTGGCCAGGGGTGTTCAGCTTGATATGGAATACGACCTCCTGCCACTGTCCGCCGACCAGCGGGATCTTGGGTGAGGTCTGGTAGAAAGGATTCCCATAGCAGGGGTCGTCGGGGTAAAGGGGCGGGCAGGTCATGTCCGGCCAATAGGTGTAAAAGTGGAGTGGTTTCAGGGCAGGATCCCCGTTAATGAATTCAGGATCAACACCGGCATAAAAGTAGTCTGTGCCGTTCGGACGGATTCCCGCCTTACCCCAGGAGGAATATGGGTCGTCGATCCCGTTGCCCGCCATCGTAAGGAAGTGCAACCCATAGCGCTCGTCGAAGTTTTCCTCAAACATCACGCTGAACTTGACGTAAACTTCGTCATAGCCTGGCATGAACCACCGGGTAATCAATCCGTACGTATTCGTCGGGGTGAAAAGCGCTTGCAGGGAGTACATACCAGACTTAACCCGAGCAGGATCCGTAGATAAGCTATAGCGGTTGGCTCCAGGGTTGTCTTGCGTCCACTCGCTCAAGTTGCCGCTCTCAAAGCCGTCTTGAAGGATGACGGTGGCTGTCCCCGACTTCGCGACGTCGCCACTGGATAGAGAGCCGCCGTGGCTGTACCCGAGCGGCGGCACGTTCATTTGCAGGAAATCCGCCCCGCTCTCGGCTGCCCCGTTGTCACACGCGGCCACCGTGAAGCTCGTCAGATCACCCCTATCCAGTCGGCCGGTGCCGTCGAACTCCGCCCCATGCGTCGGGTCCGCGCAGGCGCTCGCCCAGTCCCGGTACGCCGTGATTGCGGTCGCCGGGTCCGCAGGGTCCACCGTGAGGGTTCCCACTGTGCCGTCGGACCGCACGACTGTCCAGTCCCGGTAGAACAGTTGCCCGCCGCTCAAGTCCGCCGTCACGTCGAAGTTGAACTCCTGGCGATCGCTGCCCGGCGTCGCGCTGCCTGTCCCTAGCGTTCCGAGGCCGCCGACGGCGTCCGCCCCCGCCTGAGAAAGACTGGCGGCCCCAACCGTGGAGTGCACGGGACTTACGGGTTCATCGCAAGCCGCAGCTAGCGTCGTGCCTGCTATGAGAAGTGTGAAGCGGGTTCCTAGGTAGCTGATCGAGTCGCGCATGAGCGAGCCTCCTGGTTTGACGAGTCTCGTCTCCTCATCCGCAATGTCGACCGGGCTCTTGTTCAACCGTCTCGAGCCAGCGTTCGCACCCGTCACCGGTAGCGTCGCACGATCGCAGTGTGGGCGGAGTCGCCTGCCCGTAATAATCGGCGCCCCGGCAGGCGACGCCCGCGCCGCGCATCAGAGGATACCGCCCAGACTCGTGAACACGGTGAGCACTTTCGTGTCCGAGCCTGAGGCGCCGCGGCTGTCCGTCACCGTGACGCGGATTGTGTAGCTGCCGATGAGGACGTAGTTGTGCGTCGCGCTGCCCGTGCCCGTGCTCGAGGTCGACCCGCTCGACGACGAGCCGTCGCCCCAGTTGATCGTGTACGACCACGGCCCGTCGTCGTCCGGGTCGCTGAACGACGCCCTCAGGGTGTAGAAGAGACCGAGCAACACCCTCTCGTCGGGCCCGGCGTTCACGCTGGGCGGCTGGTCGGGCTGAGTCACGGTGACCGTCTGCGACGTCGACCCCGTCGCCCCCTGATTGTCGCTCACGGTCAGTGCCACGGTGTAGCTGCCCGCGGCCGCGTAGGTGTGGGACGGGCTCTGCTCCGTCGAGGACGTGCCGTCCCCGAAGGTCCAGTTGTACGACGCGATCGTGCCGTCGGGGTCGCTGCTCGTGCTGGTGAAGCTGCAGGTGAGCTCGGAGCAGCTGAAGGCGAAGTTTCGGGGTTTGCGCGATCGCGAGGGAACCCCAGCAGGCCGCGCTCGCGTCACGCTCCAGCGCGCACGTGTAACTGTACCCGGCGTCTAGTTGCGTGAACGTGCCTACCGGTGGCGTCGCCTGCCCGACGTCGTTACGGCCCCAGCAGGCGACGGTGCCGTCGGACTTGAGCCCGCAGGTGTGCAGACCCCCGGCGCTCACGTCGGTGAATGCACCCGCGGGCGGCGTTGCCTGGCCGTAGGTGTTGTCTCCCCAGCAGACGATGCTGCCGTCAGTCCTGAGCCCGCACGTATGCGACGTCCCGGCGCTCACGTGGGTGAACGTGCCGGCGGGCGGCGTCGCCTCGCCGTAATCGTTGCGCCCCCAACACGCGACGCTGCCGTCCGTCCTGACTCCGCAGCTTTGACCACCGTAGTTGACTATCTCGGCGACGTGGCCCCAGCCCCCTGCGCTCACCTGGGAGAACGTGCCGGGGGGCGGCGTCGCCTCGCCGTACCGGTTGGAGCCCCAGCAGACGACCATGCCGAGGCGTGTGAGCCCGCACGTGTGCGAATACCCGGCGCTCACCTGGGTGAACGTGCCCGGGGGCGCGGCTGCCTCGCCGTAGTTGTTCCAGCCCCAGCAGGCGATGGTGCCGTCGGTTCTGACCCCGCAGCTGTGCCAACCGCCCGCGCTCACCTGCGTGAAGGCTCCCGCAGGGGGCGTGGCCTGGTCAAAGCCATTGTCTCCCCAGCAGGCGACGGTGCCGTCGGTGTTGAGCACCCCGCAAGCGTGGTAGTCGCCCGCGCTCACTTGGGTGAACGTGTGTGTGGGCGGCGTCGCCTGGCCACCGGCCGTTCCGTTGCCACCCGAGCAGGCGACGCTCCCGTCGGTCTTGAGCCCGCAGGTGTGCTGACCCCCGGCGCTCACCTGGGTGAAAGTGCCCGGGGGCGGGGTCGCCTGCCCGTAAGCGTTGCTGCCCCAGCAGGCGATCGTCCCGTCGGAGGCAACCCCGCAGGTGTGCAAACCGCCCGCGCTCACCTGGGTGAAGGCGCCCGCTGGCGGCGTTGCCTGGCCGTAGGAGCTGTCTCCCCAGCAGACGACGGTGCCGTCGCTCGTGACGCCGCAAGTCTGGCCGCTGCCTGCGCTCACCTGGGTGAACGTGCCCGCCGGCGGCGTCGCCTGTCCGAAATAGTTGCTGCCCCAACAGGCGACCGTGCCGTCCGTCGTGAGCCCGCAGGTGTGGACGCCGCCCGCGCTCACCCCGGTGAACGCGCCCGCCGGCGGCGTCGCCTGGCCGGAAGCGTTGGCCCCCCAGCATGCGACCGTGCCGTCGGATTTGAGCGCGCACGTGTGGGACCCCCCCGCGGTCACCTGCGTGAACGTGCCCGCCGGCGGCGTCGCCTGGCCGGAGGAGTTGTCACCCCAGCACGCGACCGTGCCGTCGGATTTGAGCCCGCACGTGTGCGACCCGCCCGCGCTCAGCTGGGTGAACACGCCGGCTGGCGCCGTCGCCTGGCCGTAACGGTTCAAGCCCCAGCACGCGACGGTGCCGTCGGTGCGAAGAGCGCAGCTATGGTAGCCCCCCGCGCTCACCTGCGAGACTGTGCCCGGCGTGAGCAGGACGAACTCGGGCTTCGAGTTGCGCCCGAGGCTGGTGACGTCGGACTCGCACGCGACGGTGAGGACGAGCCCGAACAGCATAAGCGCGCGAACGCAGCGTGTGGGGTTCTTCAGCGTCATGGTCCTCTCCGATCTCTGTCAGCGGATCACGTCACCTGACTGCGCCCGTCCCGCCGGCTTGGCTGGTGGAGCGTGATCGCAACTCTTAGACCAGAGTGAAACGCCGCCTCGAAGGCGGAGCGGGCCGCGCCTCTTGTGGCGCCCGCGGCGGTCACGCCGCGCGTGTAGCGCCGCTGCTACCGGCAGTCGATCAGAGACCGAGATTACCGAGATTGATGAGCACCGTGAGCACCTTCGCGTCCCAGCCCGACGCGCCATGGCTGTCGGTCACCGTGACCCGGATCGTGTAGCTCCCCAGGAGGTACGTGTGCGACCCGCTGATCGTGCCCTGGCTCGACTTGTTGCCGCTCGAGGACGTGCCATCGCCCCAGTTGATCGTGTACGACCACGGTCCGTCGTTGTCGGGGTCGCTGAAGGATGCGCTCAGGTTGTAGAGAAGCCCGAGCAACACCTTCTCGTCGGACCCCGCGTTCACGCTGGGCGGCTGGTTGGGCTGAGTGACGGTGACCGTCTGTGAGGTCGACCCTGTCGCTCCCTGATTGTCGGTCACTTTCAGCGTGACGGTGTAGCTGCCCCCCGCCGCGTAGGTGTGCGACGGATTCTGCGCCGTCGAGGACGTGCCGTCCCCGAAGGTCCAGTTGTACGCCGTGATCGTGCCGTCGGGATCGCTGCTCCGGTTCGTGAAGCCACAGCTCAGCCCGTTGCAGTTGCCGGTGAAGCTCGCCGTCGGAAGCTGGTTGGGCTGAGTCACGGTGACCGTCTGTGAGGTCGACCCGGTGGCCCCCTGATTGTCGGTCACGGTCAATGCGACGGTGTAGCTGCCCGCCGCCGCGTAGGTGTGCGACAGGTTCTGCGCCGTCGCCGATGTGCCGTCCCCGAAGGTCCAGTTGTAAGCCGTAATCGTGCCGTCGGGATCGCTGCTCGTGCTGGTAAAGCCGCACGTGAGCCCGTTGCAGCTCAACGTGAAGCTCGCCGTCGGTGGCTGGTTCGGCGCCATGACCGTGACGGTGTTCGAGGTGGACGCCGTCGCCCCCTGATTGTCGGTCACGGTCAGTGTCACGGTGTAGCTGCCCGCCGTCGCGTAGGTGTGGGACGGGCTCTGAGCGGTCGCGGTGCCGCCCTCGCCGAAGGTCCATTGCCAGGCGACGACCGAACCATCGGGATCGCTGCTCCCGTCGGTGAAGGCGCACGCGAGCCCGCTGCACGTCGCCGTGAACGCCGCCGTGGGCGCCTGGTTCTTGACGATATCGCCGGAGCTCAGGAAGCCTTCCTGCACGTAGTCAGGCGCCGCGGGAATCGACATCCGGAAGAAGTCCGTCCCGCTCCCGGCGGGC
>VBIU01000218.1:0-3107 GCA_005880945.1 Chloroflexota bacterium | reverse complement strand
TGAAGGCGAAATACTCCTCCGTGTCTAGGTGTCCGATCCCGTCGAACTCCACCCCGTGGGTGGGGTCGGCGCACGCCGTCGAGTTGTTCCGGAATGCCGTGATGCCCGTGCGCGGATCGGCGTCTACCGTCACGACCGCCACCGTCGTGCCGTTCGACCGCACGGCGGACCAATCGCGGTAGAACAGCCGGCCGGCGAGCGTCGAGGCGACGTCGAAGTCGAACTCCTGGAGATCGCTCCCGAGAGTGGGGGTCCCGTGTCCGATAGTCCCCACGCCGCCGATCCGGTTCGTGGTCGTGGGCGGGCTGCCCCCGCTCAGGGTGATCTCGCCATCGGTCAGCCTACCGGACTTGCCGTAAGCCGAACCCGGGATCCAGATGCGGACGGAGTCCACCCCAACGCCGGGACTGCCGTTGTCACACGCCGCCGCGGCAAACTGTCCCAGCCGCCCATCATCGGCCCGCCCGGTGCCGGCGAAGGTCGCGCAAGCAGTCGAGGACTGAGTGAACGACGTGATCGCTGTGGCCGGATCGGCAGAGGGATCAACCGTCATGGTGGCCACGCTGCCGGCGGACCGCACGACGCTGAAGTCCGTGTACGTGAACCGGCCGCCCGGAGCGTCGGTCACGTCGAAGTCGAAGGTCTGCCGGTCGCTGCCGGGCGTGGCCGTCCCGGGTCCCATGGCGCCGCGGCCGGTCAGATGGGTGCCGGTCGTGGACTGTGCGGACGCCGGGCCTCCGGGACCGCCGCGCCCCGGACTGACGGGGTCCCGACAGCCCGCGGCAATCAGCGCGGCTGCGAGAAGGGCGGAAAGACCAGGCAGCCCGCCGACATCCCTCCCGATGTGCATCGTCGAGCCCTCCCGTCTGGAGCGATTTGCGACCGATCACCGGCGGACGCTATGTGCGGTGAGCATTTCCCAGGCCAGATGGCGGGGAGCGATGTGGCACAGCGGAATCTTGGGTCGGTGTTCGCGCTACCGCGGCGGGAGCGCAACGCCCGTGGCTGGGGCCCGGCAGTGCTTGAGTGCCGGTTCGGCCACTCGCGCAGCATCAGGAGAGAATAGAACCGCTGGCTATGATCCCGCAGGCCGTCGCGGTGCTCGCGCGCCGCGTTCACGAACGGCTGGTCGACGGCGCAGCGTGGATCGGCCGCTCGCGTAGGAACATCCCTCTATCCGCCAGCGCCAGGGCTGCATCATAGACTTCGCGCGCGCGCAACAGGACGAGCCGTACGCGCCCCACTCGCCGCTCGCGCCACGCTTCGCGCCGCTTCAGCTCGCCGACGAGCGGGCTGAGATCGTGGTCGAGGTGCAGCGAAAAGAGCCGCAGGTTGGTAACCTGCACTATCCCGTCGGCGCCCTTCCAGCGCATCGGATAGGTTTCCCGAGTCAGCACCGGGAGCTTGAGCCGGGGCTCGAGGTCTTCCGCCACGAAATAGCAGAACGTCATCGTGTTCGCCGGCACGCCCGCGAGCAGAATCTTGCCGTCGTATTCCAGCAGCCTTCCGTAGGGCGTGCCCCGACCACACGGGGTTTCGGCGTGCTCGTGGCCACCGATGATCGCCTCGGTCCGGCTTCCCCAAACGGCGACGGAGTGCGTGGGATGGATGCTGCGCACGACTCCTGGAGCCCGCCGGAACACCTCGGTGATGAGCCCCATCCTCGACACCGTCTGCCGCACGTCGAAGACCGGGTCGCTGAGTGCGTACTCGACCGCGGTGCCCCGGAACGGAATCGTCGGCATCATCAGCGTCCCACCAGCCCCGACGACTTCTTGCAGTGCCCGGATGACGTCGACCGGGCCTCCCTGGAATCCGAGAAACCTGTCGAACGCGCTGTGCACCATCAGCACATCGCCCGGGTCGACCCCCAGGTGCCGCAGCGCGCTGTTCAGATCCGCCGGCGTGAATGCGAAGAACATCCGATGGTAGGCACGCACGAGCTGCTTGAGCCGGCGCTTCACGCCCGGCGGCAGTGCCCTGGAGGCAACAGTCGTGAGACGCGTTGTGATCGCCGAAGTCACCTCAGCCCGCTGCGTTCGCGAAAGTCGCGCGCCGTGGCGCCCCCCGGGAAGGTCCGACATGTTGTCGCGCGACCGAACTCGCGACGCGCCGTGCCGCCGCGCCACATCCTGCGACAAACCGATACAGCGGACCGAAGGCGCGCAACGAGGTGAGTCCAACAAAGTAAAGGCCTAGCACACTGGTTTCGAACCAGTGACTCAGGATCGGAATCGCCCGGTCTGTCTTGATTTCGGCCCGGAGCGCCGGGTGAATCATCGCCAACTTGTTGATGTCCACCGTGTATCCCGTTGCCAAGAGGATGTGATCAGCGCTGAGCTGCGCGCCGTCCGAGAGGGTCGCTGCGATTTTCCCGTCCTCCACCGCTAGGTTCGCCACCGTCTGGCCATCACGTAATGTGACCTTGCCGATGACTCTGCTCCTCAACCAGTCGGTCGCCCCGGGGGGGTAGATGGCGTTATAGGAGTCCTTCCGTTCTTGGGGAAAACGGTAGAAGAGATAGGGAAAATGGTCCCATATCCAATTGTCCCAGCCAGGCGCGATGCTCGCGTCCGGGGCCACGATCCGTTCGAGGGTGCTACGCGCGCCCGACCGATCGGGCCCCAGCCAGTTGATGGGCCGCCGCGATACGACCTGGACGGCGGCGCCGGCTTCGTGGAGCAACGCGGCGTACTCGATCGCGCTCTGTCCGCCACCGATCACGACGACGTCCCGTCCCTTGAAACGACCGAAGTCCCGGTGGTCGGAGGAATGCGAGACCAGTCCTGCGGGCAGCCCGGTGAACTGCTCTGGTCGATTGGCATAGTAATAGACGCCGATCGCCATCACGACCGCCTGACTCTCTACCTCGCGCCCATCCTCCAGCGAAATGAGAAACCGGCCGTTCTGACGCTCGATCGATGAGACGTACGTCTCATCGACATCAGGGACCGCCTGTTGCTGAAACCAGAGGCCGTAGTCAATGAACGTCCGGATCGGCAGAGGATAGCATTTCTTGTACTTCGACGCCTTGAAGAAGTGTTCGAACCCACGCTCGTTACGCGGATCGGAGAGGTTGGCGGCCCACCAGTGCGATCGTAGCAGCA
>VBIU01000017.1 GCA_005880945.1 Chloroflexota bacterium | reverse complement strand
AGAGTCCGTTCCAGGTTGTCGAGCAGGTCGCGCGCAGCGGGTTGGTTCAAAACGAACTCACGCACGCGCGCATCCCGCCCATCGAGCGGGCGCAGCTCGTCGACCCAGTAAGGATTGTCGAGGAGCCTGACGTCCACGACCCACGCGGCGCCGTCGGGTATGCCCTTCTTGTATCCAAAAGCCAGGCACGTGACGAGCATCCGCTCGCGCGAGCGAAGCTGCTGCGCGAGCTCGCGAAGCTGGGCGACGTCCACGCGGTGGTGCGCCCGATCGTGGCTGCCGCCTGGCTTGCCATCGCTCGCGCCCACGTGCACGAGCACGTAGCGGATGCCCTGCGCGTCGGCATCTCGCAGGATGACGGCGCCATCCCCACGCAGGGCCAGGACGCCATCCGCGTCCTCCCATGGCGATAGCCAGCGGGACAGCTGGAACCCCGCATCGAGAAACACCCCGACAGCCTCCTCGAGGTCGGGCTCGGTCGTGCCGCCGACGATGACCAGAGTCACGGACGGATTGCCGGCCGCGACTCTCTGGTCACAGCGTTTCTTTTAGTCGTTTCGCCAGGCGCTCCGGGACGCCCACCGCAACGATGTCCTCGACGGCGGCCTCGCGTATCGCCTGCACGGAACCGAAGTGTCGCAGGAGGGCGCGCTTGCGCGCGGGCCCGATGCCCTCAACCGAGTCGAGCGGCGACGTGAGCGCCTTCTTCGATCGCACCTTGCGGTGATGCGTGATCGCGAAGCGATGCGCCTCGTCGCGAATCCGCTGGACGAGGAACATCCCTGGTGAGCTCTTCTCCTGGACGATCGGATCGGCGCGACCGGGTGCGAAGATCTCCTCCCGCTCCTTGGCGAGCGAAAAAGTGGGGATGTCGGCATAGCCCGCCGACTCGAGCACCTCGAGCGCGGCGCTCAGCTGACCCTTGCCGCCGTCGATCAGGATGAGGTCCGGCCGGCTGGTGAACGAGCGATCGCCGACAGCGTCCGCCTCCTCGCGGCGCTGCGCCGACTCCAGCCTCTCGAGCCTCCGCCGCAGGACCTCCTGCAGCATCGCGAAGTCGTTGGGTCCGGGCACGAACCTGATCCTGAAATGACGGTAGTGATCGTTTCGGGGACGGCCGTCCTCGAACACGACCATCGCGCCGACCGCCGAGTCGCCCTGGATGTTCGAGATGTCGTAGCACTCGATCCGCTTGGGAGGTGTCTCCAGGTCGAGCGCTTCGGCGAGAGCGGCCAGCATCGGCTCGGTGCGGCTGCGGTCGTAATCGGCCTGGATGCGCAGCTGCTCCAGCTCCTGCGCCGCCGTCTCCGCAAGCTGGGTCACAAGAGCTCGCTTCCGCCCGCGCTGCGGCACCTCGATCGTCACGGGGCCGCCCCGCCTCTGGCTCAACCACCCTGTCATCAGGTCGGGCTCGTCGAGGAGGCCCGGCAGGATCACGGTGCGAGGGACGTGCGTCGCGCTGGCGTAGTACTGGAGGACGAAGCCGCGGAGCAGCTCCGCCTCGCTGGCCTCGCCGGCGCCGTCGAGGGCGTGGCCGTCGTGCCCGACCATCTTTCCCTGGCGCACGTAAGCGACCTCGACGAAGACGTCATTGCCATGCCTGGCGTAGGCGATCAAGTCCTGGTCGTCGCGGCCGTGCGTCAAGACCTTCTGTCGGTCGGCGATCCGCTCGATCGACTGCAGCTGGTCGCGATATCGAGAGGCGTTTTCGAAATCGAGCCGATCGGCGGCACCTTCCATGCGTACGTGGAGCTCGCGAACCAGCATGTCGGATCGGCCTTCCATGAACAGCGCGACTTCGTGGATCCGCGCCTTGTAATCGTCAGCGCCGATGCGTCGCTCGCACGGACCGGGGCAGCGCTTGATGTGGAAGTCGAGACAGACCTTGCCCTGCTTGAAGATCTCGTCGGAGCAGGTTCGGAACGGCAGCAGCTGCCGGATCGACTTGACAGTGCCTCGGAGCGACTGCGCCGAGGTGTACGGACCGAAATACAGCGCCCCGTCGTTCTGGACCCGCCTCGAGTAGTGCACCCGCGGGTACTCCTCGGTGATCGGAAGCTTCAGGTAGAGGTAGTTCTTGTCATCTTTCAGGCGGATGTTGAAGCGCGGCCGGTAGTTCTTGATGAGGTTGCACTCGAGGACCAGCGCCTCCACTTCGTTGGCGGTCCTGACGAACTCGAAGTCGTAGACCTTCCGTACCAGCTCGGAGACCCTCGCCGTCTGCGCATAGGCCGCTGTGAAGTACGAGCGCAGCCGGTCGCGAAGGCGGAGTGCTTTGCCGACGTAGATGACCTGGCCGCGCGTGTCCCGGAACAGGTACACGCCGGGCGCGTCGGGAACCGCGCGCAGCCGGCGCTTTATCGAATCTTCGAGGGATACCGCCACTCGATCGATTGTAGGTACGCTAGAGAAGTGCAGACGCCGCAGGCGCTGCCACCCCAGCCGGCCACTACCGGGCCGTTCTACATGGCGCGCCCATACAACCCATGGGCGATTGTCAGCATCTCGTTCGGGGCGTCGACGATCCTCGGCAGCTGGTGCTTCGGCGGCCTCATAGCTGTGGTCACGGGCCATGTGGCTCGGAGCCAGATCAAGAAGTCGGGCGAGGCCGGCGAAGGCCTCGCGCTCGCCGGACTGATCATTGGCTACGTCTCGATCGGTCTCTTCGCCCTGTTTGTCATCGCATACATAGCTTTCGTCGGGTTCTTTTTCTTCTTCGTTTCAACTCATCCCTTCCCATCGCCGACTCCAGTGACCGGGGGCTAGACTGGCCGCCGTGAGCACGCCCTCCAGCGGCCCTCCGCCGCCCGTTCCGGAGTCGAACGCGCCGACGCAGATCGTCGGCCAGGAGAGCGGCCCTTCGACCGCCGTGCCGGTCGGAGGCGCTGCCTCGTCCACATCGATCCAGGTCGGCGGCCGCCGCATCAACACGCTGGCGGTGGTGAGCCTGGTCACGGCGATCGTGGCCCCGTTTGGGCATGTGACAGGCATCGGCGGCCTGACCCTGACCATCATCTCGATCGTCACCGGCCACATGGCCCGCGCTCAGATAAAGAGGACGGGAGAGGAGGGCGGGACCCTCGCGCTGATCGGCTTGATCATCTCCTACCTTCACATCGCCGTCACGGTGCTGGTAGTGATCTTTCTATTCGGCCTGGTCGTCGCGTTCTTGACGTTCATCTTTCACGCTGTGGCCACTGGCGGGTAGCCATCTCGTAGGCGCCGCCGCCTACGTACCCACCACTGCCTGGCTGCAGCTGCTCAGGACGAGCTCGGGCCGCTTCCGACAATCTCGTATGCGGGGATCTAAATGCGATTCTCGGCATTAGGATTCGCTCACCATGGACCAACCAACATCCGCGCCTCAGCAGCCGCCGATTCCTCCGCCGGCCTTCCAACCCCCGCCGGGCTACCTCCCGCCACCTCCCGGCGCGGCCGGCCAGGTGCCCCCTCCCTACCTGCCCACCGCCACCGTCGGCGCCGGCATCGGTCTCATGTCGCAGTTCAGCGGCGACGCACTCTGGTCGATCGGCCTCGGTCTGGTGTCGATCGTCGTGCCTTTCTTCGCGAATCGCGTCTTCTACTTTCTGCCTCTGATCGGGATCTTCTACGGTATCCGGGCGATCATGCGCGGCCGGTTGATCGGCGGCATCGTGGGCACGGCCCTGAGTGTCATCGGCGGCATCATCACGATCCTGGCTTTGGTTGGAGGTTAAGCCGGCACTCGAGCGGCATCCCTCGCCGGGATGGTGAGCATCGGAAAGATGGCAGCGACAAGGCCGAACGCAACCGCCACCCACAGCGCCACGTCGAGAGACTGAGCGATCAGCGGTCCAGCGAGCGCCGAGCCGATCGGCGTGCCGACGAAGTTGATCGACATCGAGACGGCGAACGCTCGCCCGAACCACGCCGGATCAGTGCGCCGCTGCCGCAGCGTGAAGAGGCTGATGTCGAAAGGCCCGTTCGCCGCCCCGATCACGATCATCGCGATGGCGACCGCCACCACGCTGTTCGCGAAGGGCAGGGTCGCCATCGCCAGCACGTTGACGACGATGCCGCCGAGCATGATCTGACGCTCGCGGCCCAGGGTCGGCACGCGTCCTGCAAGCAAGGCTGAAACAAGGCCCGCCGCACCCAATCCCCCCCACAACAGGCCGACGGTCGCCGGACCGTGGTGCAGGCGATTGAGGACGAGCACGGGAATCGCGATCTCCAGGATCCCCCAGCCAAGGTTGAGGGTGCTGAGAGTGAGCGCGAGACCGCGCAGGGTGGGGTTTCGCACCACATACCGAAGACCGAGCCAGGCGTTGCGCACTACCGGCCCGTGGGCCTCGGTCGCCGTTGACGGATCCGGCAAGCCGAGCATGACCACGGCGGCCGCGAGGAAGATCACGCCCGCCGCGGCGAGCGCCCACTCGCCTCCCAGCCAGCCGACCAACGCGCCGCCCAGCGGGGCGCCGATGAGCGTGGCGAAGACATGACCGCTGCTGTCGAGCCCGTTGGCCCGTTCCCAGAGCCTTTGTGGCACAAGGATGGGAAAAAGCGAGCGGGCGCCGGCGCTGCTCAGCGGGTTGGTCAGCGAGGACAGCCCGACGATCGCGAGCAGGGCGGCCGGCGGAAGGGTATGCAGGGCCGATAGAGCTGCGATCAGTCCGACTGCGAACGCAGCGATCAGATAATCGAGGACGACAAAGCGCGCGCGACCGCGCCGGTCGAGGAGGGCGCCCGCGAGCGGCGAAACCAGGATGCCCGGCAGGATCGCGAAAAAGGCTGTCGCTCCGGCCAGCTGCGGTGAGTGGTAGCGGGTGAGGACGAAGAGGATGAGGGCGATGGCGACGGTGTTGCCGCCGACGCGCCCGAGCAACAGGCCCGCGTACAAGCGCGCAAAGCCGGGCACGCGCATCAATGCGCCGTATCCCGGTGCGCGCTCGCGCTTCAGCCGACCGCGACCTTGGCGCGCGAGCGCGCCGCGACCCGGCTCGGACGATGCCTCGTGCTGGCCCGTTCGAGCATCCGTCCTAGGTACTGGCCCGTCGCGGATTCAGGCATGCGCGCCAGCTGCTCGGGCGTGCCCTCGGCGATAACGTAGCCGCCCTTCTCGCCCCCTTCGGGCCCGAGGTCGATGAGCCAGTCGGCAGTCTTGAGGACGTCGAGATTGTGCTCGATGACGATCACCGTGTTCCCGTGGTCGACCAGACGGTGCAGCACCACCAGCAGCCGCTCGACGTCGACGTAGTGCAGTCCGGTGGTCGGCTCGTCAAGAAGGTAAAGCGTCCGCCCCGTGTCGCGGCGCGACAGCTCGGCCGACAGCTTCACCCGCTGGGCCTCGCCTCCCGACAGCTGCGTCGCGGGCTGGCCGAGACGGATGTAGCCGAGGCCGACGTCCTGCAGTGTGCGCAGCTTAGTCTTGATCCGCGGCACGTTCTCGAACACCTCGAGCGCCTCGTCGACGGTGAGCTCCAGCACGTCGGAGATCGAGTGGCCGCGGAACTTCACCTCCTGCACCTCGCGCGAGTAGCGGGTTCCGTGGCATACCTCGCACGGCACGTACACGTCGGGCAAGAAGTGCATCTCGATCTGGATGATTCCGTCGCCCTGGCACGCCTCACACCGCCCTCCGCGGACGTTGAAGCTGAAACGGCCAGGCTTATAGCCGCGCATCTTCGCCTCGGGAAGGGTGGCGAAGAGGTCGCGCATGTAGGTGAACATGCCCGTGTAGGTGGCCGGGTTGGACCGCGGGGTCCGGCCGATCGGCGACTGGTCGATGTCGATCGCCTTGTCGAGGTTCTCCAGGCCCTCGACGGCGCGGTGAGGTCCCGGCCTGTCCTTCGCCTTGTAGAAGTACTGCGCGACCTTCCGGCTCAGGATGTCGGTCACGAACGACGACTTTCCTGAGCCGCTCACGCCTGACACTGCGACGAAGCAGCCGAGCGGGATCTCGATGTCCACGTCCTTCAGGTTGTTCGCCTTCGCGCCTCGCACGACGAGCCGCTTGCCGTTGCCCTTGCGGCGATGCGGTGGGATCGGGATCTCGCGGTCGCCCCTGAGGAACGCGGCGGTGATCGAGGTCGGGTCCTTCAGCACCTGCTCGACGGTGCCTGCCGCGATGATCTGGCCGCCGTGCTCGCCGGCCGCGGGTCCGATGTCGACCATGTAGTCGGCCGAGCGGATGGTTTCCTCGTCGTGCTCGACGACGATCAGCGTGTTGCCGAGGTCGCGCAGGCGCAGTAGCGTGTTGATCAGGCGCCGGTTGTCACGCTGGTGGAGCCCGATCGACGGCTCGTCGAGTATGTAGAGGACGCCCATCAGCTTGGAGCCGATCTGCGTCGCGAGCCGGATGCGCTGTGACTCGCCGCCGGAGAGCGTGTTCGCCGCCCGTTCGATGGTGAGGTACTCGAGCCCGACGTCGATCATGAACTGCAGGCGCTCGCGAATCTCCTTGAGGATCCCGCGTGCGATCAGCTGCTCACGCTCGCTCAGCTCGAGGGTGTCGAAGAACTTGATCGCGGCGCTGATCGAGAGCCGGCACACCTCGGCGATGTTGTGAGCGGCAACTGTGACCCCGAGCGACTCCGGCTTGAGGCGCTGACCCTTGCACGCGGGGCACGGCTTGTCCGCCATGTACCTCTCCAGCTCGGCCTTGAGGAAATCCGACTCAGTCTCCTGGTACCGCCGCTGAAGGTTGGCCACGACGCCCTCGAACGGCGCTTCGTACCAGCGCTCGTGCCCGTACTGGTTCTTGTATCCGAAGCGGATCTTGCGCTCGCCGGTCCCGTTCAACAGCACTTCGCGATGCTGCTTGCTCAGCTTCGACCACGGCTTGTCCATGTCGATGCCGAAGTACTTGCTGACGGTCTCGAGCAGCTCCGGGTAGAAGAACTGCGACCGGCTCCATGCCGCGATGGCGCCCTCTTTCAGCGATAGAGACGGGTCGGGAACGACGAGGTCGCCATCGACGACCAGCTGGAAGCCGATTCCGGTGCACGTCGGGCAGGCTCCATGCGGGCTGTTGAAAGAGAAGTTGCGCGGCTCGGGCTCTGGAACGCTCGTCCCGTCGTACGGACACATGTAGTCCTGGGACATCTGGATTTCGTCACCTTGGGCCGGCACGATGATCACCGAACCGCCACCCAACCGGGCTGCTGTCTCGATCGAGTCGACCAAGCGCGTTCTCTGATCGGGGCCGACGACGATGCGGTCGACCACCACCTGGATGTCGTGCTTCTTGTTCTTGTCCAGCGGGATCTGCTCGCCCAGCTCGTACAGGCTGCCATCCACCCTGATGCGAACGAAGCCGGACTTGCGCACGTCCTCGATGAGCGAGCGGTACTCGCCCTTGCGGCCCTTGACCACGGGGCCGAGAACCATCACGCGCATGCCCTTGGGCAGCTTCTCGACATGGTCCGCCATCTGCTCGACGGTCTGCCTGCGCACCTCGCGGCCGCAAACCGGGCAGTGGGGCAGTCCGACCCGGGCGTAAAGAAGACGGAGGTAGTCGTACACCTCGGTGACAGTTCCGACCGTCGACCGCGGGTTCTTCGAGGTGCCCTTCTGGTCGATCGAGATGGCCGGCGACAAGCCCTCGATGGTGTCGACGTCCGGCTTCTCCATCTGGCCGAGGAACTGCCGGGCGTAGGCCGACAGGGACTCGACGTAGCGGCGCTGCCCCTCGGCGTAGATGGTGTCGAAGGCGAGCGACGATTTGCCCGAACCGGACAGGCCGGTGAAGACGACGAGCCGGTCGCGCGGTATCGACAGCGTGACGTTCTTGAGGTTGTGCTCGCGGGCGCCGCGAATCGTGATTTGGTCGGTTGGCATCAGATCAGGTCCATTCCTTGTCCTCTCCCCCCTCTGGGGGGAGACTGGTGTGGGGGGCGTTACTTGAGTCAGCCGAGGTCCGTTCCTTGTCCTCTCCCCCATCTGGGGGGAGACTGGTGAGGGGGGCTTTGCTTGAGTTGGCCGAGGTCATCATTCCTTCTCTCTTGTTACCGCAAACGTCGCGCTCGCCGTCGCGACCAACCTTTCGTCCTTCCCGGTGACCCTGCACTCCGCGACCGCCGTCCGCCTTCCCGCATGGATGACGTGGCCCGTGGCGCGCAGCGTCTCGCCGATCTTCGCCGCGTTGATGAAGCTGAGCTTCAGGTCGAAGCTCATGGCGCGCGTGACGCCTGGCTTGAGGGTTCTCAGCGAACGGCCCATGGCCGAATCGGCGAGAGCGCTGATGATACCGCCGTGCACGACGCCGGAATGATTGGCCATATCTCCGGTTGGCGTCATCTCCACGACCGCGGTACCGTCGCCTGTGTCCACCATGCTGAGCCCGAGCCATCTCCACGCCGGCGAGGGAGCCTCGACAACCTTACTCACGGCCCTGACCTTCCGGCACTGGCATGCACGTCGACGATGCCCTTGCCACCAGCCTGCCCGTCTCGTCGAGCACGTCGGCTTCGCTGAACAGCAGCGTTTGCTTCATCTCAACCACACGGCCGACAGCCCGGAGCCGACCAGAGACCACCGGGCGAAGGAAGTTGATCTTGAGCTCGATGGTGGTGTTCCAGACGCCCTCCTCCTGCAGGGTCGCCAGCGACATGCCCATGGCAGCGTCGGCGATCTGAGTGATGACGCCGCCCTGGACGACGCCTCCACCGTGGCGGTGACGCGGACCGGCCTCCAGCTCGAGCACCACGCGCCCCGGCTCAGACTCCGCGATCCATGCGCCAAGGGTCTCCATCCACCCTGCCGGCGTGGCCGCCAGCAGCTCGGCTGCCCGTTTAGCGTTCCTCAAGGTCGTTGCCTACCCACGCCCCTGCGCGCAAAGCGGCGGTAAGGATGGGGTCCATTTGATTGCCCCCCACCCTTCCCCCGTGGGGGGAGCCTCCAACCCGAATAGTTGAACATGTTCGTATTCTCTTGACTTTTGGCCATCCTCACTCTAGAGTGCAAGTTGAACGTGTTCACTTTTACTGGGATGGAGGTATTCCGATGGACCTGAGGCTCGTCGACTATTTCGTCTACCTGGCGGCCAGCGCCTGCCTGACCGTGTGGGTGGGCGGCACCCTCTACCGCAACGGTCGCGTCTTCCTTGTCTCGGTCTTCAAGGAGGCCGGCCTCGCCGACTCCGTGAATCACCTGCTCGTAGTGGGCTTCTACCTCGTCAACCTCGGCGCGGCGGCCATCCTGATCAACGCGGGCGGTGCGCCCGCCACCTTCGCCGACATGATCCAGGAGACCGTCACCCGCATCGGAGTGGTGCTGCTCGTTTTGGGCGCCATGCATTTCTTCAACATGTGGGTGCTCCATCTCCTGCGGCGCCCGCTCAACCAGCGCACTATGCCGCCCCCTCCCTACCAGCCAGGGGCGCAGGTCAGCACCCAGGCTCGGGCCTGAGGCCGGGCATTGAGCATCTCTTCTGTGACCGAGCCGCCGAAGACCAAGCGCGGCGAAACCTCGAGGGCGGCCATCTTCGACGCCGCCCTCGCCCTCTTCCTGGAGCGCGGCTACGAAGCCACGACGATGCGCGCCATCGCGGAGCGCGCGGGCGTGTCGCTGGGAAGCTCCTATCACTACTTCGCCAGCAAGGAGCACCTGGTGCTGGAGTTCTACTGGCACACGCATCAGCTCCACGTGGCCGCCATCGCGCCCTTGCTCGCCCGGGAGCACGACCTCGCTGCACGGCTGCGAGGCGTCGTTCGCGCGGTGATCGTCACGTGCGAGCCATTCCATGCCTTCGCGGGCGCGATCTTCGGCACTGTCGCGAACCCTGCCAGCCCGCTCAATCCTTTCGGCCGTGAGGCCAAAGCGCTCCGCGATGAGGTCATCGAGCTCTACGCCGGCGTGGTGAAAGGCTCAGATGCACGGCTGCCCGCCGACATCGCGACCGAGCTGCCGACGCTCCTGTGGCTGTACCAGATGGGCATCCTGTACTTCTGGATCTTCGATCGATCGCAAGGCCGGCTGCGAACGCTGGACGTCATCGACCAGACCACCGACCTCATCGTCAGGCTGCTCGGGCTCGCCAACCTTCCTGTCCTGCGCGGGTCGCGCAAGCGGGTACTCGGGTTGGTCCGCAGCATCGCAGCGGGCGCATAGTCCACCTTTACTTTCGCTGGCCGCGCCCGCGGCCTGCGTTATGCCAGTGGCGAACCACCGTCTTCTGCTTGGGCGCAGCAGCGATAGCCAGCGCGACGTCGGCGTCGTCTTCCTTTTCGGTCTCCTCGCCCGCGAGGCGCTTTCGAAGGGCGATGATGCGGTCGCGCACGCGGGCCGCATCCTCGAACTGCAGCTCCTTGGACAGCCTGCGCATCTCCTTCTCGAGGTCGCGCACTATCGCCAGGAGGTCCTCGCGTGGAACGCCGGCGCCGGCCATGAGCTCGACTGCGTCAGCCTGCAGATCTTTCTCGTTGATCTCCAACGCGTAGATCGCCTTCTTGACGGTCTCCGGCGTGATACCGCGCTCCGCGTTGTACGCGATCTGCCGGTTGCGCCGGCGCTCGGTCTCGTCGAGCGCCTGCCGCATCGAGTCCGTGATCTTGTCCGCGTACATGATCACGTGCCCCTCGACGTTTCGCGCGGCGCGTCCGATGATCTGGATGAACGAGCGGAAGGCGCGAAGGTAGCCTTCCTTGTCCGCGTCGAGGATGCCGATGAACGCCACCTCGGGCAGATCGAGCCCCTCGCGCAGCAGGTTGATGCCGACCACCACGTCCACCTCGCCTGTGCGCAGAGCGCGCAGGACGTCGATCCTCTCCATCGCGTCGAGCTCGGAGTGTAGATAGCGCACCTTCACCCCGTATTCGCGAAGGTAGTCCGCCAGGTCTTCGGCAAAACGCTTCGTGAGCGTCGTCACCAGGGAGCGATGACCCAGCTCGGTGCGCCTTTTGACCTCGGCCAGCAGGTCGTCGATCTGTCCCGCCGTCGGCCTCACCTCGACGGTGGGATCGACCAGCCCGGTCGGCCTCACCACCATCTCCACAGTGCGCTGCGACCGCCTGAGCTCGTACGGCCCGGGCGTGGCTGACACGTAGACGACCTTGCCCGCGCGCTCCTCCCACTCGTCAAAGCTCAGGGGGCGGTTGTCGAATGCGCTTGGGAGCCGGAACCCGTACTCCACGAGCGCCGCCTTGCGCGAGCGGTCGCCGCCCAGCATGCCGCCGATCTGGGGCACCGCCACATGCGACTCGTCGACGAAGATCAGCGTGTCGTCGGGGAGGAAGTCCATCAGGGTGTAAGGGGCGTCGCCCGGCTTGCGCCGAGTGAGGTGCAGCGAGTAGTTCTCGATGCCGGCGCAGGTGCCGGTCTCCCGGAGCATCTCCAGGTCGAAGTTCGTGCGCTGGCGCAGGCGCTGGGCCTCCAGCAGGCGTCCGTGATCCTCGAACCACTTGCAGCGCTCCTCGAGCTCCGCCTCGATGTCGACCATCGCCAGCCGAAGCTTGTCGGCCGGCGTCACGTAGTGAGAGGCCGGGAAGATCGTGAACTCACTGCGCGGCCCGAGGATCTCCCCCGTCACCGCATCCAGCTCCTGGATCCGCTCGACCTCATCGCCGAAGAACTCAACCCGGTAAACCTTCTCCTCGTTGGCCGGAACGAGGTCGACAACATCGCCTCGCACTCGGAAGCGCAGCCGGGCGAGGTCGTAGTCGTTGCGCTCGTAGAGCATCTCGGTCAGCTTGCGCAGGAACACTTCCCGGCGGATCGTCTGGCCCTTCTCGACTTTGAGCGACTCGCCCATGTAGTCCTCGACCGAGCCGACGCCGTAGATGCAGCTGATGCTCGCAACCACGAGCACGTCTCGCCGGGTCAGAAGGTTCTGCGTTGTCGAATGCCGCATTCGATCGATCTCGTCGTTGCGACTCGAGTCCTTTTCTATGTAGGTGTCGGTGCGCGCGATGTATGCCTCGGGCTGGTAGTAGTCGTAGTAGCTGACGAAATACTCGACTGCGTTGTCGGGCAGGAGGCGCCGGAACTCAGCGCAGAGCTGCGCCGCGAGTGTCTTGTTGGGGCTCAGCACGAGGACGGGTCGCTGGAGCTGCTCCACCGCCCAGGCCATGACGTTGGTCTTTCCGCTTCCTGTCACGCCAAGGAGGACCTGCTGCGTCAGGCCGGACTGGACGCCGTCGACCAGCCGCTCGATGGCTTCGGGCTGGTCCCCGGCGGGCTTGAAGGGTGCGTCGACACGAAAGCGGGAAGTCATCGGGACCTCTAATTCTAAGGCGAACGGACGTTCGAAAAGCGTGCTTGGCCGGATCCGGGGCGTTACTTCTACAGAATCAAATTCAGGAGGACATCGGCATGAAAGACCAGGTTCGCGGCAAGGCTGAGGAGATCAAGGGCAAGATCACGGGCGACAAGGGCGAGGAGCTCAAGGGCAAGGCGCGGCAGACCGCCGGCAACGCCAAGCGAGCTGTGCGCGACATCCAGGCTGACGTCCGCGAGGAAGCCAAGAAGCACCGGCAGGACGGGCAGCGCTCAGGGTAGGGACAGGATCATCGCGTCGACCATCGACCCTGTCTTGATGCCGTGATCGCCTGGCGGGACGCGCACGAGGGCGTGCGCTCCCGCCAGCGACATCAAACGGGATGAGGATTGCGAACCGGTCGTCTCGGCGACCAGCTCGGCCCCATCGCGGCGCAGCGTCACCCGCTGATATTCGGTGCGATCGGCGCTCGCCGTGGCGTCGTAGGCGAGGCGCACAGGCAGGGTCGGACGCTGCAGGCTCGAGAAACCCTGCATCTTCCGAAGGGCGGGCCTGACAAACACCTCGAACGTAACGAGGGAAGAAACCGGAAAACCGGGAAGGCCAAAGGCCAACCTGAGGCGCTCCTTCTCCCCTCCGGGGAGAGGGTTGGGGAGAGGGGCGTTAGCCGGGAGATCCGCTGACACGGTTGCAAATGTGAACGGCTTTCCCGGCTTCAGCTTCACCCGACCGATGTGTACAGTGCCGAGCGACTCGAGAAGCGGCTTGACCAGGTCGTGCGTCCCGACCGACACCCCACCGGACGTGACCAGGACGTCCACCTCGCGCAGCGCCTCCACGACGAGGCGCCGCAGCGCTTCGGGCTCATCTGGGGCGATCCCCAGCCCGCGCACCTCGGCACCCGCCTCCCGCAGAGCCGCGAGAAGCGCCCACCGGTTGGAGTCGACGATCTTCCCCCGCCCCGGCTTCTCCCCCACCTCCACTAGCTCGTCGCCCGTCGACATCAGGGCGACACGCGGCCGGCGGTGCACCGGCAGCCGCGGGAACCCGAGCGCAGCCGCCAGCCCAAGCTCCGCGGCGCCCATCTGCGTGCCCGCTGCGGCGACCCGCTCGCCCTCGCGCAAATCGGCCCCAGGCCGATGGAAGTTGGCGCCGGGCCGCAGAGGCGCCGGCGGTATCACGGCCTCGCCGTCGAAACGAACGTCCTCCACCATCACGACGCAGTCGGCGCCGTCTGGGAGCACCCCTCCCGTCAGGATGCGAGCCGCGGTACCCGGCTCGATAGTGCCGGCAAACGGCCGGCCCGCCGCCGACTCGCCAAGCACGCGCAGTGGCTTGCCGGCGTCGGCAGCACGGACGGCGTAGCCGTCGACTGCGCTGGATGGGAACGCGGGCAGCGACGCAGGCGACACCAGGTCCTCGGCCAGCACGCGGCCGACGCAATGCGCCAGCGCCACCCGCTCAACCCCTAGAACCGGGGTGTTCTCGAGCACGAGCGCCGCCGCCTCGTCGGCGTCAACCAGCGGATACGCGGACGCTCTCATGCGCCCTTATTCGTAGCGCAGCGCCTTGATCGGGTCCTGTAGCGCGGCCCGCACGGCGGGCAAAAGGCCGCTCACTGTACTGAGCACGACAGCCAGCACCAGTGCAGCGACGACCACTGAAGCATCGGTCCGGAAAACATCCAGGCCGCCGCCAGTGACCCCCTGCGTCAGGCGATCGACTGCGGTGTTGCCGAGCCGGGCGAGAGTAACGGCAACGATCGTTCCGACCAGCCCACCTGCCAGTCCGATGAACGCCGCCTCGGCGACGAAGAACAGGAGCACGTCGCGTGAGCGCGCGCCGAGGGCCTTGAGGACACCGATCTCCTTCGTCCGTTCGAGCACCGCGGTGTACATCGTGTTGGCGATCCCAAGACACGCCAGGAGCAGGGCGACGATAGCCAGGCCGAGCAGAGCCAGGCGCAGCCGTCCAAGCAGGTCCTCGAACCCGCGGAACTGGTCGCCAAACGTCTGCGCCTGGAAGCCAAGCGCGACGACGCGGTCGTGCAGGCCGTTCACCTCGGTGCCCGAATCGGCGAGCAGCGTGATGCTGGCGAACTCGCCTCCCTTCCAATTGTTCGCCTGGGCGAGCTGCGTCCAGTAGTCGCCGGCCATCCCGTAAGGCACCAGGCCGCCTGGAGTACCGCTGGGCATGAACCGGCTGGGCACAACCCCGACCACTGTCAACTGGATCGGCACGCGATGGACGGCCGGGTTGCGCTGCACGCCGGGCAGCGACAGAACCCCATACAGGGCGCTGAACTTGACCGTCGTTCCCAGGACCGAGGCGGGGATCGAGTACCCGAGGATGGAAGCCTCGGTGTCCGTGAGCAGCACCTCGGCGGCCGAATCGGAGGCGGGCATCCGTCCCGCCGTCAGCGTGATCGCGGGGCTGGACTGGGCCTTCGGGGGCAGTGACACGAGCGCGCCGACCTGGGGAATCACTCCTAACACCGGCCCCGCATCGAATGTTCCGCTCATCGCGACCTGGCCCCACGCTGCGCGCACGTGGCTCTGCCCTGCGAGAGTGGTCAGTGTGCCGGAGTCGAAGGCGCCCGCATTCGCGCCGGCGCTTGGGTACACGGCCACCTGGTGGAGCTGGCTCTTTGCGAGCGCGGGAGCGCTCAGGGCGCTCTGAAGTCCGCCTGCCAGCGCGACGATCAGGCTCATGGCCGCGATGCCTATCGCGACACCTGTGGTCGTGAGCGAGGTGCGAAGCGGCCGGCGGCCGGCGCTCCCGAGGCCCACCTTCAAGGTGTCACGCCAGTGGAGGCGCGCAGGCGGAGTAACTGGGTCCTGCTTGCGGACGGTTTGCTTTCCGTGATCGAGCTCGATGGCGCGACCGTCGATCATTCTCACAACGCGCAAGGCACGGCGTGCGACCTCGTGGTCGTGCGTGACCAGGACGACCGTCGCTCCGCGCCGGTTGAGGTCTGTGAGCAGCTTCAAGATGACCTCGCCGGCCGCCGAGTCGAGGCTTCCGGTTGGTTCGTCGGCGAGGATGAGGCCAGGCCGGTTGGCCAGCGCCCGCGCGACGGCGACCTTCTGCTGCTCCCCGCCCGACAGACGGCTGGCGCGCGTCCTCGCGCGCCCCTCCAGGCCGACCAGCTCGAGAAGATGGCGGGCTCGGCGGCGCCTCTCCTCCAGCTCGACTCCGGCCAGAGTCAGCGGCAGCGCGACGTTGTCCTCGACGGACATCGATGGCACGAGGTTGAACGATTGGAAGATGGTGCTCACGCGCTGAAGCCTGTAATCGGCAAGGTCGCTGTCCGAGAGCTCTCCCAGCGGCAGGCCGGCTGCGTACACATGACCCGATGTCGGCTGGTCGAGGCCGCCCATCATCGACAGCAAGGTGGTCTTTCCGCAGCCCGAGGGACCGACGACTGAAACGAACTCGCATGGGCCGATCTCGATGGACACATCGCGCAGGGCCGTCACGCGCATGTCGTCGCCGCCGCCGAACTCACGCGACACGGAATCGAGTCGAAGGCCGACAGCCTGTCCGATGAGATCGGCGTACCTGTCCTCCTGGACATTGGTCGGCGGCAGGAGGATCGCTTCAGCAACATGTTCAGGTTGCACAGGCGCGGCCGGCGGAGCTGGAGCCGCTTGAGCGACGGTGACGCTCTCAGCAAGGACCTGCGCGCCGACGGCTTCCCGCACCTCGGCGCCTTTGGCCTTTCGACGGTTGACCCTTCTCCGCTCGGGCTTGACGGGGACTGTGATCGGCGCGGAGGCCGTCAGCGGCGCCGGCGCTTTCGGAGAGGCTGTGGTTTTGGCTGAAGCAGCCTCGAGAGTCAGGTCGCCTGAAGCCGCCGCACGACGGCGGGCACGGCTTCGCCTGCCTCCGGAGTTACCCGAATCAGCATCCCGACGATCAACTGCCGTGGCCACCCCACCGCAGAGTCTAAGTGTTCACCTGGCGGTCAGTGCTCGGTTCGGCGACCTGGTCGGCGAGCCACTTCAGGTACGAGGGAAGGCCGCCGTCGATCGCGACCTGGATGATCTCCGGCAGCTGGTACGAGTGGTTGGTTCGTACGTACTCGTGCACCGCCCCAGCGCGCGATTCGACGGTCTTGACGAGGAGAAGCGACTCGTGCTCGCGCTTGAGCTGGCCCTCCCAGTAATAGAAGGAATGGACCGTCGGGATCACCGAGCAGCAAGCCGCGAGATGCGCTTCGACCAGGCCCTCGCCGAGGCGTTCTGCATCGTTGCGGCCACCGGCCGTGACCAGGATCAGGACTGGGCGATCCTTCAACGGCCTAATTGTCGGTCCTTCGCGGCCGGTCCAGCCAGACGGTTGCGCTCAGGAGCGCGATGGCGCCGAGGAGCACGCCGCCGATGATGTCGGATTCCCAGTGGGCGTCGAGGTAGAGCCGGTCGAACGCCTGGATGACGACGAGCACGACCGCGATCGGGATCGCAAGAGCGCGGGCGAGCCTCCACAGAGCGAGGCGGTGGATCACAAAAGCGATCAGTCCATACGCGACCACCGTGCGCACCATGTGGCCGCTGGGAAAGCTGTTCAGGTTGGGCGCCCCAGTCAGAAAATCGGTGAGGCTGGGGCCATCCTTGTGCGCGATATTGCGCGGCGGGCCAGGGTGGTAGAGCGTCAGCTTGTAGAACGCGCCAAGCAGGACCGCGCCGATGAACGCCAACACCACCCATGCATCGGCGCCATATCCGCCGCGCAACAGAAAGATGAGCAGGCCGAGCATCAGTATCGATGTGACCTCGACGCCTCCCAGCTCCGCGATTAGCTGGAAGGCCGGGTGCAGCGACTCGCTCCAGACACCGGACATCGCTGTCAACACCTGGTGGTCGAGCGTGCCCAGCCACCCGGCTCCGACGATGAGGGTCAGCCCCACCCACGCCGCCACCAGTACGGCGAGGACTACTAGCCTTGGAATCAGCGCTGGCAACGGCGGCAGAAAACGGACGACCGGCCGGCGATGCGCACCAGTGACAGCGGGCGGCCGCACGTGAAGCACGGCTCGCCGGCGCGGCCGTACACGAGAAGCCTCTCCTGCTGCCCTCCGAACTCACCCCATGCGTCTCGATACGTGTCGACTGAGCTGCCGCGATTCTGGATCGCGACCAGCAGCGACTCTCGCAAAGATTCGTGCAACCGCCGCACCGATTTCTTGCTGAGGCTTCCGGCGATTCGATCGGGGCGCAGTCGGGCGCGATGCAGCGACTCGTCCGCATAGATGTTGCCGACGCCCGCGATTGTCGACTGGTCCAGGAGAATCGCCTTGAGCTTCGCTTTGCGCCGCCGAAATCGCTGATACATGTCGTCGGCGCCGAAACCCGGGTCGATCGGTTCCGGGCCGAGGGGCGGCATCGCTTTGGAGTCGAGCAGCGCCGCCTCTGTACCGAGCAGCAGACGCCCGAAGCGGCGCGGGTCGCGATATCGCAGCTGCATGCCGTCGTCGAGATTCAGCGTTGCGTGCGTGTGCGTGGCGAGCGGAGTCGAGGGCTCGACAAGGCGGAGCTGCCCACTCATGCCGAGGTGGACCACGAGCATCAGGTCGTCCACGAGCCGGATGAGGATGTACTTGCCCCGCCGTCCGACTGAGCTGATCCGCATGCCGACCACCGAATCGATGAAGAGCTCCGGCTCGGGATGACGAACGATGGTCGGAAACAAAAGCTCACATCTGACAACAGTTCGGCCAACCAAATGCGGTCGCAGGTCCGCGGCGATGGTTTCGACCTCAGGCAGCTCAGGCACTTATTTGTCCTCCCCGCTCCGCGGGGAGGTGGCCCGCAGGGCCGGAGGGGACGCGAAAGGTGGCAGCCACCGTCATGCTCGAACGACTGCGAGTTTGCGCAGGTCTGCCCAGTTTGGTCCCACCTTGGTCTCGACCTCGATCCCGGTTTCGAGCTCATAGGCCCCGGTCATGATGCGGGGCACCTTTTCCGCAAACTGGTCGACCTCCGATTCCGGCACCTCGAACAGCAGCTCGTCGTGCACCTGCAGCAGCATCTTGCCCTCGATGTGGTCGGCCTCGATCTCTCGCTGGAGGCGCACCATCGCGATCTTGATGATGTCCGCGGCCAGCGACTGCATCGGAAAGTTGATCGCCATGCGTTCCGCGGCGCTGCGCAGCTGAAAGTTGGGTGAGCGCAGGTCGGGAATGGCGCGCCGCCTGCCGGTGGCGCTGACGACGAGCCCCTCCTCACGGGCCTTGCGCCGCACCTCATCGAGGTAGTCCTTGAGGCGCGAGTAGGTCGACCAGTACTGGGCGAGGAACTCGCGTGCCACATCGCCGGTGATGCCGAGCTGCTGCGAGAGCCCGTACTCGCCCTGTCCATAGATGGACCCGAAGTTCGCGATCTTCGCCAGCCGCCTTTGGTTGGCGTCGACGGACTCGATCGGGATCTTGAACACCGCGGCCGCGGTCGCGGTGTGGATGTCCTGCCCTGCCGCAAAAGCTCCAAGGAGCTTGGGGTCGCCGCTGAGGTGGGCGGCAATGCGCAGCTCGATCTGGGCGTAGTCCGCCGACACCATCACATGCCCGGGCCGGCTCGCTTTGAAGGCGCGTCTGATGCGCTGGCCGAGCTCCGTCCTTATGGGGATGTTCATGAGGTTCGGATTGGAGGACGAGAGACGCCCCGTTGCGGTGCTCGCCTGCCCGAACGACGTGTGCACGCGACCGCTGAGCGGATCGACCAGCTGAGGCAGCGCGTCCACATAGGTCGACTTGAGCTTCGAGAGCTGGCGATGTTCGAGGATGAGCCCGATGATCGGGTGCTTCTCGCGCAGCGCCTCGAGCGTGTCGGCGTCAGTCGAATAGCCCGTCTTGGTGCGCCGGCCGACAGGGAGGCGCAAGTCTTCGAACAGCACCTTCGCCAGCTGCTGGGGAGCGCTGAGGTTGAACTTCTGCCCCGCCACCTGTTCGACCTCGGACTCGAGGGCGGCCATTTGCGCGCCGAGCTCGTCCTGCATTTCTTTCAGGTAGGGGACGTCGATCGCGACGCCCTCCGACTCCATATCCGCCAGGACGCCGGATAGCGGGAGCTCGATCTCGTGGAAGAGGTAGTCGACACCGAGATTGCGCATCTCGGCCTCGAGACGCGGCCGAAGGTTGAGGATTGCCTCCGCGCGGCGCGCCGCGAACTCCGCGGCCTCACCGGTCGCCACGTCCGCCGGCTTGCGGGCCGCACGACCCGTGCCGAGCAGCTGCTCGGTGCTGACCAGGGTCATGTCGAGAAACTCGCGCGCCAGGTCTTCGAGGCGGGGATCGCGTGAACCGGCGCCGAGCAGGTAGGCGGCGAGGAAGGTGCTGAACGCCCACTCGCGCCTTCCGCCACCAAGCGCGCGCAGGGCGAGCTCGGTCTCCTTGGCGTCGTGGCCCGAGATCTCGCGATCCGACAGCGCGGCGGCCACAGCGTCCATGGCGTCCTGCTTGGCGACGTAGAACGTCTCCTTCTCGGTGGCCACCCCGACGCCGCGGACGGTGGCGCTGCGACCTGGTGCGTCGCTGAACGTAAAGACCCCAACGTCCTTGGCGCCGGCGAGCATGCTTACGGCCTCGGCGGCGTCATCGACAACCTTGAGCCCCGCCGGTTCTGGCGGCGCCTCAAAAGTCAGGCTGGGCTGTACTGGGACCTGGTCGGGCGGCGGGAACCGGCTGAGGAGCTGCCGGAACTCCATGCGGTCGAACACGGTGCGCGCCTTGTCGTAGTCGTATCGCGTCCATCGCGCGGTTTCGAGATCGAGCTCGACGGGCACGTCGCGGACGATCGTGACCATCCGTTTGCCGAGTCGGACCTGGTCGGCGTTCGCTTTGAGGGATGTTTTGAGCCGGCCCTCAGGCAGCTCCTCGACCCGTTCGAGCAGAGCCTCGATGGTGCCGAAGTCCTGCACCAGCTTGGCCGCGGTCTTGTCGCCCACCCCAGGGACGCCTGGAATGTTGTCTGACGTGTCGCCACGCAGCGCTTTGAAATCGATGAGCTGGGGCGGCTCGAAACCGTAGCGCTGGCGGACCTGATCGGGTCCGTACACAAAGGTGTCGGTGATGCCGCGCCTTGGCACGAGCGCTTCGACCGATTCGGACACGAGCTGGAGGCAGTCGAGGTCGCCCGAGACGATGGTCACCGCATGCCCTCGCTCTTCGGCGATTCGCGAAAAGGTGCCTATGACGTCGTCCGCCTCGAAACCGGGGATGCCGTGAATCGGAATGGAGAAGGACTCCAGGACCTCGCGCACCATCTCGATCTGCGGCCTGAGGTCGTCGGGCATCGCGCGCCGGCCGGCCTTGTACTCCACGTACTCCTTGGAACGGAATGTCGGCGCGCCGACGTCGAACGCGGCCACCGCGAACTCCGGTCGCGACGCCAGCACGATGGCGAGCATCGACGTGAACCCATAGACCGCGTTGGTGACCTTTCCGTCCGATGTGCTCATCGGCGGCAGGGCGAAAAACGCCCGATAGATGAGGCTGTGCGCGTCGATCAAAACGACGCGCCCTTTTCGTCCCTTAGGCACTACCGGATTCTACGTTCGGCTGAGTTGAAGGCCATCCGAGGTAACGGGGTGGGACTGAGGTGCGCTAGTAGTAATGTGATCCGGGATGAAAAACCTGATCGAGGTCTCGGTCGACAGCATCCGGATCCACATGCCGACCGCCCAGCACCTCGTGATCCTCAAGGAGAAGGAGGCGGACCGCTACCTCCCGATCTGGATCGGCTCCTTCGAGGCACAGGCGATAGCGACCAAGATCTCGGGCAATCCCCTCGGGCGCCCCCTCACCCACGACCTGATGGCGACCGCGTTCGGCGACCTGGGGATCAGCGTCAAGCGCATCGTCGTGACCCGCCTCGCCGACCAGGTGTTCTACGCACGCCTGTACGTGAAGCAGGACGGGCGCGATCTCGATTTCGACGCCAGGCCTTCGGACGCGATCGCGTTGGCGGTGCGGGTCGAATGCCCGATCTTCGTCGCCTCCGAGGTGATGGAGACGGCGGGCATCATCCCGGACGCAGACGAGGGGTCGGACGACAAGGACAAGAGCGAGACTCCGGTCGACGAGGAGCGCCTCGCCGTGTTCCGCGACTTCGTCAACAGCCTCGACCTTCCCGAGCTCCCGGACGAGCCGGGAAGCAAGGACGAGCCCGGCGGGCGTCCCGGAAGGGGCTGACGCCCTGCCACTCAACGGCGACACCGACTTCGCACTACGTCTCTTCGTAACGGCCATCCTCGCGGTGGCCATAGGACTCGAGCGGGAGTACCACGGCCACCCCGCCGGAATTCGAACCATGGCCCTCGTGGGCATCGGATCTTGCCTCTTCGCCGGCCTCGGGCTGGAGAAGTTCGGCACACCTACCGACCCGACCCGAATTGCAGCGCAGATCGTGACTGGAGTCGGGTTCCTCGGCGCGGGCGCCATCCTGCGCACGGGCATCGAGGTTCATGGGCTCACGACCGCCGCCTCGATCTGGGTGGTGGCAGCGATCGGGATGGCTGTCGGATTTGGCTTTTACGCCGCTGCGGCCTTCACCACTTTTCTCGTGGTCGCCCTCCTCGTCCTGATCAAGCCGATCGAGCTGCGGTTCATTCGCAGGCAAAAGGCCAAGGAGGAGATGCTCAAAGAGGAAGAGGTGATACTCGGGACGTCTGGCGGCCCTCCGGCAAGCTAGCCCTCCCCCGGCGCGTCAGCTAAGATAACCCGGGTTTTTTGGGTTCTTGGGAAAAATTGAGTCTCGGCTGACAGCCCGCCGCCTGGAGGCCCTGGACAACCTCCAGCGCCTCACCGCCCAGGCCGGCGAGGCAGTGCACTACTCCCTCGTCGGCGCGCGCATGCGCATCTCGAGCTGGACCGCCTATGGGCTGCTGCGCGAGCTGGAAGGCCTGGGCCTCGTGACGAGGCGGAGCGCGCCGCCGGCGCACAGCGCCGCGGGCGGCCGCAGCCGGATCATGTTCCTGCCAAGCGCCGAGCCCCCCTCCCCAACTCCGGACGCGCTGGACAAACGGCTCCGCACCGCCTTCGAGCGCTTCGCCCCTATCGTCGACGAGGCCGATGCCGCCCGTGCCTTCCTGGCCGAGGCCACGTCTGACATGGCGTACCAGCTTGGCTTCTGGCTCAGCCGGCTGGAAGCGGCCGGACGGCACGCAGGAGTCGCGGGTAGAGCCGTGCTCGAGAGCGGATCCCTTCCCCTCGCCAAGCTGCAATCGATCAGCGCGATGGGCCTGGGTTCGGCCCTGGCCCGACTCGGCGGATCACGCCTGGCATCCGGGCTGACCGCCGCCGGGGCTCACTTCAACCTCGTGCTCGAGGAAGCGGCTCGTGCCTCCGACGAATCCCTCGCTTCCCTGGTGGATGCGGCCCGCAACCTGCGCCCGAACGGGCGACCGACAAAGGCTGGATAGATGAGCAATCGATCTGTTGCCATCGTCACCGACTCGACGGCCGATCTCCCACCAGCCCTGGCCGCTGCAAGGTCGGTGACTGTCGTGCCCCTGACGCTCAACCTGGACGGTCAGAGCCTGCTCGACGGCGTTGACATCACGCCGGCCGAGTTCTACCGCCGCCTTCCCGGCGCGGCCACACACCCGACCACGTCGCAACCGTCGCCGGGCCGCTTCGCGGAAACCTATAAGGCTCTTCTCGAGAATCACGAGTCGATAGTCTCCATCCACATCTCGGAGAAGCTCAGCGGAACCTACGCGTCGGCGCGCCAGGCGGCCGACATGACGGATCCAAAGCGAATCCGCGTCGTCGACTCCGAGGTCGTGTCGATGTCGCTCGGACTGGTCTCGATTGTCGCAGCGACGCTCGCCGACAGAGGCGCCGAGCCGGAAGCGATCGAGGCCAAGGTCGTCGCCATGAGGCCACAACTGCAGACCTACTTCTCGGTGGCGACCCTGGAGTTCTTGCGCCGTGGCGGACGGATCGGTCGCGCCAACGCGCTTCTCGGTTCGGTGCTGCAGGTCAAGCCCGTCCTGTGCATACGCGACGGCCTGGTTACGCCGCTGGAGCGCGTGCGCACGTTCGAGCGCGCGCTCAACCGCGTCGTCGAGCTGACCAGGGCGCTCGATGACGGCAAAGGGGTGTGCGTCATCGTCGGCCACGCCGACGCGCCCGCCGATGCTGAGCGCATCGCACGCGAGCTGGAGCCAATCGCCGACACGCTGATGATCCATCCGCTCGGGCCGGTGGTCGGAGCACACGCCGGACCCGGCGTGGTCGGTGTCGGGTGCTACCCGGCCGGCCTGTTCCCGCTCGGCATCAAGAGTGCCGGGGTGGCCGCCGCGACTCGCTGACCACCTGTTGACAGGCCCACCGTGCGCGCCGATGATCGATGCGCAGGCCGAGTCGTTGGGGAGGTTGGGCATGGTCATCGACAAGAACGTTTTCGCGCCGGCCGCCGCCGCAGCCGTGGCGGCGATTGCGACAGCAGCCGTGGCTTCGGCCGCTCCGAGCGCCGGCTACACGATTGGCCCAAACATCAACATCAGCGCGAGCTGCTCCGGCCAGAACGCCGAGGTTCTTCAGGCCGTCGACCGCGGCCTCGGCTACGTGTACGAGGAGTGGATGGGCTGCCGGGGCATCGCGTTCGCGCGATCCACGGACGGCGGACGCACATTTGGTGCACCGATCTCCGTGCCCGGGTCGGTGGGCTCGAACGTCAATGTGTGGGACCCCGCGGTGGCGGTGGCGAGCGACGGCACCGTCTATGCCGGCTTCATGATCGCCAAGGCCGGCGAGTGGTACCCGGTGGTCGCCACCTCGTTCGACCACGGAGCGACCTTTCCGCAGGTCGCGTCGCTGGTGCCGCCCGACGCCAAGAACTGGGGCGACCGCCCCTTCCTCGCCGCCGGCGCTGACGGCATCGTCTACCTGACGTGGGATTACGGACCCGAGCGCACGTCCGTCACCTTTATCTGCGCAGCCGCCGGCAGCTGCGCCTTCGCGACCGGCGACCTCAACGTCGTCATCCAGAAGTCGACCGATCACGGCAGGACGTGGGGTCCGATCATCCCGGTGAGCCCCGGCTTCCCGGCCAGTGGTGGCGACAGCGCCCCGTTCCTAGTTGAGTCGAGCGGGCGAATCGACCTCTCATACCAGGGCTATCACATCACCGACACGACGACGTATTCGATGGACCCGGCCAACACATATTTCACGTCGTCGGGCGACGGAGGAGCGACCTGGTCGAAGCCTGTGCTTTTGGGGCCGCCCGACCTGACGATGTCGCTGTCTGAGTGGTGGATCGACGGGGCTTTCAGCGCTGACTCCGCCGGCAACCTGTTCGCAACCTGGGACACGCAGGGATCGGAGGACGCCGGCTGGCTGTCGTTCTCAACCGACCACGGCAAGCATTGGTCTGCGCTCGCACGCGTGACGCCATCGGGGGACGGCAACGCCGTCCACATCATGGAGGTCGCCGGTGGTGGATCCGGCATCGCCTACGTCAGCTATCTGAGCGATGCTTCGGGCGGGTACCAGCTGTACGTGCGTCAGTACTCGATCACCAAGGGCTGGCTGACGCCGCCCATCCTGGTATCCGCACAGTCCGGAGACATCTCGGTGTGGCCCGGAGACACGACCGGGATATCGACGCTGTCTGGCACGAAGGTGGTCGTGAGCTGGGGCAGCGCCATCCTCGTCAACAATCAGCCGAGGGCGCAGATCTTCGCCGCCGTGGTCGATTTTCAGTCGGCTTGACCGACGGCGGTCAATGGCCTCCAACGCACCGAATCCGGCGTGACGAACTTCTGCAGCCTGCCCTCGACCGCCAGCGCCTGCAGGTGCGCGAGCCCTTCCTGTAGAGCGAGGCGCTTCTCGTAGAGGTTGTCGCGCGGCCCCCACAGCTCCAGGGCCACCTGCCAGGCGCTGCGTTCACCGCTCGCGAGGATCGCGGCAATCTGGTCCAGGCGCCGCTTGTGGTGAGCGGCGAGCTCCGCAACCCGGCCCGATGCATTGGTGAACGGACGGCCGTGGGCCGGAAGGATCAGGTGGGGCTCGTAGCGCGCCAGCCGCCACAAGCCGTCGAGGTACTCGTGGAGGGGATCTGGTGTGCTCTGGGGGTGCAGGCCGATGTTCGGTGACAGCTCGGGCAGCATGTGGTCCCCGGCGAAGAGGAGCCTGTCGATCTCGTCGAAGAGGCAGATGTGCCCAGGCGAATGCCCGGGAGTCCACTCGACCCTCAGACGCCTTCGGCCCAGCTCCAATGTCTCAGCTCCATCCAGCTGAACCGCCGGCACTGCCGGCTTGACGATCTGGCTCAGGGCGCGCTGCGAGTTGCTCAGCACCTCGGCCTCGTCCGCCGGAACGCCGTTGACCAGCAGGTACGCGCGCACCTCGCTGACGAGGTGCTCCAGCTCGACGTATCGAGGATGCACGAGTGGCACCTCGAGGCGGTGGAGGTATAGGTCGGCGAGCCCGTCGCCCGCGAAAACGCCGGCCGCGCCGTAGTGGTCCGGGTGGATGTGCGTCACGACAAGGCGGCGAATCCGCCTCGCGCCAACCTGCTGGACAGCGGCGTTGATCGCGGCAACCGACTCGTCGGTGTTCATCCCGCAATCCAGCAAGTCGACCGATTCTCCGTCCGGGAAAAGAAAGACGTTGACGAGGCCATCCTCAAACGGAATCGGCAGGCGCAGCTCGTAAACGTCCGCCGCCACCTCTGTGAGTCCGGTCTCGGTCGCCACGTCCGGAATTGTCGCCGAGCGGGATAAGATGAGGACCTTCGTTGCGGGGGAGTTCGGCTCAGGGAGGAGGAGCACATGTCTGAAGCCCAGTTGTCAGCAGACCAGATCGTCGAGGCGCTGCCTCGGTACCTGGTACCGGAAAAGGCCGGCACCACCAAGGCGACCATTCAGTTCGACCTGAGCGGCGAGCACGGCGGCAAGTGGTGGGTCAAGATCCACGACGGCAAGGCCGAGTCGGGCAAGGGCGATGCGCCGGAGAGCGCGAACCTCACGTTGGTCGCGGACTCAGGTGACTTCGTGAAGATCATGACCGGCGAGATGGACGGGATGTCCGCCTTCATGTCGCGCAAGCTGCAGGTCAAGGGCGACATGGGCCTGGCGGTCAAGCTCCAGACCCTGTTTAAGCGACCGAGCTAGAACAAGAACTTCCAGGTATTCAGCCGGGAAGACATCGCTGTCTCCAGGTCGAGCTGGCCCTGTCCCGAGCGCAGCTCGAGGATCACGACGTGCTCAGGCGTCAGCGCGATGCGGCGCCCGTCGGACAGCTGATCCGCCTCGACGGCGTTGCCCCACAGGATCGCCTGGCGGTCAGGTACCGAGGTGAGGGTCGTCTGCATCCAGGTCACGAGGTCCTTGGCGTCCAGCCGTTCGTAAGTCGAGATGATCATGAAACCGAAAAGGCCTCGGCTGGGTGAGCACTCCGGTGGTGACGACTGGCCCGGCTTCGGCGACGGCGCCACGCAAGCGGGGCAGGATGCCGGGCACGCAGCGTTTGTGTCGGTCACATCGAACGTCAAGTCGAGGCGGGTCGGGTTGGTGTTGCCCTGTGCCCTCTCGTTGTACCGCCAGGTCCCCGGATAGCAGAATCCCCAACCCGCCTCGGAATCCTCGAAGGCGTGATCGCTCGCCGAGCATGCGAGGTCTTCGCCGATCTGGGCGACGCTGGGAACCGCGCGAGGCGTCGGACTCTGTTGGCAACCGACAGCAAAAGCGACGATTAGGAAGAGCGTCAGTCGCTTCATGGCCGGGGGCACAGGCGACTAATTGTGCGTGACCCGGGTATTAGGCTGGTGCTGGGCGTTGTTGCAGACGAGCCAGACCGTTGCCTGCTCCGGTATCTCAGTTGGAAGGGGGGATTACCAATGGCCAGTCGGAAGCAACCAGACTCGGCGCCGGAGGAACGTCTCGAGGCTAACCGTCGGACCCTGGAACTCCTGGCCGCGGCGTGCGGCGAGGAAGCCGGGCTCCACAGGCCGCTCAACGAGATCGTCGGCGGCGTGATCACGGGCATTCCGGAGGAGACCGACCTGGCCCAGGCCCTCTCGGACCGGGAGACGTCGGACCTCCTCGTACACCTGCTCGATGAGAACCGCGACCAGGTCGAACACGCGCTGGAGCGCATCCGCGAGGGCGCGTACGGCATCTGCGAGAGCTGCGCGCGGCGGATTCCCGCAGAGCGCCTCAGGTACCAGCCCGCGGCGACGCGATGCGTGGAATGCCAGTCCCAGTGGGATCGCATGAACGGGAGAACGGCTTAGGTCCGCCCTTCCGGCGAACCTAAGAACCTCCCCGCTCGCGGGGAGAGCCGGCCGCTGGCGCAGCAAGGGCCCGGGGTGGGGACTTCCGCGCCCAGTCCGGGCCCCGGAGCTAGACCCTGCGGCCCCTGCGCACGAGCCCCACGGCGCCAAGCCCCAGCCCGGCCACGACCATCCCGCTTCCGATCCAGAACCATTTGATGTCGCCGGTCATGTAGCTGCCGGGGATGTACCCGAGCCCCTGGCCTGCGAACACCCCGCCCGCGAGCACCATCAGCACCCCGACAACCCCGAGCCCAACCCTCACGCCTCTCCCTCTCCCCTCCGGGGCGCAATCAGCAAGGCCAATCCTTACCGCCGCTTTGCGCGCAGGGTTGGGGAGCGGGGCTGAAGCTAGGAGGACCGCTCACACCCCGCCGACCACCACCGACTTCTGCTCCGTGTACTGCTGGAAGGCCTCCAGGCCGTGCTCCTTGCCGAAGCCCGACTGCTTCGTCCCTCCGAACGGCAGCTCGTCGTGCGCGATCTGCAGAGCATTCACCCACGTGTACCCGGCCTCGAGCTCCTGCACGGCACGCCGCGCATGCGCCATGTTGGCCGTCCAGATCGACGATCCCAGGCCGAACTGCGAATCGTTGGCGAGGCGCAGACCTTCGTCCAGGTCCTTGATCCGCCGAACCGGGAGGGCCGGTCCGAATACCTCCTCCTTCCACATGCGCGCGCCGTCCGGCACGTTCTCGAGGATCGCCGGCTGGATGAACCAGCCCCTCTCGTACTCGTCCCCATCCGGCCGCCCGCCGCCGAAAACCGCCCTGGCCCCCTTGCTCAACGCATCCTTGACCTGCGCTTCGACCTCAGCCCGCTGCGTCTCGGTGTGCATCGGCCCCATCCGGCTGTCCTTGTCGAGACCGTTGCCGGGCTTCAGCTTGGCCGCGCGCGCGACCAGCTTCTCCATCAGGGCGTCGTAGACGCCCTCCTGGATGTACAGGCGCTTGACGGCCAGGCAGGCCTGCCCGCAGTTGAAAAAGCGGCCGACCGAGATGGCGCGTGCCGCTGCCTCGAGATCCGCATCGTCGAGCACGATGCACGGGTCGCTCCCGCCAAGCTCGAGGGTGATCTTCTTCAGGCCTTCTGCCGCTTTAGCCATCACCTTCTTGCCTGTCGGCGTCGAGCCTGTGAGCGCGATCTTGCGAATGAGCGGGTGCTCGACGATGGCCTCGCCTGTCGCCTTTCCCAACACGACGTTGACCACGCCCTCCGGCAGACCGCCTTCGATGAGTGCCTCGATGCAGGCGAGCGTCGCGAGCGGCGTTGTGCTCGCGGGCTTGAGGACCACTGTGTTGCCCGCCGCGATTGCCGGCGCAACCTTGTTCGCGGCCAGCGTCAGCGGGAAGTTCCACGGCACTATCGCGCCGCAGACACCGATGGGCATTCGGACGACCAGGCCGTACGTGGTGGTGTCGGGCAGCGACACGTGCTGGCCGTGGATCTTGTCGGCGACGTCCGCGAACCACGCGATGTTCTCGCCGAACCGCTGAGCCTCGAGCCGCGACTCGAGCAATGTCTTTCCCTGCTCTTTGGTGAGGATCGGGGCGATTTGCTCGACCTTGCCGAGCATGTGATGCGCCGCCCTGTGCAGGATCTCAGCCCGCTTCGCCGGCGCGAGCTTGGACCAGCTCGCAAACGCCTTCGACGCAGCCTGCGCTGCTTTGTCGACGTCGGCAGGACCGCCGGCCGGAACTTCGTCGACAATTTCACCTGTCGCCGGGTTTCGGACCTCGTAGGTCTTGCCCGAAGCGGCCTTCGCCCTTTCGCCTTCGATGATCATCGTCGCCATTCGGTGCGCACCCCTCTTCGATAGGTTTCTGTCAGTACTTCGATAATTATCCCGTCGGCGGGATTTGACCGTTGGGAGGGTAGTGACGTGGGCGTGAATCTGGAAAGGGAAGGCAACGTCGGAATCCTCGTGCTCGACCGCCCCCCCGCAAACAGCTACGACTACTCATTTCTCAGGTCTCTGGCCGGTGCTATCGACGATGCGCGCAATGATCCCGATGTTCGCGCCGTCCTGGTGACCAGTGCTTCAGAGAAGTTCTTCTCGGCCGGAGCGGACGTGAGCGCTTTCGCCGCGGGGACATCACGGTCGCGCCTGATGACCGCGATCATGGCCCACGAGGCGTTCCGGAAGATGGAAAACACGCCTCTCGTCTTCATCGCGGTGATCGCCGGCCACTGCCTGGGCGGCGGCTTCGAGCTCGCGTTGGCATGCGATCTTCGATTCGCGGCCGAGGGCTCCTTTCAGATAGGACTGCCGGAGGTGAACCTCGGTCTCTTCCCCGGTTCCGGCGGCACACAGCGCCTGCCGCGGCTGGTGGGCCTCTCGAAGGGCCTGGACCTGATCACCAACGCGACGACCATGAAACCGGCGGAGGCCAAGGAGGCTGGGCTGGTGGACCGCTTGTTTCCAGATGCCGCTGCGTGTCGTGCAGGCGCGCTCGAATATGCGGAGAAGCTTGCGGCCGGGCCGAGCGTCGCGATCGGCCACGCCAAGCTGGCCATCACCCAGGGCTTCGGCGCGCCCCTCGACCTCGGCCTGGCCATAGAGCGCGAGGCCATCAGCCGGGTATTCGTGTCTGAGGACGCGGAGGAAGGCATCAAAGCGTTCGGAGAAAAACGTAAGGCGGAATTCAAAGGAGTTTGATACGGCGATCCTCCCCGCTCCGCGGGGAGGTGGCCCGCAGGGCCGGAGGGGACTCCCAAGCTTGTTTAACCGTGATAATCTCCGCGCAGATCAAAAAGGAGGTGCGTCGAATGGCTGAGCTTGCAATGACCGTTTCCCGGCTGTCGGCCGCCTCCGGAAGGTCCCTCTAGACCCACCCTCCGGCGGGCGGACCGATACCGCCCACCCGTTTTCTCCCGGAGGATTCGCGTTGTCTACAGAGGTTCAACCTCAGCTCGCATTCATGGGCTGGGATTCATATTTCCAGGAAAAGTTCAAACCGTATGAGCGGGACGACTATGTGCCCGCTCGTGTCCTCGCGGACTTTGGCGCCGAGTACCTCGTGCAGGACTCCGAGGGATCGACCCGAGCCACAGCAGGCCGCCACCTGCGCAACGACAGCCGCATGCTGCCGGCGGTCGGGGATTGGGTCGTGTTGTTGCGTCGCGAGCCGGTGTCCAGCGTTCACGGCGTGCTGGAGCGCCGCACAGTCTTCTCGCGAAAGGTGGCGTCCAAAGAATCAAAAGAGCAGGTGCTCGCAGCCAATGTCGACATTGCGTTCGTGGTCGCGACGGCCACCGACGTAAACGCTCGGCGCATTGAGCGTTATCTCACAGTCGCGTGGCAGAGCGGGGCCGTGCCCATCGTCTTGATGACCAAGGCGGATACAGTCGACTCGCCGGACGAGCTCCGACTGGAGCTCGAGTCTGTGTCCATGGGGACGCCGGTCCTCGTCACCAGCAGCGTCACTGGCGAAGGGATGGACGACATCACGCGCCGTCTTCAGCCATGCCTTACCGGCGTGCTGCTCGGACCATCGGGGTCGGGCAAGTCGACTCTCATCAATCGCATCGTCGGCGCGGACGTGATGCGAACGCGCCTGGTCCACCACTCTGGCGAAGGTCGCCACATGACCAGCCATCGCCAGCTGGTCCAGCTGCCGGGAGGCGGAATGATCATCGACACGCCAGGGCTTCGAGAGGCGCAGCTCTGGGAGGGCGAGGACGGGTTGGGCAACCTGTTCGAAGACATCGAGGAGCTGGCGCTCCGCTGCAGGTTCCCGGACTGCGCCCACGACACGGAACCAGGGTGCGCAATCAAAGCCGCGCTTGCGGATGGCAGCCTGGACACTGCTCGGTTGGGCAGCTACCGAAAGCTGCAGCGCGAGCTGCGGGCGATCGCGGCGAAGAGCGATCACCGCATCCGGATGGAGGAGCGCAAGAAGTGGAAGCAGATCGCGATGGCGGGCAAATCCCGGGCACGGCCGTAAGGTGAGGGCCCGCCGGGGTGGGCGGGCCCTCGCTTGTCCGGGGGTTTTCTAAACTCCCAGTCCCCTCCGTCGCGCTTCGCCCGCCACCTCCCCGCGAGCGGGGAGGAGAACGGTCCGGGCTACGCCTCGGACCTGTTTAAGCCGTTCCACCAGGGAACCCAGCCGCGCTCTATGCGGTCCAGGACTGCGTCTGCTTCGGCCTTGGTGATGACTCTCAGGTGGACCAGCTGCGCGAGACGAGGCCTCAGGTTGACGACGAGCCGGTTTCCGAACTGCTCCTTGTTCAGCCCTCGTTCCCTCGCCAGGCGCGCCACCGTGATGCCGCGCTCGAGGTCGGCGCGAAACGCCTTCGGCGGGATGCGGAGCACATCGGCCTCGGCCTCGAAGATCGCGAATCGCACCGCGTCGCGCACGCCGGCCAGCGGGCTCGCCGGGGCGGCGGCCGTCGAGCTCGAGCTCGGACTCGGCATTGACGCGTCCGCGAGACCGGCCGTGAGGCCCAACGTCATGAGCGCGGCCGTCGTGCCGCCGCTCACGAGCTTGACCGCCAACGCTGCCATCGGATTCATATCGCTCACCTCTTGCTTGACTCGACCCCGTATGGGGCCGGGATCCTCAAGCTGAGGCGGCGCTGTCAGACGGCGGTTGTGCCTCCGTCAGCCTTTTGTAATCGGCGGATGACCGCCAGTTCGGCGGTGCTTGGGGCTTGCGTTTCTTTTACACCTTGCGCCGGCTCAACCAACCAGCCGGTGTTGGCGCGAACCTCGTCGAGGGTGTGGCCTGGATGGATCGAGTCGAGGTACGCCTCTCCGCCGCCTTCCGGAAATCGAAATACGCACATCGTGGTCACGATCGCTGCAGGCCCGGCCCCGAGCAATCCGTTTCGCTTGCGCCAGCCGGTGGTCCCATCGCCGTAACCGGGTGACGTCACGAACGACACACGATCGACGAGCCTCCGGCGTTCGTGGCTCATCAAGGTCACCCAACGCCGGCTGAGGATGGCGATGTCAGCGCCTCCCCCGCTCCCCGGCAGCTTGACGCTTGTTTTCGAAGCGCCGCCGACGTACGAGGTATTGAGGTTTCCGAATCGGTCCACCTCCGCGCCGCCGATGAAGCCCAGATCGACGAGGCCCTGTGCCATCAGCGCCATCACGTTGGACATCCTGGTCGCCCACAGCGCGCCGGCCACGTTCGGCGGATCGCCCATAGTGCCGAGAAATTTCTCAGCCGGCGCGTCGCGCATGAGGCCGACCTCGAACAGGCCGCGCGCGTTCGG
>VBIU01000016.1 GCA_005880945.1 Chloroflexota bacterium | reverse complement strand
CCCCCGCCCTATCCAAAGGTGGTCCGCCCCACTCCCGATGCGATACCGGTGGGGACGATCGGGCTCAAGGACATCGACCTGCGCAATCGCCGCTGTGAGCTTGCCTCGATGTTCATCGCGGAGCTGGAATACCGCAATTTCCAGGTCGCTTTCGACGCCGAGTGGCTCGTCCTCGATTACTGCTTCAACCATCTCGGAATGCACAAGGTGGTGGCCTGGGTACCGGCGTACAACACAGATGTCGCCAAGCTTCACCTCGTGATGGGCTGGAAGAAGGAAGGCGTTCTGCGCGAGCACGTCCTCAAAAAGGGCCGATTCGAAGACGTCACGCTGCTCGCGATCTTCAGCGAGGAGTTTGCGAAGAGGTTTCGCAACCGGCTGCAGGCCGCGGGCGAGACCGATCGCGATCGCCGGGCGCAGAGCCAGTGAGCCCCGACCAACCGGTGGTCGACGCCATCAACAGCGCCATCGACGACCTCAACGAGATCCTCGACTCGGAAGAGCGATTGGGCCAATCGCCGGAGATCGCGCTCATCGGTAACGATGCGCGCCTGGACTCTCTCGGCCTGGTCAACCTCATCGTGCTCGTCGAGGAGAAGATCCAGCAGCGATTTGGCGTGGCCATCACCCTCGTCGACGAGCGCGCGATGTCTCAATCCAAGAGTCCGTTCCGAACCCTCGGCAGCCTGACCGACTTCGTCGAAGAGCAGTTGAACGACCATGGCCGATGAAACCCGGCGGATGGTGATCACCGGGACTCGCAAGGGCCTCGGCAAGCACCTGGTTGAGCACTACAGCCGAGCCGGCTGGGAGGTCATCGGCTGCAGCCGCCAACCGGTCGACTACTCGGTCCCCTCGTATCGTCATTTCAGCCTGGATGTCGCGGATGAGGCAGCGGTCGGTGAGATGTTCGCGGAGATCGGGCGTGACAACGGACACGTCGACGTGCTCATCAACAACGCCGGCATCGCTTCGATGAACCACGTGCTCCTGACGCCGCTGTCGACAGTCGCCGACATCTTCAAGACCAATGTGCTCGGCACCTTCCTCTTCAGCCGGCAGGCGGCGAGATTGATGTCCAGGCGGCGCTTCGGACGCATCGTGAACATCGTCACCGTGGCCACGCCGCTGAAGCTCGAGGGCGAGGCGGCATATGCGTCGTCTAAGGCGGCCGTGGTCGCGCTGACGGAGATCATGGCCCGTGAGTTCAGCGACCTGGGCATCACTGTCAACGCGGTCGGCCCCGGACCGCTTGACACCGACCTCATCCGAAAAGTCCGCAAGGACAAGATCGAGAAGCTGCTGGGCCAGCTCGCGATCAAGCACCTGGGTGAGATGACCGACGTGACCAACGTCATCGACTTCCTGATCGCGCCTGAGAGCGGAGCCGTCACGGGCCAGACCATCTACCTCGGAGGCGCCTGATCTTCGTCGACTTCCTGCACGAGGTTGTGGCCGCGAACACCGAGCGAGAGGCCATCGTCTGGCGCGGCAGCTCCTTCAGCTATCAATGGCTCGATCAGAGCTGGCGGCTCTGGAGATCCAGGCTCGAATCGGCTGGCCTCACACCTCAGTCTGTTGTGGCGCTCGAGGCGGACTTTTCACCGGCGGCAATCGCGGCCTTGCTGGCCCTGATCGAGCACGGCTGCGTGGTGGTCCCGCTGCTGCGCTCGGCTCGCGGCGACCGGCAGCGGACATATGACATCGCACAGGCCCAACACCGGCTGCGCATCAGCGAGACCGAGGACTGGGACCTGGCGCCGCTGGCCGGCAAAGCCGATCACCAGCATTACCAGACGCTTCGGGAGCGCGGTCATCCAGGGCTCGTGCTCTTCAGCTCAGGGACCTCCGGCGAGCCGAAGGCCGCCGTTCACGACGCCGTTCCGCTGCTGGACAAGTTCAGGACCCGGCGTCCCGCATGGCGCACCGTCGCCTTTCTGCTCTTCGACCACATCGGGGGGATCAACACGATCTTCAACACGCTCTCCAACGGCGCGACCCTGATCACTGTGGAGGACCGATCGCCCGACGCGGTCTGTGCCGCGATCGAGCAGTCCAGGGCCGAGGTCCTCCCTGCCTCCCCCACCTTCCTGCGGCTCCTGCTCCTCAGCTCGGCCCAGGAGCGATTCGATCTCAGCAGCGTCAAGGTCGTCAACTACGGGACGGAGCCGATGTCCGAGGCGACGCTCAAGCGGCTGCGTGAGTCGTTCCCGAATGCTCAGTTGCTGCAGTCCTACGGCCTTGCCGAGGTCGGGATACTGAGATCCAAGTCAAAGAGCGACGAATCTGTCTGGCTGAAGGTTGGCGGCGAGGGGATCGAGACGCGAGTCGTGGACGGAATCCTTCAGATCAAGTCCCCGTCCACGATGCTCGGCTACCTCAATGCCCCGAGCCCCTTCACCGAGGACGGGTGGTTCGTCACCGGCGACGCTGTGGAGGTCGACGGCGATTACCTGAAGATCGTCGGCCGCCGCTCCGAGCTCATCAACGTCGGTGGCGAGAAGGTCTATCCGTCGGAGGTGGAGGAGGTCATCGAGGCGATGGCCAATGTCGAGGCAGCCACGGTGTATGGGGAGGCGCACCTGTTGATGGGAAACATCGTGTGCGCCAGGGTCGCCCTCGTGGAGTCCGAAGACGAGGGCAAGTTCGCGGTCAGGCTCAAGCGGCACTGCCGCGAGCGGCTGCCCTCCTACCAGGTCCCAGTGAAGGTGTCGGTGGTGGGCCGCGAGCTGATCGGCGAGCGATTCAAGAAGCTAAGGACGCATGAGAGTTAAGGCCGAAATCCTTGAATCGTCTCCAGCACGAGGTCCTGCTCCGATTCGCTGAGCCGGTTGTAAAACGGCAGTCGCAACAGGCGGTCGCTGACGTCTTCCGTCACCGGGCACTGACCCGGCCTGCCGCCGAATCGCCGGCCCATCTCCGAGAGGTGCAGCGGGAGATAGTGGAAGACGCTGAGGATGCCCTTGCTCTTGAGCCGCGCCATCAATCCCTGGCGAGCGTCGAGGCTCGGCAGCAGCAGGTAGAACATGTGAAAGGGCTGCTCGCGGTCGGCCGGCACGACAGGTAAGCGAGCACCGACCTGGTCCGCCCAGTCCGCGAGGCCGGCCGAATACCGCTCCCAGATCCGGCGCCTGGCCTCCTGGATCGCGGTCCGCGCCTCGAACTGCGCCAGCAAGACCGCAGCCAACAGATCTGAGGGCAGGTAGCTGGAGCCGATGTCGGTCCACGTGTACTTGTCGACCAGCCCGCGGAAGAACCGGCTGCGATTCGTGCCCTTCTCGCGAACGATTTCGGCACGCTCCACCAGCCGCTCGTCGTTGATGAGAAGGGCGCCGCCCTCTCCGCACGTGAAGTTCTTGGTTTCGTGAAAGCTCTGCGCGGCCATGGACCCGAACGTGCCGAGCTGCCGGCCGCGGTACGTGCCGAAGAGGCCGTGGGCGTTGTCCTCGACGACCGCAACACCGGACGACTCTGCCACGCTGAGGATGACGTCCATCTCACAGCCGACGCCGGCATAGTGGACCGGAACCGCAGCACGCGTGCGCTCCGTCACCAGCTCGTCAAACTGCCGCTCGTCGAAGTTGAGGGTGTCCGGTCGAACGTCGACGAAGACGGGCTTCGCTCCGCGCAGGACGAAGGCATTGACGGTCGATACGAACGTGAATGAGGGCAGGATGACCTCGTCGCCCTCCTTGATATCGAGCAGGATCGCCATCATCTCCAGCGCATGGGTGCACGAGGTCGTGAGCAATGCCTTGGCGACGCCGACCTCAGATTCCAGATAGCTGTGGCAGCGCTTGGTGAAGACGCCGTCACCGGAGATCTGGCCGCTCGCGATCGCCGCCTCCAGGTACTCATGCTCGCGGCCCTCGAAGCTGGGCCGGTTGAACGGGATGAGCCACTCGTTGCCGCTCATCGCACTCGTTCGCTTCCGGCCGCCGCGTAAGTCTCAAAGCGCCTCGCCGCGTGACGCGGCACCCAGCCCCAGGCCCGGGTGCCGCCTTCGACGTATTCAGTGCGTTCGACCCCGCCAACCTTGCGAAGCTCGGCGAGCACCGACTCGCGTCCGTAGGGCACGAGGAGCTCGAATTCGACGGTGTCGCCACGACTGCACCGGTCCACCGCGCCGAGGAGTCCTGGGAAACCGGACCGCTTCGTCGCCGAGATGGCGACAGCGTTCGGATAGCGGCTCGACGCCGCGGCGATCGCGCGGCGGCGTGCCAGGGGCCCAAGCAGGTCGACCTTGTTGAGCGCCACGACCCGAGGCTTGTCGCCGGCCCCCAGGTCCGCAAGCACCTGCTCGACCGTCGCAGCTTGATCGAGGAATGACGGTGAGCTGACGTCGATCACCTGGATGATCAGGTCAGCCTCGGTCACCTCCTCCAGCGTCGCCCGGAAGGCCGCGACGAGGTCGGTGGGCAGCTTCTGGATGAAGCCGACGGTGTCGGTGAGCAGCACCTCGCGCCCGGTGGGGAGCGCCAGGCGGCGCGTGGTGGGGTCCAGCGTCGCAAAGACACGCTGCTCGGCCTGGACGCTGGCGCCCGTCATAGCGTTGAGCAGCGTCGACTTGCCGGCGTTGGTGTAGCCGACGATCGCCGCCGTCTCGAGCTCGGCCCGCCTCCGTCCGGTCCGCTGCTGGTGCCGCTGTGAGCGCACCTGCTCGATCTCCCTCTCGAGGTCGCGCATCCGCTTGCGGATCCGCCGGCGCTCGGTCTCGATCTGCTGCTCGCCCGGTCCGCCGCGGGCCCCCACCCCACCTCGACGGCCGCCCACCTGGCGGTCGTAGGCATATGACCCGATCAGCCGCGGCAGCATATGGTGGAGACGCGCCGCTTCCACCTGAAGGCGGCCCTCGTGGGTGCGGGCATGCTGGGCGAAGATGTCGAGGATCACCTCGGTTCGGTCCAGGACCCTCGTCTTGAGCTCCCGCTCGAGGTTCCGCTGCTGCCGGGGGCTGAGGTCGTCGTTGCAGATGACGACGTCGAATCCCCCCTCCAGCTTCATCTCGCGGAGCTCCTCCACCTTGCCCATGCCGATGAAGTGGGCGGGATCGATCCCACTGCGTCTCTGGACGTCGGTGCCGACCACCTCCGCGCCCGCCGTGCGCGTCAGGTCGGCGAGCTCGGCCATCTGGTCGCCGACCGCCCGTGACGTCGTTCCCGGGAGCAGCACCCCGACGAGGTACGCCCGCTCTCGCGGCGTTCTGGTCGTGATCAGAGCTTGAGCTTCCTCAGCCGCGTCATCGCCTCTTCGAGGCGAGAGTCGGGGGCCGTGACTGAGAGCCTGAAGTAACCCTCGCCGTGAGCGCCAAAGCCGACGCCGGGCGTGATGTTGACGCCCACCTGGTCCAGCACGTGTCCAGCAAATCCAATCGAGTCATACCCGTCCGGCACGGGCGCCCACACATAGAAGGTCGCGCGCGGCGGCTTGATCGACCACCCGAGCGTGTTCAGGGTGTCGGCGACGAGCCGGTGACGCCGCGCGTAGATCTCGCACGCCGCCCGCGTCTCCTCCTCTCCCCCATGCAGCGCCTCGACGGCGGCCCACTGCACCGCCTGGAAGATCCCCGAGTCGATGTTCGTCTTCAGCTGACCGATCAGGCCGACCAGGTCGGCGCGCCCGCAAACCCAACCGATCCGCCAGCCGGTCATGTTGAACGTCTTCGACAGCGAGTGGAACTCGAGCCCGACCTCCTCGGCACCTGGGATCTCGAACAGGCTCAGCGGCCGGTAGCCGTCGAAGCAGATCTCGGAGTAAGGCGCATCGTGGCAGAGGACGATGTCGTATCGCTTGCAGAACTCAACAGCTTGTTCGAGGAATTCGCGCCCGGCCACCGCAGCTGTCGGATTGTTCGGATAGTTGAGCCACATCAGCCGCGCCCTCTGAGCCACCTCCGCGGGAATCGTGTCGAGGTCAGGCAGCCAGTTGTTCGCGAGCGTCAGCGGCATCACGTAGGGATCTGCGCCGGCCATGATCGCGCCTGTCGCGTAGACGGTGTAGCCGGGATCCGGGGCCAGCACCACGTCGCCCGGGTCGACCAGGGCAAGAGGCACGTGGCTGATGCCGTCCTTGGAGCCGAGCGTCGGCAGAATCTGTGTGACGGCATCGAGGCTCACGTCGAACCGGTCGCGGTACCAGCCGGCGATCGCCTCGCGCAGCTCGGTGAGCCCGAAGTAGGACGGATAGCGGTGGTTCGCCGGGTCGGTGGCCGCTTCTTGTAGCACGCTCACGATTCGCTGCGGCGTGGGCAGGTCCGGATCCCCGATGCCGAGCGAGATCACATCGATCCCCGCCTTCTTCTTCTCTCGGACTTTGCGATCGATCTCCGCGAAGAGATAGGGCGGGATGCGGCCCAGGCGCTGCGCCCCCGCGTTTGTGGTCTTGCTCAAATCGACTCCTTCAAGTATTTGAGGATAACTGTCGTTGGAGGGGCGCCATGACCTGGTTCGATCGCGAACCACCTGACGCGTGGATCGCGGCGCCACCAGCGGAGCTGCCGCCGCGCGTACTGGCGGTTTGACTGGGCCATCGCCCCGGGCAGCTTCTCCAGGCTGATCTCGCCACGAATGTGCGCGAGCGCCTCCGCATAGCCGATGCCGGTCAGCACCGCAGCAGTGTCGGGCACGCCGGCTGCGAGGGCCGCCTCCGTTTCAGCGACCAGTCCTCGCTCCACCTGCTGCCGGCTGCGATCCTGGAGCCGTTTGTCGATTACGTCCAGGTCGGCGGTCAATCCGACGCGTACCGCGTTCCATGCCGGCTGAGAGCGCTTGCGAAGGCGCCTCAGCGGCGGTCCCGCGGACTCCAGCACCTCGATAGCGCGAACCACGCGCACAGGGTTCTGCAAATCGACCCCCGGGTCCGGATCGATCGCCAGCAGCCTGCTTGCCAGCGCCGCCGGATCCATTCGATAGAGCTCCTCCCGCAGGCTTGGATTCGGCGGCACGCCTGTGAGGCTGAATCCATCGCACAGCGCGTCGACGTACAGCATCGTTCCGCCCTCGACTATCGGCAGACGGTCGCGTGAGGTTATGTCGGCGATCGCTGCTTGTGCGCCTTCGATGTATTCCGCTGCATTGAAGCTTGACGCGGGATCGACAAAGTCGATCATGTGGTAGCGCGCGCGCCGCCTTTGCTCGGGCGACGGCTTATTGGTCGCGATGTCGAGCCGGCGGTAGACCTGCCTGGAATCCGCAACCACGATCTCGCCACCGAGCTCCAGTGCGAGCTCGAAGGCCAGCTGCGATTTTCCGATGCCGGTGGGCCCGACGATGACGGGGACGGCCGTCAACTCTTCAATCGAAAGACGACGAGTCCGTCCTGGTCGTCGCGCTGATACGCCTCCAGGAGGAACTGATCGAACTGCGAAGGCGAACCGTCCTGCAGCTGCTGGATGGCGGGTAGATCCTTGCTGAAGTCGATCGTGTAGTAGATGACCCAGACCACCGGCAAGCTTCGCATCGCCTTCTCGGTGCGGGCCACCTCGGCCGGCGGGGTCACTCCCGGAAGGAGGAACAGGACCGGCACCGGCGGCACGCGCCCGGTTATCTGGTAAAGCGACGCTCCCAACGGCATGAAAGCGAGAGCGCCATCGTGCTGGGAGGTGAATTTCAAGACACCGGTCACGATGGGCGCGCTGTCGAAGGTCGTGCAGATCGAGCCGTTCGGCGTGCTGACCTCGCGCAGAAATCCAGTGCCATCGGTGTGGCAGACAAGCGCGTAACCCAGCACGAGGGGCGACAAGCCGGCGAGGTAGATCACCGCGACTGGAGCGGCCGCCACTCCAGCGGCGACGCGGCTCGGACTCAATCCCGCGAGCATCCGCTTCAACGGAATCGAGACCAGCAACAGCGTCAGCGGACAGCTCAACCAGAAGTTCTGGTCCGACATGTGAACGACCAACACCGAGGAGAAGAGTCCCACCGCCACGACCCCGACCAGGGGCCAGGCCGGGACCTGACCCAAGGCGCGACGTTCGCGCCAAAGCGCCACGACAGTCAGCACAGCGACAGCAACCGGCGCTACGACGGCGAGCAGCCAGTGCATGGCGATCGCCCACAGTGCCCCGATGCTGGCCTCCCAGAAGGACGTGTCGTGGAGCAGGGCCGGCTGCCAGGGGAACGGCAGAGCCTGGCTCGCTCCGAAAGTCTGGAACGTGTAGACGACGGTGTCCGTGAAGAAAGCCGGCAGCGCGCCCAGCAATCCGAGCACGACGAGAACCACCAGGCCCGGTATCACCATGGCGACGAGCATCGGGAACACGGACCGGCTGATGCGCCGCTCGATCAGCCAGGCTACGACGAACCCCGCCACCGCCGCGGGGAGCGATGACTGCAGCATGATCAATGCGGCTGAGGCGGCGAAGCCGGCCAGTACGAACGCGGCGATCGGTCTCTTCGAGGAGCGCGCGGCGAGCAGGGCTGCCGTCATGGCAAGGATCAGAGAGACCGACCAGAAGTGGTACGGCGAGAACTCCTCGAACACCGGGAGCCAGACACCCCACAGCAGCCCAACAGCGGCCGCCCACGCAGGACCGACCAGCCGCTGCCCGATGAAGGCGACCAGCCCGACGCCGAGCAACATCGCCAAACCGGTCAGGAGGCGCTGGTTGACAACGGTCGCCCCGACCAGCTTGTAGTACCCCGCATACATAAAGATCGCGCCGGGTGGGATGGCCGCGAAGAAGTCGCGGTACGGCACCTGGCCCGCTGCCACTTGCATCGCCTGCCCCGACAGCACCGCCTGGTCCTCGTAGATGTTGATCCAGCGCAGGCGTGGAAATATCGTGATCGCCTCGCCCGCGATCGCAACCAACGGCCAGATCCAGGCTGTCGCGGGCCTTGGCCGCAGCTGTGTGCTCATGGCCGCACACGAGCAGGTTCGATTGGAACGGCGGCAGGTTGACGGCTGAGGGCCCCGGCGACCATGAGGAGGAGCCAACCGAGCGTGAAGACCAGGAGCAGGCCCGGGCCAAACCCGGCAGCTAGATAGGTCGCCAGCAGGCCGAATGCCAGCCAGGCCCAGTGCGTTACCGGCACGGTGGCGCGGAGGTAGAGCCATGCTGCCGGGGCCAGGACTGCGAAGTCCGACGGGTTGTGGTACGGCGCCGCGAGAAGGGTTCCAAGTATTCCGGCGACCACGACCAGCTCGAGGCCCCGCCGCCGCTGCCACCAGGCGACCCCGAGCGCGACAGCCCCGCAGGCCAGCCCCACTGCCGCCGTGGCCGGTCCCGTGCCGAATAAGCCCGCCAGGGTCCAGGCCAGGTTGGCGGGCTGCCCCTGCTCCAGGCTGAGGTCGTTCCGCAACTGGTCCAGGCCCTGCCCTCCCAGGCTGATCACCGAGACCAGCGTCACCACGGCCGCGGCCGCGAACCAGCTCGCGAAAAGTCGCCGGCGCCCGGCGACCAACATGGCGACAGGAACCAGGATGGCAACCTGAGGCTTGAGCACCAGCAGCACCATCACCAGGCCGGCCAAGGTCTCGCGGCCGCGCCGCGCCAGCCACCAGCCTGCGACAGCGGCCGCCGCGACCAGCGGCACCACCTGGCCGGTCTGGATGGAGATCAGAACCGGGAAGACGCACGCGGCGGTCAGGAACAGCGCCAGGCGGCCGATTCCGCGACCGGGCACCGCGAGCCAGCCGGCCGCCCCGAACGCGACGGCGGAAATGGCGGCGAACGTCCAGAAAGCCGGCACCAGGGGCGCCAGCGTCAGCGGCGCCACGATCCATGCGACTGGAGGCGGGCTCACGAAGTACACCCTCCAGTCGAAGGTGTCCGAGCCCGGGTGGAGCTGGAAGAAGGCCTGGCGCTGCAGGTCGAGGTCGTAGATGTGACTCCAGCCGTGCTGGAGGCCGATCTGCGCCCCGGCGTAGTAGTTGCTGAAGTCGAGTGGGTCGATCGGCTTGGGAAAGGCGGCGAAGAACAGGGGCAGGTAGAGGCCCAGCAGCCAGATGACCAGCGCCAGCAGATAAGCGGCCAGCCAGACCGGCGGGCGCCCGGCCTGAAGTCGGCCGATCGCCCCGTCTCCTCTCAGCAGTTCCTCCGGAAGGCGCTCAGTAGTTCCTCCGGAAGTGGCGCGTCAGGTCCTGCCACTCGATCAGGAGTCTTGTCGGGCGTCCGTGCGGGCAGGTCACCGACTCCGCCGCCGCCTCCAGGTCGACCAGCAGACGGCGCTGCTCAGCCTGATCCAGCACGTCCCCAAACCTGACTGCCGAGTGGCACGCCAGCGCCGCTGCAGCCTTCTCCAGCGCGTCGCCTTCGCGATTCTCGGCGAGGGCGGCGAGGGTTTCCTGGACCGCCGCCGTCGCCCGGCCGGCCGGCATCTCGACCGGAACCGCGGTGATCCGCAGGCTGCGCGGGCCGAACTCCTCGTATTCCAGGCCCAGGTTGGCAAGGTCCTCTCGGTGGTCGGCCGCTGCCGCGATCAGCCGAGGTTCGACGTCGATGGCCTGGGGCATCAGAAGCGGCTGGCTCATGCCGCGTCCGGTTCGAAGGCGTTCGAGCAGCCGGTTGTACAGCACCCTTTCGTGCGCCGCGTGCTGGTCGACGAGGACCAGACCCTGCGGTCCTTCCGCCACCAGGTATCCGGGGCCGACCTGTCCGATCGGACGGAGCACGGTCTCCGCCGTGCGCTGCACCAGCTTGTCGGCGGTTGCCACCGACGTCGCGGCTTCGTGAAGCGTGAGCTGCGGCGCCACCGCGCTCGCGATGACCGAGGGAGCCACGTTTGCCGTCTGATATCGGTACGGCTCGCTGCCGCCGAGCGCGCTTCGAACCGCTCGCTGCAACGCTGAGAAGACAGCGCCTTCCTCACGAAACCGCACCTCACGCTTAGCCGGATGCACATTGACGTCGACCAGCTCAGGATCGATGCCGATGTCGATGACCGCGATCGGGTGCCGCCCTCGCTCGAGCCGACCCTGATAACACTCTTCCAGTGCGTATACCAATGGGCGTGAGCTGATCGGCCGGCCGTTGACGGCGAGGACCATGCCGTCCCGGCTGCCCCGGCTCATGCGTGGTTGGCTGACCATGCCAACCACGAGCGGCATGCCGACCATGTCGAGCATCTCGGCGGCGACCTGCGGTCCGTGCACGGAGCCGATGGCGCGTCGCCGATCCCCATCGCCTGTGCTGCTGACGGCGCTCCGCCCATCCAGCGTGAGCTGAAAGCGCACGTGAGGATGCAGCAGCGCGAACCCGCTCACGACGTCCTTCATCGCGGCCTGTTCTGTGGAATCTGACTTCAGAAACTTGAGACGCGCCGGCACGTTGGCAAAGAGGTCCTTGACCTCCATCGTCACGCCAGGCAGGAGAGGTCCTGAGCCGTGCTCCACCACCTCGCCGGCGCGGATGCGAATGCGCGCGCCGGCGCTCGCGCATTCCACGTCGGCCACCGATGCGATGCTCGCCAGAGCCTCACCTCTGAAGCCGAGGCTCGCGATGGTTTCGAGGTCGGAGAGCGTCGCGACCTTGCTCGTGGCGTGGCGCACGAACGCCAGCACAAGGTCTTCCGCGGGGATCCCGGCGCCGTCATCGCTGACGCGAATCGAGATCTTGCCGGCGCCGCGCACATCGATGTTGACCCGGCGAGCATCGGCGTCGAGAGCGTTCTCGACGAGCTCTTTCACGACCGAGGCCGGCCGCTCGATGACCTCGCCCGCCGCGATGGCGTCGGCCACCTCTGGAGCCAGCAGATGGATCGAGCTCATCTCGTCAACCTGGAGCGCAGCTCGTACAGCTTCTGGAGCGCCTCGAGCGGGCTCAGCGAGTCCGGCTCGATGTCCTCGAGCTCCTTGCGTAACGGGTCGGGGGCCATCTCCATGGGCAAGCCAAGCTGCTGCTCGGGCGGCTCGAGGGGCCGCTGCCGCTCGAGCTCGGACAGGACCTGCCGCGCGCGTGCGATGACGCCCGATGGCAGGCCGGCCAGCGCGGCGACGTGAATTCCATAGGAGCGATCGGCGCCACCCGGCACCACGCGGTGCAGGAATCGAACCGCCTCTCCTTCCTCGAGCACCTCGACGCGCTGATTGCGGACCCGAGGCAACCGCTCCGCAAGAGCGGTGAGCTCGTGATAGTGCGTCGCGAACAGGGTGCGGCAGCCGAGCCGTGGTGAGTCGTGCAGGTGCTCGACGACGGACTGGGCGATCGAGAGACCGTCGTACGTCGAGGTTCCCCTCCCCACCTCGTCCAGGATGACGAGCGATGCACGCGTCGCGTGGTTGAGGATGTGCGCCGTTTCGGTCATCTCGACCATGAAGGTGGACATGCCCGCCGTGATGTCGTCGTGCGCGCCGACGCGCGTGAAGATGCGGTCGGTCAGACCGATGACCGCCCGCTGCGCGGGCACAAAGCTGCCGCACTGCGCAAGCAGGACGATGACCGCTGCCTGCCGCAGGTATGTGGACTTGCCAGCCATATTCGGACCGGTGAGGATCGTTATCTGCTCTGAGTCGGGGTCCAGCTCCAGGTCGTTGGCCACGAACACGCCCGCGGGCAGGCTGTGCTCGACCAGCGGATGGCGGCCGTCCTTGATGCTCAGCCGCAAGCCGGCGTTGACCTCCGGCCGCTTCCAGCCGAGCTCTGCGGCCGCAACCGCCAGGCTCGAGATGGCGTCGGCGCCCCCGATGGCCTGCGCGGTCGCCCTCAGCGTCGTCGCCGAGGCCGCCACCTGGACGCCGAGGTCATGGAGGATCGCGAGCTCGCGCTCCGCGATTCGCTCCCGAGCTGTGAGAACCACGGCCTCCTTCTCCTTCAGCTCCGGCGTCAGGTAGCGCTCCGCCCCGGTAAGCGTCTGCTTGCGGACGTAGTCATCCGGCAGGGCGACGGAGTTCGCGTTGCTGATCTCGATGTAGTAGCCGAAAACCTTGTTGAAGCCGACCTTCAAGGAGCGGATCCCGGTTCGCCTGCGCTCCGAGGCCTCGAGGCCCGCGATCCATTCGCGCGCGCTGCTCGACGCGTCGACGATGCCGTCCAGCTCGCCGTCGTAGCCGTGGCGGATCGCTCCGCCCGCGCGGGCAACTGCCGGAGGGTCCTCGACCAGGGCTTGCGCCAGCTCACGTGCGAGCTCTGGGGCGGAGCTGATGTCGCCGGCCAGCTGTCGTATCGCGAGCGCCTTGCATGCGGCGAGGGCCTCCTGGACGGCTGGGACAGCCTCCAGGGATCTGCGCAGCGCCACCAGCTCGCGAGCATTTGCCCGGCCCTGCGCGGCCCGCGACGTCAAGCGCTCGAGGTCTCCGACCTCCTTCAGCGCGACCCCGAGTCGCTCGCGGAGAGTGGCTGACGCCGCCAGCTCATCGACGGCGGCGAGCCGGAGCTCGATCGACTCGGCGTCTCTCATCGGGGCGCTTAGCCAGGCCCGCAAACGGCGTGCACCGATCGGAGTGCGCGTGTGGTCGATGAGGCTCGTCAACGCCGGCAGCTCGAGGTTGCGCACGGTGGCCGCGTCGAGAGGCATGGTGGCCTCAGGCGAGTACGTCCGAACGGTGAGCGATCCGGGTACGACCAGCGTCTGGTTCTGCTTCAGGTAGTCGAGGACGACCCCCGCGGCGCCGACAGCCAGCGGAGCCTCTGCCGCGCCGATCGCCGCCGGGTACGCAATCCCCAGCACATCGCGAAGGCGTTGCTGCCCGCGGACCGGGTCGAATTTGTACTCGTCCACCTCCGGCGGCGTAAGCAGCTCCGCCGGACCCAGCCGCTCCAGCTCCGAGGCAAGGCGCTCGCGCGGCAGCTGGCAGAGCAGCAGCTCGCCAGTCGACACATCGCACGCCGCGAGCCCTGCATCGGCACCATGCGTCCATGCCGCCACGAGGTAGTTCGGCCGCGACGGCTCGAGGTACGCGTCCTCCACCACGGTGCCCGGCGTCAGCACGCGAGTCACATCGCGCCGGACGATTCCCTTCTTCCCACCAGGCTCCAGCTGGTCGCAGATGACCACCTTGTGGCCGGCGCGCAGCAGCTTGCCGACGTACACCTGCCACGCGTGATGAGGAACCCCGCACATCGGTGCACGTCCCGACTTGCCCAACGGGCGCGATGTGAGGGTGACGCCCATCACGGGAGCGGCGACCTCGGCGTCCTCGAAAAATATCTCGTAGAAGTCGCCGAGGCGGAACAGAAGGATTCCGTCGGGGTGCTGCTCCTTCGCCTCCCTGTACTGGCGCATCACCGGGGTCGGGGCATTCGCGAATGAGCCCCGTGCTCGCCCGGAGTCTGTGCTCACGCCGCGGGCAACCCCGTGAGCTGTCCCGCGGTGGCGTGGAGGACGCGCACGTCGACGACCTGCCCCGGCTCGATTCCCGAGGCCTTGAGCAGGATCGCCCGCTTGCCCTGCCGAATCCGTCCGTAAAGCCGGCCGAGCTCATCGTGTCCTTCGACCAGGACCTGAACGTCGCGGCCAACCCATCGCGCCGTCTTGCGCGCCGCTATGGATTTCTGGAGCCCGAGAAGGTCATTCAGCCGCCGCAGCTTCTCGGAGCCGGGCACGTCGTCCTGCATCTTGTCAGCGGCGAAAGTTCCCGGCCGCGGTGAGTACATCGCCAGGTGGACGACGTCGAACTCGATCTCTTCTATCAGCCGGCGAGTGTTCTGGAACGCTTCGTCAGACTCGCCCGGAAAACCCACTATCACATCGGTCACGAGTCCGATGTCGGGCATCAGCGTCCGGGCGCGCTCGACGATCGCCCGGTAATGCCGTGTCTGGTAGCCACGCGCCATCCGCTTGAGGATTCCGTCGTCGCCTGACTGCACGGGCAGCTGCAGCTCGCGGCAGATGACATCGCTCGCGGCCATCACCTCCAGCAGGCGAGGCTCGAGGTCCTGGGGATGTGAGGTCATGAACCGCAGCCTCTTCAGGCCGGGGATCCTCTCGACGGCAGTTACCAGGGTCGCAAGGCCGCCTTCGCCATCGGGGTCGCGGTAGTCGTCAACGTTCTGGCCTAGAAGAACCACTTCCTTGGCGCCGGCGGCGACAGCCTCGCAGCATTCGGCCACCACCGCAGTCAGCGCAATGTGACGTTCGCGCCCCCGCACCTTCGGCACTATGCAGAAAGTGCAGTTGTGGTCGCAGCCCTGGATGACTCGTACGAAGTGGCTGACGCCAGTACGTCCAGCGGGCGGCAGAGGCTCGCCTTGCGAGTAGTCGTAACGCGCGTCCAGATCTGCGACGAAGGCGTCGTACTCGCCGATGGGCACGACCATAGGGTCAAGCGTCGGGAAGCGCCGCCCGAGCTGGGTCCCCTCCTTGGCGACTATGCAGCCGGTCACCGCCACAGTGCGCTCCGGGGTCTTCCACTCCTTCAGCTCGTGCAGCTTGGCGTACACGCGATCCTCTGAGGCCTGTCGCACGACGCAGGTGTTGAGGATGGCTACGTCGGCTCGGTCGAGCGAGTCTTCGACGTAACCGGCTGCAAGGAGCTTGCGGGCGAGGCTTTCGGAGTCGGCGGTGTTCATCTGGCAGCCGATTGTCCAGATGTGGAACGACCTGGCTCGTCCGGTCTCGGGGGTCAGCGGCTCTCCACCAACAATCGGATTCCAGTGCGCTCCTCGCCGTCGATGGATATGTCGATGAAAGCGGGGATGCAGACCAGGTCGAGACCGCCGGGAGCGACGTACCCGCGCGAGATGGCGATGGCTTTGACCGCCTGGTTGATCGCGCCGGCCCCTATCGCCTGCACCTCGACGCGCCCTTTGCTCCTGATCACCCCGGCAATCGCCCCGGCAACGGCGACAGGCTTGGAGGTGGCTGAAACCTTCAGCACCTCGACTGGTGCACGCTCGCCCGTCATTTGCTGGAACCCCTTCAAGAATGCTCTTTGTCGATTCGCTGGATCGATGTTGCCCGGCCGGTGGAACCATTAATGGTAACCAGTACCGAATTGAATGTCACGGGTCCTGAGGCGACCACGAACCGGTTCGGGACCCCGGTCAGGAAGCGCTGGATGACCACGTCCTTGTCCATCCCGATGCACCCGTCTCGAGGGCCGACCATGCCCACATCGGTGACGTAGGCAGTCCCCCCGGGGAGGACCCGCGCGTCAGCCGTTGGAATGTGGGTGTGGGTGCCCACCACGGCGCTCACCCGGCCGTCCAGGTACCAGCCCATGGCAGTCTTCTCCGAGGTCGCCTCGGCGTGCATGTCGCAGAAGACGATCCTGGCGTCAGGGTGCTCCGCCAGGATCGCGTCGGCGGCGCGGAACGGGTCGTCCAGGGCCTCGACGAAGATCCGGCCCATCAGGTTCATGACCAGGACCTCACGGCCACCGGCCTCGGCCAGGCACCAGCCAACCCCGGGCGCCTTCGGAGGGTAGTTGGCGGGCCGCAGGACCTTCTCCAGGTTCGGGAGCTCGGGCAGGAACTCCTTCTGCGCGAAGACGTGGTTGCCTGTCGTGATCACGTCCGCCCCGTATGACTTGAGCTCGGCGGCGAGCTTGGCGGTGAGGCCGAACCCGCCGGCGGAGTTCTCTCCGTTGAGGATCGTCAGGTGCGGCCGGACCTCTTTCTTGAGGTCGGGAAGGATGGCCTTCACCGCCTCGCGCCCGGGCTGGCCGACCACGTCGGCCACAAAGAGGATCCTGAGGTCCTCTGAACTCATGAAGCCAGCAGCTTCCGGAGCGCCTCTACATCGGCCCGGAGTTGCTCGTCCGGAAAGGCAGGGAGGTCAGCCGCGTGGGCCAAAGGCCCGTACGGTGCTGGGTCGTCGCGATGGCGCGGGCGCACATGGGTGTGCAGGTGAGGGATGGTGTTGCCCAGCATCTCGAGGTTGACCTTCATGGGCAGGTAGTGCTGCTCAATCGCTCCCGCAACCCGAAGCAGGTCGCGCCAGTAACCCACGGCCTCGGCATCGGAGAGCTCCATCGGTTCCGCGACATGGCGGCCCCTCCAGATCACCACCGCGTAGCCGCGCACCGCCCCGTGGCGCTGCAGGTAAGCGTCGGTGTGCGCAGTGGAGTAGATGCGGATTCCGAATTGGAACTCTTCGGGCCGGCCGTCCACACAAATCGGGCAGTCTTTGCCGCGCTTGCGCTCGTTCCAGTCCGCCGGCCATACCTTCACACCGCGAATTGTCGTGCAAAAGAAAAGGGAGCCCGCGGTGGGCTCCCTCTCTGGTTTCTATTTCGCGTATTCGATGGCTCTTGTTTCGCGCACGACGGTCACCCGGATCTGACCCGGGAAACTCAGCTCGGTCTCGATCCGCTTGGCGATATCCCGCGCCATCAGCTGGGCGGCGGTGTCGTCGATCTGCTCTGGTTTGACCAGGATCCGGACCTCGCGGCCGGCCTGGATCGCGTAGGACTGCTGGACGCCCTGGAACGAGTTCGCGATCTCTTCCAGCTTCTCCAGCCGCTTGACGTAGGCCTCCAGGGACTCTCTGCGCGCACCCGGGCGGGCAGCGGAGATGGCGTCTGCCGCGATCAGCAGCAGCGCCTCCATGGTGTGCGGCTCCTCGTCGTAGTGATGAGCGCGCACGGCGTGCACGACCGGGGCGGGAACCCCATGTCGCTGCAGCAGGTCCGCTCCGATCACGGCATGCGAGCCCTCGACCTCGTGGTCGATGGCCTTGCCGATGTCGTGCAGCAGCCCTGACAGCTTCGCGATTCGGACGTCGGCGCCGATCTCGGACGCCATCATGGCGGCGAGATAGGCGACCTCTTTCGAGTGGTTCAGCACCTGCTGGCCGTAGCTCGTTCGAAAGCGCAGGATGCCGAGGTGCCGGACGACCTCAGGGTGGAGACCCTGCAGGCCGACCTCGAGTACCGCCGCCTCTCCCTCCTCTTTGACCCTCTGCAGGACCTCTGTTCGGGACTTGGCGACGATCTCTTCGATGCGAGCCGGATGAATCCGGCCGTCGACGATGAGCTTGTTCAGCGCGACTCGAGCCACCTCGCGGCGGACGGGGTCGAACCCGCTGATGATGACGGCCTCCGGGGTGTCGTCCACTATGAGATCGATCCCGGTGGCCTGCTGAAGGGCCCGTATATTGCGGCCCTCCTTTCCGATGATCCGGCCTTTGAGCTCGTCTGTCGGCAGCGGCAGCACCGAGACCGAAACCTCCGCGGTCTGGTCGGCGGCGATGCGCTGGATCGACTCGGTGACGATCTCCCGGGCACGACGCTCGCTCTCGTCGCGAGCTCCGAGCTCGGCCTCGCGCACTTTGCGCGCCACCTCGTTTCGCAGCTCCTGCTCGACCTGCCCCATCAGGACTCCCTGAGCTTCCTGCCGGGTCATGTTCGCGACCCGCTGAAGCTCCTTTTCCTGCTGGCGGTAGGTCTCTTCGAGCTGAGCCCTGATCTCGTCCAGCGCCTTCTCCCGGTCGCCGAGCTCGCGCTCTCGCCGGTTGAGGTCCTCGACCTTGCGGTCGAGGTTCTCCTCCTTTTGGAGAAGACGCTTTTCGATTTGCTGTGACTGTGCCCGGTACTCCCGGGCTTCCTGCTCCGCGGCGGTGCGGATCTTGACCGCTTCCTCCTTGGCTTCGAGGAGCTTCTCCTTGGCCTGTGTTTCGGCCTCAGAGAGCGCCTGCTGGGCTTTGACCTCCAGCGCGCTCGTCCCGTTGCCCTGCCGGCGGCGGAACAGCAGGTAAGCCGCTCCAAAGCCGACGAGGAGTGCCGCCACGATTGTCGGTACGTAGACGTAGAACGGCATGTGACATGCACCTCATGTATTCGATTGTCAAAGTGCGGATCCAATGCAGGGCGTCGGAGCCCCGCGTCGGGTTGGCTCAATGACTGCGGGCGCTGAAGAGCGCCGCGGAAGCTAAATTCTAGTCGTCGGTGGCCTGGGCCGCTCCCTCCAGCACCGCCCGGCAGGCAGCCCGGACGATGGCAGTGGAAAAGCCCCGCCTGAGCAGCTTGGTGCCGATCTTGTTCAGCGCGTCCCGGTCCCCCATCCGACGCCCCGACTGCTCGTACAGGCGTTCGGCCAACCGGGTCGCGGAGGCAAGCTGCTCGTCCGCGCCGAAGCCGGCCAGCGCCGCCTGGGCGGATCGCCGATCGATGCCACGGGCGGCCAGCTCGCCGGCGATGGCCAGCGGACCCTTGGTCGAAGCTCGCCGGCGGACGTATGACCGGGCGAAAGCCTGGTCGTCGAGGCCGTAGCTCTCATCAATACGCCGGATGGCTTCCTCCAGCGCCTGCTGCTCATGGCCGCGACGGCTCAGCTTTCGCCGGAGCTCCTCGCGCGAATGATCGCGCCGCGCGAGGAGCCTCAGCCCCGCCTCGACCGGATCGCCGGGTGCTTTCGGGACTCGACTCTTAGAGCTCTTCCGCACCCGTTGGAGCCTTCATCGGGCCCGTGATCTTGACCGGCGCCACGCCGCCGGCCGCCTTCACCCGGACATTGGCCTCTATCTCCGAGGACAGGGTCGGGTTCTCACGGAGGTAGTTGCGCACGTTTTCGCGACCCTGACCGAGGCGCTGGTCGCCGTAGGACATCCATGTCCCGCTCTTCTCGAGGATGGAGTACTCGAGCGCGGCGTCTATCAGCGAGCCTTCGCGCGAGATGCCCTCGTTGAAGAGAATGTCGAACTCGGCCGACCTGAACGGAGGCGCGACCTTGTTCTTGACGACCTTGACCTTGACCCGCGCCCCGACCGAGTCAAGCCCGTTCTTGATCACCTCGACCTTGCGTATGTCGAGGCGAACCGAGGAATAGAACTTCAATGCGCGGCCGCCGGGCTGCGTCTCGGGGTTGCCGAACATGATCCCGACCTTCTCGCGAAGCTGGTTCAGGAAGATGACCGAGCAGTTCGACTTGGAGATCGCCCCGGTCAGCTTGCGGAGCGCCTGCGACATCAAGCGGGCCTGCAGCCCCATATGGGAGTCGCCCATCTCGCCTTCGATCTCGGCCTTTGGCACCAGCGCAGCGACGGAGTCGATGACTATCACGTCGATCGCCCCAGACCTGACCAGGACTTCGACGATCTCGAGCGCCTGCTCGCCAGTGTCCGGCTGGCTGATCAGCAGATCGTCGATCTTGACCCCGATCCTCGACGCATAAAGCGGGTCGAGCGCATGCTCGGCGTCGACGAAAGCCGCCACACCGCCGAGCTTCTGGGCCTCGGCGATGACGTGCAGCGCCAGGGTCGTCTTGCCCGCCGACTCCGGGCCGTACAGCTCGGTCACGCGACCCCGGGGAATCCCTCCCACACCCAACGCCAGATCGAGCAAGAGCGCGCCTGTCGGGATGACCATGATCTCCCCGTGCAATGCCGCCTGCTCGCCCAACTTCATGATGGCTCCCTTCCCGTAGCTCTTCACAATCTGGGAGATCGCCGAGTCGAGTGACTTTTCCTTTTCCTTTTCCAATCGATCCTCCTAAGTCGTTGCGGCGAGTGTTCTACGTCGTGGTGCTGGGGTCAACGTGTTCTTAACAGCAGTGCTCGATGTAGGCCGTTCGGGAAGTCTAGCGAACATGCGTTCGTGGGTCAAGAGGCCAGCTTCCCTTCGCCGGCGCGAACTGCCTCGATCAGCAGGCGCAGCGCCTGGCCGGCCGCCTGGCGTCGATTCGACCAGCGGTCTCCGCTGAACATGTACTCGTCACAGGTCGTGCCGCGTGGCGTGGCGATCGCGATGTACGTGAGACCGACAGGCTTCGAGCCCTCGGCATCCGGCCCGGCGATACCCGTGATTGACGCCGCCAGCGTGGTGCCGAGTCGCGTGCGCACACCCTCGGCCATGGCCAGCGCGACCTCGCGGCTCACTGCACCGTGCCGGGTCAGCAGCGTCGCCGGCACGCCGAGCTGAGCGCGCTTTACCTCGTCGGCATACGCGACGACGCCGCCCATGAAGTAGGCGGAGCTGCCTGGTTGGTCGGTGACCAGGGATGCGAGGAGGCCACCGGTGCATGACTCCGCCACCGAGAGTGTCATGCGTCCCTTCTTCAGCTGGGCGCCGAGCTCGCGAGCCAGGGGATCGACCGGCGACTCAGAACCCGGCGCTCCTCCGCTTGGCGCCGCGCGCGAAGCCCCGCCCTCCACACGAGCGGTGGGCCAGATCACGTGGCGGAAGCGCCACAGGTAGTCGACGCCGCTGGCCACCGTGAAGAGGATCGCGATGGCGACCGCGAGCTCCGCCAGCGGGACGAGCACCGGATATGGCCGCTGCAGGATCAGCAGGGCGACCGCCGCCATCTGCGTCGCGGTCTTGGTCTTGCCCATCGGAGCGGCCGCTATGACGCGGCCTTGCGTCGCCGCCACCGAGCGCAGGATCGTGATGAGCAGCTCTCGCGAGAAGATCACGACGACCACCCACGCGGCGACCAGGCCCTCCTGGACGAGGACTATCAGCACGGACAGCACGAACAGCTTGTCCGCGAGGGGATCGAGAAACTTTCCCAGGTCGCTGACAGTGCCGCGCCGGCGAGCGATCTGGCCGTCGAGCGTGTCGGTGAAGGAGAAGATGACGAACAGGGCGGCGGCGAGCTGGTCGTGGCCGTCGAACCGCACGATGAGCAGAATCATCAGAAGCGGAATCGCCGCCAGCCGGCTGAGCGTCAATGCATTCGGAACGTTCATCGCGGGTCCTACGGAGAAGTTTGCGACGTGAACTCTTGAGTTGCCACCCCGGATCCGTCCTGGATCCGCGGTCGCGCCTCCTGCGTCATTCGATACCCAGTCTCTCAAGAAGGTCGTCGACGTCGGGCAGATTCATCATCACCTCGCGCGACTTCGACCCCTGGTATCCGCCGACAACGTGGTTCTCGGCGAGCTGGTCAACGATGCGGCCGGCGCGCGAGTAGCCGACGTTGAACTTGCGCTGAACCAGTGACACCGACGCCGCGCCCTCGGCAGCCACCGCTCGCGCTGCGCGCGCGAAAAGTGGGTCGAGCTTGCGCTCGGTGGTCTCGCCTCTCTCCCACTCCGTGCCCGCGCCCTCCTCGAGGATCTCCTCCATATAGCGCGGCGGGCCCTGGGACTTCCAGAAGTTGACGACGCCTTCGACCTCCGGGTCGCTCACGAATGCGCCCTGGATTCGCGTCGGCTTGCCCGCGTCGACGGGCTGGTAGAGCATGTCGCCGCGGCCGAGCAGCTTTTCGGCACCGCCCGAGTCGAGGATGACGCGGCTGTCGACCTGCGAGCCGACGGCGAATGCGATACGCGAAGGAATGTTGGCTTTGATCAGGCCGGTGATGATGTCGGTGGACGGGCGCTGCGTCGCGATGATGAGGTGGATGCCGACGGCCCGAGCCAGCTGAGCGATGCGGCAGATCAGCTCCTCGATCTCGCCCGCGGCGACCATCATCAGGTCGGCGAGCTCGTCGATGACGATCACGACGTAGGGGAGCTCGCGGGCGAGCTTCTGCACTGCCTTCTCGTTGTAGGCCGCGATGTTGCGCACGCCTTCCGCTGAAAACATCTTGTAGCGGCGATCCATCTCCGCCACCGCCCAGCGCAGGGCGGCCGCCGCCTGGTGCGATTCGACGAGGACCGGCAGCGCGAGATGGGGCAGCCCGTTGTAGCCCGTCAGCTCCACGCGCTTTGGGTCGATGAGGAGCAGCCGCATGTGCTCGGGCGTGACCTGGAACAGGAGGCTCGTGATGAGCGCGTTGATGCATACGCTCTTGCCCTGTCCGGTGGCGCCGGCGATCAGCAGGTGCGGCATGCGTGTGAGGTCCGCAACGATGGACTGCCCCGACACGTCATTGCCAAGGCCGAGCGCGAGCGAATGAGTACCTTCCCGGAACGCAGCGGTCTCGAGGACCTCTCTGATGGTGACCAGGCTCGCCGACTTGTTGGGCACCTCGATGCCCACCGCAGACTTGCCGGGTATCGGCGCCTCGATCCTGAGGGGGGCCGCGGCGAGCGCGAGGGAGAGATCGTTCTGCAGGGCGGTGATCCGTTTTACCTGCACGCCCGGCCCGGGCTGCAGCTCGTATTGCGTCACCGCCGGGCCTGGGTTCACGCCAACGACCTTGCAAGCGACGCCGAAGGTGTCGAGCGTGCTCTCGATGATCTTCACGTTGCGCTTTATCTCGTCCGCCATCCGCTCCCTGCGCGCCGTGACGGTGTCGAGCAATGCGATCGACGGAAGCTTCCAATCGATCTCGGGAACATCGTCCTCCGCTTCCGCGACCACTCGTAACACAGGCGGCTCGGCCGGCTGCTCTCGTTCGGCGACCTTCGTCTCAGGCGCGGGAGTTCGTGAATCGTCGTCGGGTTCTTCGAGCTCCCACACGCGCGCGGCCTCGACTGCGGGTGGTGGCGTGGCGAAGCTCGCGGCGGAGCGCGCGAGCGCGGCGTTGGAAACTCCTCCCTGCTTGGGCGCGGCGGGCCCGCGGGAGGCGAGCGGCGGCGAAACCAGCCTCTGGAGGCGGTTGCGCTCGGCATATGCGGCGCGCGCCGCGCGAACCACTGACGCTATCAGCGCACCGGGGCTGAAGTGGACGGTGACGATGAGCCCGATCAGCAGCCCGGCGCCCAGGAGGGCCCACGCCCCCCAGTGGCCCACAACCTGCTCGACGACACGGTCGACGCCCCTCCCGGTGGTACCGCCGACGTTTGCGACGAGGCCGAAGAGCCCGATGAGCGACACCACGGCGACGGCGCCCGAAACGAGGTCGACCGGCCGCGGCCTTGGCGCTTTCGGCCACAGGAGGTAGGCGCCCAAGGCGAGCGACACGCCGACCGGTACGAACCACGCGCGGTCGAACGTGACCTGCATCCACTCGCGCAACCCGTTCAAGATCGAGCCGGCGTTACTTGCGAGAGCAAGCAGGCCCAGAAGGGCGGCGAGGATGAGAAGCACGCCCAGGATCTCGCGGCCCTGGCGGGACGTCAGGCGCGGTCGGCTGGGTCGCTTGCGGCTGGAGCGGGAGCGCGAGGACGCAGCGCGCCGGGCGCCGTTAGCGGAATGACGTGAGCTACGTGTTGTGGTGCGACGCATGCTGCGGGCCTAGAGCCGTAGCGATTCTACAGCGCCCAACCGGCCGCAGACGGACACCGGCCGGGTGCCGCCGTGCCCTCCCGAGCGATACTCTGCGCGTGGCTGTCGATCCATTCGCCGAGGCGGAGACGCGTTACAAGGACCTGGTCGAGGAGCGGCGGACAGGGACCTTGCAAGCGCGGGCGTTCCGGGTGGCAGTGCGCGACCTGGCTGTGCTCGATGGCGAGGGGCGCCGCTGGATGCTCGGACCGGAGGACGGGATCTGGTACCGCCGCGAGCGGGAGCGGTGGCTGCAGGCCGATCCTCCTCGACGGCTCGTCTGTCCGTCATGCGGTCACCACAACCTGGGCCGGCACAGCTTCTGCGTGGAGTGCGGCCAGCGCCTCAATCGCTAGAGATATGGGAGGGAACCCAGAACCCCGGCCAACCCTGCGACGCTGGTACCTACTTGGCAGGATGTAGGCCCGCCTGGACGATTCCATAGATCAATCCGGCCGCAAGCGGCACCAGCGCCGCCAGCAGCCACAGCCTCCACCAGATTGGGCGGCTCTCGCCGCGCACCATCTCGTGACCGCAGAACCCGCAGAAGCGGTCGAAGGGTCCGGCCACGCCCCGGCAGCTGCCGCACTGGTGCAGCTGCAATCCGCAGTGCGCGCAGCGGGCATCGTCGCCCTGGTCCATCACCATGGCCGGCTGATCGCACCGGGGACACAGGCTAGGCGCAACAAGCGCGAGAGGTGGCAGCTTCATCAGATTTCTGTCACAACCGGTATGACCATCGGGCGCCGCCGGGTCTGCTTGTAAACGGTTTTTGAGACCGCGTCGTGGATCGCCTCCTTGAGGATGTTCACGTCCGCATGAGTGTCCGCGAAACGCTCGAGGCTTGCCATGGCGGCGGCGCGCGCATCGGCCATCAGCCTGGACGAGAGCTCCGGCTCGATCACCCCGCGCGAGATGAGGTCCGGCCCCGCGCGCACCGTCGCCGAATCGCGATCGACGGTGAGCGTCACGACCAGGATGCCATCCTCGGCGAGGTGCCGGCGATCTCGAAGCACCACCTGTTCCACATCTCCCACCCCAAGCCCGTCGACGAACACCAGCCCGGCGCTGACCTTCGCGCCTTTCTCAATGGACGCCGCATCGAGCTCAACAACCTCGCCATCCTCGACCACCACCACGTGATCGTCGCTGACGCCCGCATCGCGGGCGACCTCCGCATGCTGGACGAGCTGGCGGTACTCGCCATGCACGGGGATGAAGTACCGGGGCCGTACGGCATCCAGCATTTCACGCAGCTCGTCCCTCTGCGCGTGACCGGTCACGTGGACGTTGCCGACCTCCGAGTAGAACACCCGCGCCCCGTGACGGTACAGGTTGTTGACGGTCTGGTGGACCATGCGCTCATTGCCGGGAATGGGCCGAGCGGAGATCACCACCCAGTCGTCCTTGAGCACATTGACGAATGGGTGTCGCTGGGCCGCGAAGCGGGCGAGCGCCGACATCGGCTCGCCCTGGCTTCCAGCCGTGAGGAGCAGCAGCTTCGACGGCGGAACTCGGTCCGTGTCTTCGAGCTTGACGGTCAGGCCCTCAGGCACCTTGAGAAAGCCGAGCTCCTTGGCGGTCTTGAAGTTGGTCTGGAGGCTTCGTCCCACCACGGCCACCCGCCGCTCGAACTGGACCGCCATGCGCACGAGATGCTGGATGCGATGGATGTTGGAGGCGAAGTTGGCAACCACGATTCGCCCGGGAGCCTCGCCGAAGATCCGCTCGAAAGGCGCATGCAGGTCGCGTTCCGATCCAGAGCGTCCACCTCTCTCGGCATTGGTGGAGTCGCTCAGCAGGAGCAGCACGCCCTGGTCTCCGAGCTTCCGGAACCGCTCCATGTCTGTGGGCAGCCCGTCGGGGGGCGCATCGTCCAGCTTGAAATCGCTGGTGTAGACCACGCGCCCGACGGGAGTTTCGATGGCGAGTGCCACCGCATCCGGGATGGAGTGGCAGACGGCCACAGTCTCGACGCGGAACGGGCCCAGCTGAACAGCGTCCCCCACTCGCACCTCGCGCAGGTCGGCCTCGCGTAGGATGCGATGCTCCTTCAGCTTGGGCTTGACCAGACCGAGCGTCAGCCGTGTCCCGTAGACGGGCACGTTGAGCTTCTTCAATGCGTACGGCAGGCCACCGATGTGGTCCTCATGTCCGTGGCTCAGAAAGATTCCGAGCACGTCGCGCTTTCGATCTAGCAGGTAGGAGATGTCGGGGAGGACCAGGTCGATGCCCAGCATGTCCTCCTGGGGAAACATCAATCCCGCATCGACGACCAGGACCTGGTTTTCCCATTCCAGCGCCCACATGTTGATGCCGACCTCGCCGAGGCCGCCCAGCGGCAGATATCGAAGTCGCGAGGCGGTCACAGCAGACGCAGCTGCTCGGATTCCTGTCGCACCACGGGGGACGGTTCTGGTGGAGGCGGCGGGGCGAGGAGCTTGTCCAGATAGATCTTCACGCGGTCGAAGTCATGCTCGAGGTCCGCGACGAGAGCGCCGTTGTGCAGCGCGGCTGCCGGATGGAAGAGCGGCACGTAGGCGATGTCGCCGCGCTTGACCATGCTGCCGTGGATGCGCGAGATCGAACCCTGGCCGGGCATCAGCCGCTCCAGAGCGTGACGCCCGAGGATGAGCACGACCTTGGGCCGCACCAGGGTGAGCTGTCGCGCGAGGTAAGGCGAGCACGCCTCGGCCTCATTCGGCATGGGGTCGCGGTTCTGCGGCGGCCGGCATTTGAGGACGTTGGTGATGTACACGTCGCTGCGGCTCAGGCCGATACGTGCAAGCAGCGTGTCAAGCAGCTTTCCTGCGGCGCCCACGAACGGCTCGCCCTGGCGATCCTCGTTGAAGCCAGGCGCCTCCCCGACGATCATGATGTCGGCCGGGCACGGCCCGATGCCCGGGACGGCCTGGGTTCTCGTCGCGTGGAGCCCGCACTTGGTGCACGCTCGGACCTCGGCGTGAAGAAGCTGAAGCTCCGGTGAGCTAAGCGACTTTGACGCCTGCCTTGAACGTGATCAGGTCACCCGCCTCGCGGATCGTCTGCATCACCGTCTCGAGCTGATCCTTGGCCAGCGGCACCAGCGGAAGGCGGAACGTGCCGGCCGGGAACCCGAGCGCGTTGAGCGCCGACTTGATCGGCACCGGGTTGGCGGCAGTCGTCATCAGAGCCTTGATGACGGGCAGCAGCCCAAGGTGAATCTTGCGCGCGAGCTCGTTGTCGCCCTTGGTGTGGGCATCGATCATCTTTTTCATCGACCGCCCCGCGATGTGCGACACGACGCAGATGACACCGTGGCCGCCGACGGCGAGCACGGGGAGAGTCCAACTGTCATCGCCGCTCCAGACCCGAAAGCCGTCCGGCTTGCCTGCGCAAACAAAGCCGATCTGGTCCAGGTCGCCGCTCGCCTCCTTGACGCCCAAGATGCCTGGGAGCTGGGCGCACCGAAGGGTGGTCGCTGCGGTCATGTTGACCGCGGTGCGGCCCTGGATGTTGTACATGATCGTCGGCCCGGCCTCCGAGATGGCCTTGAAGTGCTGGTACATGCCTTCCTGCGGCGGCTTGTTGTAGTAGGGCACCACCGCGAGCAGCGCGTCGGCGCCCGCTTTCATGGCCCTTTCCGAGAGCTTCACCGAATGATGCGTGTCGTTGCTGCCCGTGCCTGCGACGACGGTCTTGCCCGGGATCGCCTTCTTGATCGCTTTCACCAGCTCGATCTTCTCGTCGTCGCTCAGCGCCGGCGACTCTCCAGTGGTGCCCGAGACGACGACGCCGTCCGACCCATCGGCGATGAGCAGCACGGCTAGCTTCTCGGCGTTCTCGTAGTCAACCGAGCCATCGGCCTTGAACGGGGTCAACATCGCGGTCAGCAGGCGACCGATTTCCTTGGCCATCTAAATCACTCCCAGTTCGATCGCGTGCTCGGCGATCTGTACCGCGTTGAGCGCGGCGCCCTTGCGCAGGTTGTCCGACACCAGCCAGAGGGCGAGGCCGTGATCGGATGAGGGGTCGTTGCGGATGCGGCCAACATACACCTCGTCCTTGCCTGCAACGTTATGCGGCGTCGGGTAGAGCTTGGCGTGCGGATCGTCCTCGACGATCACGCCAGGAGCTGTGCCGAAAAGGGTGCGGGCTTCGTCGGCGGTGATCTTCTCCGTGGTCTCGACAAAGACCGATTCTCCATGGCCGATCGGGACCGGCACACGCACGCACGTGGCGGCAATGCGCAGTCCTGCCAGGTGCATGATCTTGCGCGTCTCGTTGACGATCTTGACCTCTTCCTCGTTGAAGCCGTCCATGTCGGGATGCCAACCCCCCGGGACCACGTTGTACGCGAGCTGGTGCGGATAAACGACAGCCTGCGGCTCAGCCCCACTCGCGATGGCTTTGGTCTGCTCTTCGAGCTCCTCCACCAGCGCGCGGCCTGCACCGGACGCGGACTGATAGGTGGAGACGACGACCCGCTCGATACCGACTGCTTTCTGCAGCGGATGCAAGACGACGGTGAGCGGAACCGCGCAGCAGTTTGGATTGGCGATGATGCCTTCGTTGTCGCGGATGTCGTCGCGGTTCACCTCGGGGACCACGAGCGGAACGTTCTCCTTCATGCGCCAGGCCGAGCTGTTGTCGATCACCAGGGCGCCGGCCTCGGCTGCCACGGGCGCATATATCAGAGAGATATCCGTGCTCGCCGCGAAGAGCGCGACATCGATGCCCTTGAATGCTTTCTCTTCGATCGGCTCGATGGTTATCGAGCTCCCGTTGTAGGGCACCTTCAAACCCTTCGAGCGTACTGACGCCAGTGCTCTGACGCTCGCGCTCGGAAAGTTGCGCTCGGCGAGGATCGAGAGCATGACGTGGCCGACCATCCCCGTCGCGCCGACGACGGCAACGTTTAGTCGCTTGGAGGTGGGCACGACGTCAGTTTAAGTCGATCCGGGTGCAAGCGGCTATGGCAGGGATCCGAGTCCGAGCAGCTCGTCGAGGCCCCTGTAGAAACGCGGCTCGCCAGTCACGCGGCGGATCGCCAGAAGCACCCCGGGCACGTACGCTTCCCTGCTCGTCGTCCGATGTGCGACGGTGAGCGTCTGCCCGGGCAGGCCGAATATGACCTCCTGGTCGGCGACGAAGCCGGGCAGGCGGATGCTGTGCACCGCGATGTTCCCCTCTTCCCCGCCTCGCGTCCCGGCGAGCGTCTCCTTCTCGACCTTCTTGTGGGCGAAGGGCTTGTCACCCCGGCGCGCGGCGAGCCGTTTGGCCGTCGCCAGCGCAGTGCCTGATGGCGCGTCCAGCTTGGCGGCGTGGTGCATCTCCACGATCTCGGCCGCGTCGAAATGAGGGGCGGCGATCTCGGCGAGGTACATCATCAGCACGGCGCCGATTGCGAAGTTCGGAGCGACGATGCCGCCAAGTCCCTTCTCCTTGCATGCCACTTCGAGCTTGTCGATCCCGTCAGCAGGGATGCCTGAGGTGCCGACGACCGGCGCCGCGCCGGCGGCCACCGCTGCCAGCGCGTTGTGGAGGGCGACTGAGGGACGCGTGAAGTCGACAAGAGCCTGCGGCCGCGTCTTCTTCAAGAATGCAGCGAGGTCGTCGCCGGTGCCAACCCCACCGACGTACTCGATCCCCGGATCGGCCTGGAGAGCCGTGGCGAGCAGCGAGCCAACCTTGCCGCGGTGACCGGCTACCGCCACACGGATCGGGTCGGCCACCAGCTAGCGGCGGTTGCGGCCGCCGCCTCCGCCGTTGCGTCCACCTCGGTTGCCGCCGCTGAAGCCCCCTTCGCGGGGCGGTGGCGGAGGAGACGCCAGGGCGACCGCCATGGCTTCCTTGTCGATCTTCTCCTCGATCGGCAGCCCCTTGGAGGTCAGCTCCTCGATTGCGGCCTGCCGGCTCAGGTTGAGCCTGCCCTGGCTGTCGACCTCGACAGCTTTGACCACGATCTCATCGCCGACGTTGGCGACCTCTTCAACCCTCTCGACCCTGTGGTCGGTCAGCTTGGAGATGTGAACCAGGCCGTCTTGATTCGGAAGCACCTCGACGAAGGCCCCGAACGGCATGATCCTGACGACCTTGCCCTGGTAGATCTTGCCCACCTCGACCTCGTCGGTAAGGCCCTTGATCCAGTCAATAGCCCTCTTGCCACCCTCCTGGTCGACCGCCGCGATGAAGACACGCCCATCGTCCTCGACGTCGATCTGGGCGCCTGTCTCTTCGGTGATCTTGCGGATCATCTTGCCTCCCGGGCCGATGATGTCGCGGATCTTGTCCGGGTTGATGTGGATCGTCGTGATGCGCGGTGAGTAAGGGCTCAGATCGGCGCGCGGCTGAGGTAGCACCGCGAGCATCTTGTCGAGCACGAAGAGCCGCGCTTCCCGAGCCTGTTCCAGCGCCTGGGCAAGGATCTCGTGTGGCAGCCCCTTGATCTTGATGTCCATCTGCAGCGCCGTGATGCCGTCTTTGGTGCCTGCCACCTTGAAGTCCATGTCGCCGAGGTTGTCCTCGACGCCCTGGATGTCGGTGAGCACCGCGAACTTGCCCCCACGCGTTACGAGGCCCATCGCGATCCCGGCAACAGGCGCCTTGATCGGCACGCCGGCATCCATCAGCGAGAGCGTCGATCCGCACACCGATGCCATCGAGGTCGAGCCGTTGGAGCTCAGGATTTCGGAGACCAGCCTCATCGTGTAGGGCCACTCGTCGACCGAAGGGATCACCGCAAGAAGAGCTCGCTCGGCGAGCGCCCCGTGCCCGATCTCGCGGCGGCCTGGGCCGCGCAGCGGGCGCGCCTCGCCAACGGAGAACGGAGGGAAGTTGTAGTGGTGCATGTAGCGCTTGAATTCTTCGACCCCAAGTCCGTCGAGCTTCTGCTTGTCGGACATCGAGCCGAGGGTCGCGATGGTCAGGGCCTGAGTCTGGCCTCGCGTGAAGAGCCCCGAACCGTGAGTCCGCGGCAGCACCCCGACTTCCACGGTGATCTCGCGCACATCCTTGAGCCCACGGCCGTCCATGCGAACTCCCTCGTCGACAATTCGCTCGCGGACGCGGTCCTTGAGCTTCTTGTCGAAGAGCTTGCCGAGGACTTCGACGTGCTCGGGAAAGCGGTCGCCCAGCTCGGCAATGGTCTTCTTACGGAGCTCGTCGGTGCTCGCCTCGCGCGCAGCTTTGTCAGGGTTGAACGCTGCCTGGTCGAGTCGCAGAGCGAGGTACTCGCTCACCACCTCGACCATCTGCTCGGGGTATGAGGGCGGGGTGTACTCGAGCTTGGCCTTGCCGATCTGCTCGCGCAGCTCGTTCTGAGCCGCGCACAGCTGCTTGATCGCCTCGTGGGCCATCGCAAGCGCCTCGACCACCGTCTGCTCGGTGACGCCCTTCGCGCCTGCTTCAACCATCAAAATCGCGTCCGAGGTTCCCGCAACCGTGAGGTCGAGGTCCGACTCTTCCATGCGCGACATCGGCGGGTTGACGACGAGCGCTCCGTCGATGAAACCCATCTTCACGGCGCCCACCGGTCCGGCCCACGGGATGTCGGAGATCACCAGGGCGGTCGAGGCTCCGTTGATGCTGAGGATCGTTGGGTCGTTTTCCTGGTCGACGGAGAGCACCGTCGACACGACCTGGATGTCGAGCCGGAACCCGTCCGGGAACAGCGGGCGCAGCGGCCGGTCCGTCAGTCTCGAGGCAAGGATTGCCGTCTCGCTGGGGCGACCTTCGCGGCGCATGAAAGCGCCAGGGATCTTGCCGACTGCGTAGAGCTTCTCCTCGTAGTCGCAGGTCAGCGGGAAGAAGTCCACCCCCTCGCGAGGGTCCTTCGACATCACCGCGGTGCTGAGCACCACGGAATCGCCCTGGCGGAGAATCACCGCCCCGTTCGCCTGCTCGGCCACCCTGCCGGTTTCGATCGACAGCCGCCTCCCGGCGACCTCCACGTTCTTTGTGACAATTGCCACGCGCATTCCTCCATTTGGGAGGACTTCCCCGAGGTGCGTCCTGGGTCAGATTCCTAGCAGCTGCGGCTCAGGTAAACCTCAGCGAGAGCTTCTAAGAGCTGACCCCGCGCCCAGCGTGGAGTCCTCCCGATTGACTTAATCGGCTGGGCTCTAGCCCCAGCCCGGCTATCTCCTGATCCCGAGCTTCCCGACGAGCGCGCGGTAGCGCTCGATGTCGGTGTCTCTCAGGTAGTTCAGCAGACGCCGTTGCTTGCCAACCAGGAGGAGTAGGCCGCGGCGCGAGTGGTGGTCCTTGGCGTGCGTCTTCAGGTGCTCGGTGAGCTCCCGGATGCGAGCGGTCGAGAGCGCAATCTGGACCTCGGGCGAGCCCGTGTCCTTGTCTGCGCGTCTGTGCTCCGCGATCAGCTTGCCTTTGACTTCTGTCTCTGTTGCCAAACCGATTTGGAATTATACCGAGCCAAGGTTTGGGCCCGTATTCATGGAGACCGCTCGACCGATCCGTCCGAACGCGGGTCCGCCCCAGCACGCCAGCTGTCCGGGCCGTCGATGACGATCGCGTGAGCGTGGCCAAGCGTGTGATGCATGGCCGGCATCAGCTCGATTCGAAGCCCAGATCGCTTGAGATCGCCGGCGCCCGGATAGTCGGCCTCGACGGAGATCTTCTCGCCGCCGGCCTGGATGCGGATGCGGGGCCGTCCGACCGCCTCGTCAGGCTCGAGTCGGTGATCGACCAGGTTGATGAGGACCTGCGTCTGCAGCTGAGGCTGGCCCTCGCCGCCCATCGACCCGAAGATGGCCCATGGACGGCCGTCGCGCGCGGCCATCGCCGGGATCAGGGTGTGCATGGTGCGCTTCTTCGGCTCCAGCCGGTTCACGTGCGCTGGATCGAGCTTGAAGTACGAGCCGCGGTTCTGCAGCAGCATTCCTGTGCCCTCGGCGACGATGCCCGAACCGAACGCATACGAGACGCTCTGGATCAGCGACACCAGGTTGCCGTGCTCGTCCGCCGCGCAGAGATAGATCGTGTCGCCGCCGTCGTGCCCGTCCCCGCCGCCCCCCGCCGGCACGTTCAGAGGATCGAGGAAGGGCTCGATCGGCACGCTCGCGAAGTCCGGGTCGGTGATGTAGCGGTCTCGAAGCGCATAGCACGCGTCCCGGATGCCTTTGAACGCGGTCACGAAACCGGGGCCCGGCCGCAGGTCGCCAGGCGAGACCCCGTTCAGCCTCGCGAGCATGGCCAGCGCCGTAAGGCCCTGGGTAGGCGGCGGCAGCTCGTAAACGGTCACGTCTCGATAGTCGACCGTCAGAGGGTCGACCCACTGCGAGCGGTGCGTCGACAGGTCGCGCATGGTAACGAGCCCGTCGCGCCTCCGAATCGCCTCGGCGATGGCGGCTGCGACCTCTCCCCGGTAGAAGCCGTTGATCCCGGCGCGGCCGATGCCGGTCAGCACGGAGGCGAGGTCGGGGTTGCGCAGAAGCATGCCGGCCTCCATCGGCGGATACAGCTCGTGCGCAGCCGGCTCCCGAGCAAGCATCTCTGCGTCCCGCTTCAAGAACTCGGACAGTCGCTCCGTGATGACATAGCCGTCCCCGGCCAGGTGCACCGCCGCCTCCAGCACCGGCGCCATGCCCAGCGTCCCGAATCTCTCGATGAGCCGGCCCCACGCGTCGACGGTTCCCGGCACAGTGACGCTTAGCACGCCTCTCTCCGGCATGGTGTCGTGGCCGCGCGAGCGAATCGCATCGATGGTGGCGAGCTCGCCGGAGCGCCCGGCGCCGATGAGACCGACAGGTGAGGAAGCTCCCGCCGGCCAGACGATGGCCATCAAGTCGCCTCCGACCGATGTCATGTGCGGGTAGACGACGCAGAGCACGGCGTCAGCCGCGATCGCCGCATCTACGGCGTTGCCACCGTCCCGCATGACTTGGGCTCCCGCTTCGCTCGCGAGACGATGCGGGGTGGCGATCACCCCCCTGGTCATTCCGACAGACTATCGCGGAGTGATGAACTCGATGGCGCCTGGCTGAATCTCGAAAAGCGCCGGCAGGAAGCCCGGCTGCTCGCCGTCGAGGTCGATGCGCACCAGCTCGGGTGATGTGACCGATACACGCTTGCCGTACATCAGCTCCATCTTCGGGTTGTGCTGGTCGAGATGTTTGCCGCTCGTCATGTCGCCAATGCCGCGGATGGTTTCGAGCTTGCCGGCGTCGCCGATGAGGATGACGTCGAACACGCCGTCGGTCGGCGACGCCGAAGGCGCGATGCGCATACCGCCGCCGAAATACTGGCAGTTGGCGACGACCACCTGCTGCGCCTTCTTGAGCTCGTGCGGGACGCCGTCGATCACGACGGTCATCGGCTTGTTCTTCCAGGACAGCAGCGTCGTGAGCCCGATGATCTTGAATGTGACGCCGCCAAAAGCCTTGGTGCCGGTGTTGACTCTGCGGACGACCTCTCCGCCGTAGCCGGCGTCGGCGATGTTGATGAAGTGGCGCACCGCTGTGCTGCCATCGTGCGACTGATACGTGACGCAGCCGGCGTCGAGGCGCCTCACCAGGCCCCCGGTGATGACCTCGATCGCGCCCCTGGTATCCGGCGGAATGCGCATCGTGCGGCGGAAATCGCCGCCGGTCCCAAGCGGAACCATCGCCAGCTTTGAGGTGGTGGGAATCGGCGCGCCGTTGTGAAAGAAGCCGTTGACGACCTCGTTCAGTGTCCCGTCGCCACCCACCGCGACCACGACTGGGCGGGACTCCCTGACCGCTCGCTGGGCGATCTCAGTTGCTTCCAGGGGCCGGGTGGTCCGCGCCACATCGAACTGAAAGCCGGCCGATGGCAGCCACTGTTCAACCGCCGACCACTCCCGTCCAGCCTTGCCTGCCCCAGACGCGGGGTTGACGATGAACAAGACGGGAGCGCCGGGCCGGCCGCCTATGACGTGCCTCCCAGGGCACGAGGATTCATCGTCCGCCTGGGATCGATGCCTTCCTTGACACCACGCCATACATGCATCCAGCCGCCCATTTCGTCAGCGACCCATCGGGCACGTACCTGGCCTGTGCCGTGGTGGTGGCTGATGGTCGCCCCCAGATCAAGCGCCGCCGTCATCGCGCCCTCCCATGCCCGCCCGTACGCGGCGCGGGCCTCTGCCTCGGTGTCTGCGGATCCTCCGAACGAGAAGTAGGCGCAGCAGCCCTGCTGATAGGCATGGCTGAAATGGCATAACGCCAACCCACCAACGGCTATTGCGGACTTTACCTGGGCGTGCAGCTCTGGGAGCACGGTCCACGGCGCCGCCAGCTCGATGGTGTCGACGTAGGCGCCTGGCGGGTCGAGGAGCGCCTTCAGACGCTCTGCGGACAGGCTGAACCGGTGGGCTTCCCAGCGATGCCATGGCTCCTCACCCAGGTCGGTGCCGCCGGCGGCGAAACGTTGCACAGCGGCCGCCTCGGCCTTCGCGACCTCGGCCAACCCTGCGGTGGCGACCACCAGAACGCATGCGTCGGCAGGCACGTCGTAGCCGCTGAACACCGTGTCCTCGGCGTCGTAGAGCCGCATCACCAACGGCCGGATGCCCGACTGCATCACCGCTCGCATCGCCTCGAGGCCGGCCTGAAGGTTCTTGAAGGCGTAGCCGCGTCCAACCACGAGCTCAGGGAGTCGATGGACGCGGAGAACCGCGCCGAGCACCACGCCAAGCGCGCCCTCCGATCCCAGCCACAGCTGGTGGAGAGCTGGACCCACAGCCGACCGTGGCCCAGGCCTTGGCGCGGCGAACGTGCCGTCGGGCAGAACCACCGCGAGGCTCAACACCATGTCCTCGATGCTGCCGTAGCGACTGGACTCCTGGCCCGAGGACCTTGTCGCGATGAGGCCGCCGACGGTCGTCCCCGGCAGCGAGCTCGGGAAGTGCCCCAGCGTCAAGCCGCGCTCGTTCAATTGCTTCTCCAGCACCATTCCGTTCACGCCGGACTCACACGTGCAGGTCAGGTTGACCTCATCCAGAGCCAGAATGCGATCGAAGCCTCCCATGTCGAGCACGAGCTCGCCCGTACGTGGCGCGAGCGCGCCGCACACGCCGGAGGCGCCGCCCATCGGGGTGACCGCGACCGCGTTCGCGCCGGCCCACCGAAGGATGGCGATCACCTGCTCGCGGCCGGCCGGGCGGGCGACCAGCACCCTGGGACGCTCCGCACCGTCACGTTCCTGCATGAGACCGAGCGGCCAGAGGTCTCGCACCGCCCGCTCGTCTAGAGCCGCCGCGCCGACGATAGCCTCGAGCTCCTTCCTCATATAGGCGGGTTTTCCCTCATGTTTTCGCTGCGAACTCACCCGCAAGCCACCCTGTCAGGAGGGGGACGCCGAAGCCGCATGGGCCCGCATAGTCGTACCCGCCAAGCACAGCGCCGGCGGCGAACAGGTTCGAGTAGGGGATGCCGCCGTCCTCATCCAGCGGGTGCAGCCGCTTGTCAGTCATCAGCCCGCTCCGCATCTCGGCGGCGGCGTCCAGGTACTCCAGGTGCCGCAGGCGCGCGCTGCCCGAGCTCACCGGCCGCCCGTCGTTGAAGACTCCCAGTCCGAGAAGCGGCTCGACGGCCGTCCGGCCGCCGCGAATTCCGCCGCCGATGTGGTGCCCGGTCGCGATGACGAAGGCATCTGCGCGGAAAGTCCGATCTCCGGCACGAGCTGACGTGATGCGTCCATTCGTGGAATCCAACGACTCGACCTCGGCCTTCACCGCTCCCAGGCCGATCGTCTGCTGCAGGCGCCAGCCGTGCGGCGATGGCGGCGAGGCCAGCAGCTCAAAGCTGTCGGGAGGTAGGGCGGTGAATCCGGGCGGGTATGCGATCGAGGCGGCGCGAGCCTTGGCGAGGGCTGGGGCTCGCCTTCCATACAGATCGGTCAGCGATGCCGATTGCGGCATGTCGGCGATTGCCACGTCCTCGGCGAACGCCTGGATTCCGTGAATCTCCCTCAGCGCCTGCGCTGTCGAGGCGGCATCGTAGTCCCCCACCTGCGGCACTCCGACCACCGCCACCCGGCGGCCGGCCAGCGCGCGGAGCTCGCCGCCGGCGACGGTGGCGGGCACCAGGTTGCCCGGCCGGGCAAGACCGTGAATGTCCGCGTAGAGACCTCGGGTCCGCCAGCCTCCCTCGAACTTCAATCCGCCCTTCTCCAGGGCCAGGTGCAGCGCTTGAATCGCAGTGTCGAGCTCCGTCGTAAGGCGCACCGAATCCAGTCCGAGGCGCGTGAACGGGTGGTGCGGCTCAGCCTTCAGGATGGCGTCGAGGTCGTCGACCACCTCCATGGCCCCGGCATACAGGGCGGTCGCGCCCGGCGCACGGGCCAGCACCGTCACCTCGGCGCCGGCGCGCCTGGCGGAGATGGCGGCGCAGTAGCCGGCAAAGCCCCCGCCAACGACGACGACCCGGCTCAAGGCTGGACGATTCGGCGCGTGTCCGCCACGTCTTTTCGCAGCTGCTGCACGAGATCATCAGTGGTGGGAAACGTGATGTCCGGGTGCAGGTAGCGAACAAAGTGAAGCTCCAGGCGCTGCTGGTAGAGGTCGCCTTCGAAATCGAGGAGGAATGCCTCGACGCGAAGCTGCGTACCGCCGAACGTGGGCCGGTAGCCGACCGAAAGCGCGGCGATGAACTTGCCCTCATCAGCGATCGTGCGCCCCGCATATGCTCCAAGGGCCGGGACCAGCTTGTTCGGCTCGATGCCGATGTTGGCGGTCGGGAAGCCTAGCCGGCGGCCCACCTTGTCTCCCGCCTCGACAGGTCCGGCCATCGAGTACTCTCGACCAAGCAGCCGGTTCGCCTCTTCAATCTCACCTAGCGTGACCAGGCGGCGCACGTCAGAGCTGTGCAGGTCCTTTCCATTCAGAGTGAACGGCGACACCACCTCGACAGAGTGACCATGGGCTCGCAACCATTCGGCGTTGCCGCGACGCTCACGACCGAATGCGAAGTCGAAGCCGACGACCCACCGCCGCACGTCCATCACCGGCGCGAGGAGATCGAGGAATTCCTGCGGCGACAACGATGACAGCGCTCGATCGAACCGGATGACTATCGCGTGCTCGATCCCCAGGCCCTCGATGAGAGCGAGCTTTTCCTGCAGCGTGGTGATCGATTGCGGGCAGTTGGCCGGGTCCAGCACGCATCGCGGGTGCGGCTCGAACGTCAAGAGCGTCGCTTGCGCCCCATCTGACTTCGCGGCAGCGACGGTGCGTCCGATCACGTCGACGTGTCCGAGATGCACGCCGTCGAAGCTCCCGACGGTGAGGGTCACCGGCCCGATCGGGCTCGAGGGGAGCCCCAGGTGTACTTTCAGGAGAGCACCTTCTCGGGCACGAATGTCCGGCGAAGCGGATCGGCGTGGCCCAAAGCAACCAGGCGGCCCCCAGTGTCGTGGGCCCGGATCAAGCCAGGTCCGGGCTCCGGCAGGACCCGGACGGAGCGTCCCTGCCTGACCATCGCCTCCTGCTCGACATTGAGTCGCACCCGCTCCATGTCGGGCAGTATGACTTCGGCCGGAAGCAGGCGGCCGCGCACGTCATCGGCGCTGGTCAGCGTGTCCACCTTCACCGCCGAGTCGATGGCGAGAGGGCCGTACGCGGTCCGGACCAGCCGCCCCAGATAACCGCCAACGCGGAGCTGGCGGCCGAGGTCGCGCGCGATGGAGCGAAGGTAGGTACCGCTGCTGCACCGGATCTCGACCCGAGCCACCGACTCGGCCCCAGGCACGTAGTCCAGCACGCGCGCCTCGTAGACCTCGACCTCACGTGGTTGCAGCCGCGGTTCCTCGCCTCGTCGCGCCAGCTTGTATGCGCGTTTGCCGTCGACCTTCACCGCGGAAAAAGCCGGCGGCTCCTGGAGGATCCGCCCCGTGAATGTCTCGAGCGCCGTCTCGATGTCCCCCTGGGTCAATGGCGTGGGATCGCCGACCGGCTCGCGCTCCGCTTCGGCGTCGTCGGTGGCGGTTGAGAATCCAAAGTGGATGTCGGCGACATAGACCTTCGGCAGCCGCAATGCGAACTCCGCCAGCCGCGTCGCTGACTCGAAGAGGATCGGGAGAACCCCGGTGGCCAGCGGGTCCAGGGTTCCGGCGTGCCCGACGCGGTGGGCTCCAGTCAGCTTGCGCAGCCGGCTCACGACGGCGAATGAGGTATCACCAGCGCCCTTGTCGATATTCAGGACGCCAGTGGAAAACCCGGCTAGATCAGCTCTGGGGCGAGGCGGCAAGGATCGCCTCCTTGGCCGTCGCGAGCACGAGCCTGATGGCCTCGTCCATCGACTTCTCGATCTCGGCGCCGGCTGCGCGGATGTGGCCGCCGCCGCCGAACAGTGCGCACATCGCGGCCGCGTCGACGCCGCCCCGGCTGCGCACACTGATCTTGGTGAGGTCGTTCTGGACCTCTTTGAAAAGGATCGCGAGTTCGAGGCCGGCGATGCTGTTCAGGTTGTCGATGATGCCCTCGGACTCGGCCATGACGGCGCCCGCCTCACGCAGCATTCGGCGCGTCACCTTCGCCCAGGCCAGCCGTCCCTCGAGCTCGACACGCATCGTCGCGAGCGCCAGGCCGTTCAACTTCAACGTGGTTTCCGGTCGCATCTTGTAGACGAGGGTGGCGATGTGCCCGGGATCGGCGCCGAGGTGCGCCAGCCTGGCCGCATCCTCCAGCGCTCGCGGCGTCGTGTTCTCGTGCCTGAAACCACCGGTGTCTGTCAGCAGCGCGACGTAGAGGTTGGTGGCGATGGTTGGCGTGATCGGATAGCCGAAGTGGTCGAGCATCTGGGTCACCATCTGTCCGACGGCAGACGCGTCAGGGTCGATCACGTTCAAGTCGCCGAAGCGCGAGTTCGAGGGGTGGTGGTCGATGTTGACGATGGTGGCGTGGGAAGCGATGCGCTTCACGCTGCTCCCTGACCGCTCCAGGTTGCCGGAATCGAAAAAGAACACGAGGTGCGGGTCGATTCCATGTGGAGGCTCGGCCTGGATGTCGTCGAAGCCGGGCAGGAACGTGTACATGTCCGGCAGGGGCGGAGGGATCAGCACCCACACCCGCTTGCCAGCCGAGCGCAGAGCCTCCGCAAAAGCAAGGCTGCAGCCAAGCGTGTCTCCATCGGCATCCTTGTGCCCAAAGATCAGGATCTCGTCGTTCGCGTCGATGAGCTCCTTGATCTCGTCGAACAGGTTGGCAACCTTGGGCTTGGCGGTGGCTATGGCGTCGTCCCCTCCTCACCCTCGTCCACTGTTGATGCGGGAGGCAGAACCTCTTTGAGCAGCTCGGCGATGTGGACGCTGTACTCGATCGAGGGGTCGATCTCAAACCGGAGCTCAGGCGAGAACTTGAGGTTCTGAAGGCGCTTTCCGAGCTCGTGGCGGATCAACCCCCTGGCGGACACCAGGCCGGCGATGGACGCCTTTTTCTCGTCCGGGTTGCCGAGCACGCTCACGCGCACGCGAGCCTGCCGCAAGTCTGGCGACATGCGCACCGACGTGATGCTCACGAACCCGATTCGCGGATCCTTCAGGTCGCGGCGGATGATCGACATGATCTCCTCGCGCACCTGCTCGCCGACCTGATCCGTGCGGTAGCTGGTCATGACGACCTCCGCTTTCAGCAAGACATGCCTTGCTTAGATTTCTTCCCGCTCGAGGCGGTACGTCTCCATCACGTCGCCTGGCTGGAAAGCCTCGAAGCCCTCGAGCCCGATGCCGCACTCCTGGCCGGCCGGCATCTCACGCACGTCCTCCTTGAAGTGTTTGAGCGAGCTGATCCTGCCTTCGAAGATCTGCTCCTTCCCTCGGAGCAGCCTGACCCAACCGCCACGGCTGACCTTGCCCTCGACAACGCGGGACCCGGCGATGACCCCCTGGCGCGGAATCTTGATCGGCATGACCACCTCGACCTTGCCTTCGCGAATCTGGCGATAGGTCGGCTCGCGCAATCCTTTGGCGGCGCGCTCCACGTCTTCGGTCAACTTGTAGATGACGTCGTAGTAGCGCACCTCCACCTTGGCGCGCTCCGCCGCCGCGGCTGCCGCGGGCGTCGCCTTCAGGTTGAAGCAGACGATGATCGCGTTGGAGACGCTGGCGAGTAAGAGGTCCGAGTCGCTGACAGCCCCCACTCCCTGTCCGACGATCTTGATCGCCACCACAGGGTCCTCGATCTTCTGCAGAGCGCTGAGGACCGCTTCGAGCGTCCCCTGTGCGTCGGCCTTGACCACCAGGCTGAGCTCCTTGACCTCGCCCTCCTTGGCGCGCCTGGCCAGCTCTTCCAGCGTGATGCGCGGCGCGAAGTCGCGCGCCGCCTCCTGCGTTCGCCTCTCGGTCAGCTTGGTAAGAGCGATCTGGCGAGCCGCCTTCTCAGATCCGACGACCTGGAAGATGTCGCCGGCCTGGGGAACCTCGCTCATGCCTGACACCACCACGGGCGTTGCCGGGCCTGCCGCCGCCACCGGCTGGCCGCGATCGTCGGCGAGAGCGCGGACACGTCCGTAGATGTGGCCGCAGACGAAGTCGTCGCCCACCTTCAGCGTGCCCGCCTGCACGAGAACCGTGGCGACGGGACCGCGGCCGCGCTCCAGGTGAGCGTCGACGATGGTGCCGATCGCGTTGCGGTCGGGGTTCGCTTTGAGCTCGAGGATGTCCGACGCCAGCACGATGGTCGTCAGAAGGTCGTCGATGCCTTGACCGGTTTTCGCGCTCACGTGCACGCACTCGTGCTCCCCACCGTAGTGACGGGTGACGATGCCCTGAGTGGCGAGCTCCTGGTGCACGCGGTCAGGGTTGGAGTTGTCCTTGTCGATCTTGTTGATCGCAACGATGATCGGCACCTTCGCGGCCCGTGCGTGGTGGATCGCCTCGATGGTCTGGGGCATGACGCCGTCGTCCGCGGCGACCACGAGGACCACCAGGTCGGTGACCTGAGCGCCACGCGCTCGCATCGCGGTGAAAGCTTCGTGGCCCGGAGTGTCGATGAATACGATCGGGTGGCCGTCGGCGGTCTCGATCTTGTACGCGCCGATTCGCTGCGTGATGCCTCCCGCCTCGCCCGCGGCGACTCTCGTCTTGCGGATGGCGTCCAGGATCGATGTCTTGCCATGGTCGACGTGACCGAGGACGGTCACGATGGGCGGGCGCGCGGCCAGCTTGGTCGGGTCTTCGTTGGAGAGGGAGAACAGCTCCTCGCGTGAGGTTGTGACAACCGCCTCGCCTTCGCGAGACTCGATGGCCACGACGTCCTCGCTCGACACCGGATCGACTGTGAACCCGAACTCGTCGGCGACGATCTCGGCGGTCCCGAAGTCGATTACCTGGTTGATGTTGGCCATGATGTTGGAGGCCATGAGTTTCTTGATCACCTCTACGGGGCTCACCGAAAGCTTCTCCGCGAGGTCCTTGACCGACAGCGTCGGCGGCAGCATGACGCGGCGGTCCCCGTTGGGCGCGATCTTGACCGCCACGGACGCGGGCTTGAAGGCCGAACGGGCAGCTTCGATCGCACCAGGCGCCAGCGGCGCTGCAGCGTTGCGCGTCAGCCGCCTCTGCTGGAGGAAGTTCACCAGCTCCTTTTGGCTGATCCCGAGTTCGCGTGCGAGTTCGTGTGCCTTCATGCCGAACTACTGATTATGCCGTCCCGGCCAATTCCGAAACCTGAGGGAGGATCCCCTCTCCCTTCCGGGGAGAGGGCCAGGGTGAGGGGCGTTAGCCGGGAGACCCGATAACCTCAGACCACAATTCCGGGCTTACCACCGCCTTCAGCGACCGCTCCAGAGCTCTTCGCTTGCGGGCAATTTCAATGCACGCTTCGAGCGCGTGGACGTAAGCGCCCCGGCCCGACGCGTGGCCGGTTCGATCGACCGCCGCGGAGCCGTCGGCCCGGCGGACTATCCGCACCAGGCCGGATTTGCCGGCCTCCAGCCGGCAGGCCACGCAGGTGCGCACCGGCTCACGGCGTCGGTTCGACAGGGGCGTCTCCGTCAGCATCGCTTGGCTTGATGTCGATGCGGAAACCGGTGAGCTTGGCGGCCAGTCGCGCGTTCTGGCCGTCTCGGCCGATGGCCAGCGACAGCTGGGTCCGGGGCACGAGGACTGTCGCAGTCCGTGTTGTGCGGTCGATAGTGACCGACTCTGCTTTGGCCGGGCCGAGCGACGATGCGACGAACGCTTCCGCGTCGTCCGACCACGGAACTATGTCGATGTGCTCGGTCACGAGCTCGCTGAGGATCGCTCGATGCCGGACTCCCTTCGGCCCGACGCAGGCTCCTACCGGATCGAGCCCCGGCTGGCTGGAGGAGACCCCGACCTTCGTCCGCAATCCCGGTTCACGGGCTATCGCCCTGACCTGCACAGTGCCGGCCTTTATCTCGGGCACCTCGGCCTCGAGCAGCCGGTGGACAAAGTTGCGAGAGGCCCGTGATACACGGACCTGCGCCTGCCGCGTGCTGCGCTGCGCGTCCATGATCACGACCAGCACGGGACGTCCCGGCCGGAGCTGCTCACCTGGTATCTGCTCTTCCGGCGGCATCACGCCCTCGGCGCGGCCCAGGTCGACATAGACGGTTCCCATCTCGATGCGGTCGACGACGCCGCTGGCCAGCTCGCCCTTGTGCTCGGCCACATCCCGCAGCACTTTGTCGCGCTCGAGATCGTGGATGTGCCGCAGCACCGCGTGCTTCGCCGTTTGGGCGGCCATTCGCTTGAAGTCCTCGGACGGCAGCATCTCCACCATCTCGCTGCCGTCATCACGGACCACGCGGCTGCGCACCTCGAGAGCGCCGGTCTTTGTGTCGAGCTTCACGGCGACCTCGCCCGCCGGGCTGAAAGCTCGCGTGTAAGCAACGGCGAGCGCCGATTCAACGGTGTGCAGCATCTCCTCGAAGGGGATGCCGACCTCAGCGCACAGCGCGGTCAGCGCTTCGGCGAGGCTCTCCGTCGACGGCTCAGAATGAGACCGCGAGCCTGCCCGCGACAACGTCACTCCATGCGATGTGCAGAACGACGGGCGCGCGACCGCGCGCACCCAGTGCCTGCACGGCTATGCCGGCGCCGTCGACGGCGACCAGCTGACCCTCGACCACGGTGTCCGCGTCACCGCTGCGATAGCGGACGTTGACGCGCTTGCCGTTGAAACGTTCGTAATCGGTCTGGCTGCGCAGCGGGCGCTCGGCGCCAGGGGAAGAAACCTCGAGGTCGTACCTCCCATCGATGAGGTTGGAGTGGTCGATCAACGGCCCGACGACGCGACTGACGCGCTCGCAGTCTTCGATGGTGATCGGCTCGGCGTGGTCGATCGAGACGCGCAGGGTGCGACCGGACTGCCCCGATTGCTCGAGCGAATACAGCTCGTAACCCATGTGCCTCAGCGTGGGTTCGATCAGCTCCTTGATAGACGATATGGGCCAGGTCGGCATGTTCGGGTATCTAAATTCAACGATAGCTGGAAGCCGAGTCCCTCCGCTGACGTCCTTAATCACTACCCACGTCGCTTGGAGGTGGTGGAGCGGAAGCGGGAATTTACTTCCCGCGTCCCCATCAGGAGGCTTGCTCCGCCTCGCTCTGCAACCGAGTCGTGCCCACGGGTGAGATCGCCAGATCGACACCCGTTATCTGACTGGCCGAAGCTTCCGCCAGACGACCAGCAGCGGGGCCGCGTTGAAGATCGAGCTGTAGGTGCCCGAGACGATGCCGATCATGAGGGCAAGGGCGAAGCCTTTCAGCGTGTCGCCGCCGGAGATGAGGATCGCAGCCAGCACCAGGACGACGGTGAAGCTCGTGATGATCGACCGGGCCGCCGTCTGCATGATGCTGAGGTTGACGACCTGCTCGAACGAGAGGCGCTGACTGACCCGAAGGTTTTCGCGAATCCGGTCGAACACGACGATCGTGTCATGGACGGAGAAGCCCACCACGGTGAGGACCGCCGTCACAAAGAGGCTGTCGATCTCGCCGATGCGTAGGTCAAAGACCTTGCCGAGGATCGAGAAGATGCCGGCCAGGATGAACACGTCGTGCAGGAGGGCGATCAGTGCGGAGCCTCCGAACTGGAAGCCGGCGCGCCAACCGCCCGGCACGTTTCGGAATCGGATCGCGAGCAGGAAGAGAATCGCGATCGAGGCGACCACCACCGCAAGCAGCGCCAGCTCGATGGTCTCGCGGGCAATGGTCCCACCGACCTCGAGCACTGACAGCACGTCTGCCGCGCCCAGCTTGGATTTCAGGTGGTCCACGACGGTGCTCTGTCCCGTGGGGCTCAGCGGCACGGTTCGGATGATGTATTCGTCGCCCCCCGCGGAGATCACGGTCCCATGGATGTTCTCCGCCGCCACGGCGTTCTCGACGGCGAGCGCAGTCGGCCTGTCGGTGAATCTCAACGTGAACTCGGTCCCGCCGGCGAAGTCGATCCCGAGCAGGAAGCCTCCCCCGGGTCGCGCCATCGAGATGATGCCGGGGATGATGACGATCAGCGAGATCAGGAAGAACCAGTTGCGGCGGCTGACGAAATCGAGCTTCCTCACCCGCGGCTCAGGGCGCGACTCCTCCTTGGCCGGCTCGACCTTGACGTCCTCCGACAGCGCTTCCGCGGCCGGCGCTTCGACCTCCTCAGACGACTCGAGCACGATCCACCCCTAATAGCCCGGGCCTGCGGAAGCCGCCGGCCGTGAGGACGATGGCCAGCAGGTTGTGCGTGACCACGATCGACGAGATCAGGCTGGCCACGACTCCGATGGCGAGCGTGATGGCGAAGCCCTTGACCTGCGGAGGCCCGATGAATCCAAGGATGACGCAGGTGATGAACGTCGAGGTGTTGGAGTCACGGATCGCCGGCCAGGCTCGGCGCACAGCGGCGTCGACAGCGGCCGGGATGGTTCGACCAGACCGCACCTCCTCTTTGAAGCGCTCGAAGATAAGGACGTTGGCGTCGACGGCCATGCCCACGGACAGGATGAAGCCGGTGATGCCGGCGAGGGTGAGGGTCACCGGCACGACCTTGAATATGGCCAGGACCGCGCCTGCATAGAAAAGCAGCGCGATGCTCGCGAGGAGGCCGGGCACGCGGTAGTAGAGGATCATGAAGATCACCACGATCGCCAACCCAAGCAAGCCGGCGGCGAGGCTCAGCTTCACGGACTCCGCGCCGAGCGTGGCGCCGACCTGCGTCACCGCCAGGACCTCCAGGTCGACGGGAAGAGACCCGGAGTTGATGCCGGTGGCGAGGTCCTTGGCGCTCTGCTGCGTGAAGTTGCCCGAGATCTGCGCGTTACCGCCGGCGATCTCCTGCTGGGTCACCGCATCAACGAGCAGCTTGCCGCAGGTGACGGTGGAGGAAGGCAGGCAGGCGGCGTTGTAGAGGGAAGTTATCTTGGCCTGGTAGGTGGGGTCGTCCCACTGGTCGATGTCCTGCTGGGTGAGATCGAGCCAGATCGTCAGGTACCGCTCGGCGCATGCGCTCCCGGTGGTGGTGTCGATCTGGCAGGCGGCGACGTTGGCCGTCGTGAGCTTGTCAAAGGCCTCGGCGCCTCCCTGGGTGAAGGTGACGTTGACCACCCAACCGATGCCGTTCTGATCGAGGGTTGCATTCGCACTCTGGATGTCGTCCCCGGTCAGGCCCGTCAGCGCAGGCTTGTAGCCGGGGTGCGGGCCGCTGGTGGCCTTATCGTCCTTCACCCATTTCGTGTAGACGAGCTTCGTGATTCGGCCGATGGTCTTCTGCGCCTGGTCGGCGGTGACACCGGCCAGGTCGACGGTGATGCGGTCGTTGCTGTTTCCCGCCCCGCGGATCTCAGGCTCGCTGACCCCGAGAGAGTTGACCCGCTTGGAGATCACGGCGATCGTCCGCTGCTGCACGTCGGCGCGGGATTGGTTGGGTGGAAAGTTGGTCAGCTGGTAATCGATGTGGGTCCCACCCGAAAGGTCCAGGCCTTTGTGGATGAAGAGCTGCCAACCCCCGAAGTTCGGCGGCAGCCCGGCCACGTTACCCGTCAAGGGATAGTGGTTGGCGATCCGATAGAAGTAGCCGGCCCCGTCGACGAAGATGGAGAACATCAAGATCGCCACCACGATCAGGCGGACGGGCCAGCTGAGGACTAACTGCACAGATCGAGAATCTTAAGGTCCGGCTTGATTCTGCTGCGCCGGTCCTCCCCTCCCGGCCGCGCCAACGCGCGGCCGTCCTCCCCGCCAAGCTGGGAGGAGCCCGGCCCGGGCTTGTCGCCCGGACCTGCACGGCCCGAGAATTTTACGTTCCACCCTCTTATCGCTGCCGGAAGAACACGTTCAGAACGACTGTGAGAACTATCGACAAGATGATGCTGGCGGCGATGGGGACGTAGACGGTCACGCCTCCGCTTCGAAATGTGAAATCACCTGGCAGGTGGAATCGACCGAAGAGCATCAAGCCCCCGCCGATCACGGCCAGCAGCACGCCGAAGACGAGGATCAGCCTGCCTACGTCTTGCATCGACTTTCTAGAGTAGGCGGGTCTGCTGCGGCCCTGGGTCCGCCGGCACAAGGCCGAGGTGCCTGTACGCGAGCTCGGTGGCAACGCGGCCCCTTGCCGTCCGGGCCAGGAATCCGATCTGGATGAGGTACGGCTCGTGCACGTCCTCGATCGTCTCCGGCTCCTCCGAAAGCGACGTGGCGATGGTGTCCAGGCCGACGGGGCCGCCCTTGAACTTGGTGATCAGGGTCGTCAGGAGCTGGCGGTCGAGCGGCTCGAGGCCGATGGCGTCGATGTCGAGCATGGCCAGCGCCTGCTTGGTCGCGTCCGCGGTCGCTCGGCCGTCGCCTCGGACCTGCGCATAGTCGCGCACCCGGCGCAAGAGGCGGTTCGCGATGCGGGGGGTCCCGCGCGCGCGCCGCGCGATCTCGGCCACCGCGTCTTCGTGAATCTCGATATCGAGGATTCGCGCCGACCGGCGGATGATGCTCTCCAGCTCGGCTTTGGTGTAAAAGTCGAGCCGGTAGACGGCGCCGAAGCGATCGCGCAGAGGACCGCTGAGCAGTCCCTGGCGGGTGGTAGCTCCGACACAGGTGAAATGCGGCAGCGGCAGCGTGGCGGCGCTCGCCCCGACTCCCTTACCAAGCACGGCGTCGAAACGGAAATCCTCCAGCGCCGGATAGAGCGATTCCTCGACGATGGCGTTCAGGCGGTGGATCTCGTCGATGAAGAAGACGTCGCGGGTGGTGAGGTTCAAAAGAATCGATCCCAGCGCGCCCTGGTGGTCGATGGCCGGGCCGGAGCTCACCTTGATGGCGACGCCGAGCTCGTTGGCGATGATGTGGGCGAGCGTGGTCTTGCCAAGGCCGGGCGGCCCGCACAGCAGGACATGCTCCACGGGCTCGCCCCGGCGGCGAGCCGCCTCCAGCAGGATGCCGAGGTTGTTCCGCACCTGCTCCTGGCCGACGTACTCGGAGAGGACGCGTGGGCGGAGCGTCAGGTCGAACTGGTCGTCGTCGGCTCGCGCGTCCAGGACCGGATCGTCTCGTGGCGGCACGCCGGTCATTTCCTTCCCAGCGCTTTAAGCGCATCCGCCAGTGCTTTCTGAGTCGACGGCGTCGACTTCCAGTCCACCGATTCGAGCCCGATGCGTGCCTCCTGGGAGGAGAAGCCGAGGTTGCGCAGCGCCGACTCGACGGCCTTGGGTACCGCACCATCGCCTGCGAGCGCGGCCGCCCGAGGGATCATCTCGAGCTCCGCCACCGCGTCAAGCCGCGGTTTGAGCTCGATGATCACCTTCGCCGCAGTGCGCGCGCCGACGCCGTTGGCGCGGCGTATGGGGGCGGTGTCCTCGCTGACGATCGCGCGCTTCAGCACCTCGAGACTCGCCGCGCTCAGGATGTTGAGCCCGACCTTGGGTCCGACCCCATCGACCTGGATCAGCATCTCGAACAGATCCAGCTCTTCCACAGAGGCAAACCCGTACAGCGCGAGCTGGTCCTCGCGGACGTGCGTGTGGATGTGCAGGTCGTACTCGCCCCCCGGTGCAGGGAGCTTTTGTCGAGTCGTGGTGCTGACGCTGACCATGTATCCGATGCCCGCGACATCGAGCACGACGAAGTCAGCGCCGGCGCGCCGCACCACACCGCTCAGGTGCGCGATCATCCGGTCACTCGCGACATGCGCCGGCTGCGCGCGTGGCATACGGCGATCGCAATGGCGTCCATCGCGTGCGCGTCGACCTTCCCTTCCGGAACCTTCACCTGCGCGCCGAGCATCCGAGCGATCTGGGCCTTGTCCGCGTTGCCGTAGCCGGTGAGGACCATCTTGACCTGGCTTGGCTTGTACTCGAACACGGGCACGCCGCATTCCTCGAGGACCGCGAGTATGGCGCCTCTCGCCTGCGCGACTCCGATCGCGCTGGTCGCGTTCCGGCCCATGAAAAGCTCCTCCAGGGATGCTTCCGCCGGCGGATTGTCCGATAGCAGGCCGCGGAGGTGACGGGTGATAGCCAGCAGCCTGGTCCCATCTCTTCCCGGGCCCGTCGTCAGCGTGCTGCAGGCCAGGACCAGGTCGGAGCCGGAAAGCAGCGCGAATCCAGTGCCGGCGAGGCCGGGATCGATGCCGAGAATTAATCCGTTCGCGGGGCCTGACATTTATCCATCAGCTTCTACACCTGTGCTGAGACGCGTTCAAGGACGTTGGTTGGGATGTCGAAATTGGCGTAGACCTGCTGGACGTCGTCGTCCTCTTCTAGTGACTCCATCAACCTCAGCACCGCGGCCGCCTTGTCATCGCCCACCGGCACAGTCTGCTTTGGCTGCATGGTGATCTCGGCATTCTCGATGGCGACTCCGAGGACTTCCACAGCGCTCTTCACCCTCTCGAACGCGGATGGAGGGGTTGTGATCTCGACCGACCTGCCGTCCACCTGGACGTCGTCCGCTCCCGCTTCGATCGCGGCGAGGCCCACCTCCTCGGGATCGTTCTTACCCGCGCTGGCGGTGATGACACCCTTGCGCTCGAACATCCATCCGACCGAGTTGGACTCGCCCAGGTTCCCGCCGAACTTCGAGAACCGGTTGCGGATCGAGGCCGAGGTGCGGTTGCGGTTGTCGGTAAAGGCGTCGACCATCACGGCGACGCCCGCCGGTCCGTAGCCCTCATAGCGAATCTCTTCCAGCCTTTCGCCCGCCAGCTCGCCGGTGCCGCGCTTGATCGCGTTCTGGATCTTGTCGGTGGGCATGTTGATCTCGCGGGCCTTCTGAACCGCGAGTCGCAGCCTGAAGTTGCCGTCGACGTTTCCCCCGCCCTCTTTGGCCGCGATCGTCACCTCGCGGCTGGCGCGCGTGAAGGCCTGGCCGCGCTTGGCGTCGACTATCGCCTTTTTGTGCTTGATGCCAGCCCACTTGGAGTGGCCGGACAACTAGCGATGACCTCCGAACATGCTTTCGACGATTCTATCGCACGCGAATTCGAACGAAGTTTCTTTTGCCCGCCTGCAGCACATCCCCATCCTTCAACCTGGCGTCAAAAACGGCCTTGTCCCCATTGATTCGGACGCCGCCCTGTTCGATCAGCCGCCGTGCGTCGCCCCGGCTCTTGGCGAATCCAGCTTGCACCAGGGTCGAGACAAGATCGGCAGGATCTGCGGCGCCAAGCTCCGGCATGGCCTCGGGAATCGCCCTCTTGCGAAACTTGAGCTCGAAGTCCTGCTCGGCCCTCTCCGCTGCCTCCTCACCGTGCAATCGCTTGACCAGCTGTCGTGCCAGGGCCGCCTTGGCGTCTCGCGGCTTCTTGGCGAGCACCTCGGCCACCGCCGCCGAGTCGAGCCCTGAAACCAGCCGCAGGTACTTCTCGGTCAGGCGGTCGGGAATCGACATCGTCTTGCCGTAGATCTGCTCTGGCGGCTCGCTGATGCCGATGTAGTTGCCCAGCGACTTCGACATCTTCTGCTCTCCGTCGAGGCCCTCGAGGAGCGGGAAGACCGCTATGTCTTGCGGCTCTTGACCGTAGGCCTTCTGGATCTCCCTGCCGAAGAGCAGGTTGAACAGCTGGTCGGTGCCTCCGATCTCCACGTCGGCTCGAATGGCGACGGAGTCATACGCCTGGTTGAACGGGTAGAGGATCTCGTGCGCGCCTATTGGCGTGCCGGCTTTGAGCCGGTCGGCGAAATCTTCGCGCTGGAGCACCTGCTGCAGGGTGGCCTTGCCCATCAGCCTCAAGACGTCGGCCGCCGCCATCTGGCCGAGCCACTCCGAGTTGCTGTGGACCTCTGTCCGCGCACGATCCAGCACCAGGTAGATCTGGTCGAAATAGGTCTTCGCGTTGGCGTCGATCTGCTCGCGGCTCAGGACCGGCCGCGTTTCCGAGCGCCCGCTGGGGTCGCCGATCATGGCCGTGTAGTCACCCACGATCAGGACCACGACGTGGCCGTCGTCCTGGAATGCGCGCAGCGTGTCCAGCACAACGAGGTGGCCGACATGCAGGTCGGGGGCGGTGGGATCGAGCCCCAGCTTCACCCGAAGCGTGTCGCCTTTATGCAGGCGGGCGCGCAGGTGATCTTCGACGTGGATCTCCACCGCCCGCTCGCGCAGGCGCTCGAAGAGTGCAGCGCTCACGGTGCTTAGCTGACCGGGCTTTGGCTGAAGTAGATCTGCGGGTCGCCGGGCAGCGCGAGCTGGAAGATCGTGACGATCGGCTTGCCGATTGCAGAGGTGAGCGGCACCGCGACGTGCGAACCCTGCACGGCGTCGCGGATCGACTGCTGCAGCTGATCAAGCGCTCCACCGCCGAACGGGTTGCCGGCCGCCTCGAGCTCAAAGGTCATTAGGACCGACAGCAGGAGCGCGGTCGCGACTCCGATCACGATGCCGAGCACACGATTGAAGACGAGCGCGCCAATCTGGATCTGGCTGCTCGCCAGCTGTGCCGCCCCCTCGACGATCACGATGACCGCGATGACGATCCCAAAGAACCCATAAATCCGCGCATCAGGCGTCTCCAGGTTGGATGACTGCTGCAAGATCCCGCCGGCCTGAAGTCCCATGTTGGTGGCGCCTACGAATGCCAGGTAGAGGGCGATGACGCCGATCAGCCGGCGCACCACCCCTGTGAACAGGCCGAGCGCGCCATAGGCTAGGAGGAGGGCGAGCGGCAGCACGTCGAGCCAGTTCACTAGCGAAACCTCGCCCTATGCCTTTTCTCGAGGCTCAGCCTGATGTCCGCCATCACTTTGTCCACTTCGGCGTCCGTCAGGGTGCGCTCGGGGCTCCTGAAAGTCAAGGTGAACGCGATGCTCTTGTGGCCGTCGGGAACCTGCGGGCCGTGGTATTCGTCGAAGGCGCGGGCCTGCTCCAGGAACTCGCCCGCCGCCTCCGCGATCGCCGCCTGGAGGGCGGCGGCCGCAACGTGGTCCTCGACCACGACCGCGAGGTCCCGCTCGATCGCGGGGAATCTCGGCAGGGGCCTGGCTCGAGGGATTTGCGCGGCCTCGATGACGGGCTCGACGTCGATCTCGACAGCGATCATGCGGCCTTCAAGCTTCGCGGCGGCGAGAACCGACGGGTGTAGCTCGCCCATGTAGCCGAGCTGGCGGCCCTCGATGACCACCGCCGCGCAGCGCCCCGGATGGAACAGCTCGGCGGAGGCGCGCTGATACGTGCAGATGGGAGCACCGAGATCCGCCAGGCATGCGTCCAGCACCGACTTCATGGCGTAGAAAGCCTTGCGCCCGGAGTCGGCTTCCGCGCCACAGGTGGCTACGGCGCAGAGCCTGAGTGGCTCTTCCGGTTGCCCGGTCTTGTCGCCCACCGGCGCCAGGAACACGCTCGCGATCTCGTACACGCGGACCTCGGATCGGCCGCGGTCCCGGTTGAGCGCCACTACATCGACCAGCGACGGCACCAGGGATGTGCGAAGGGTGTCCATATCGTCGCTGAGCGCGTTGGACACCCGCATCGCGTGGGCGGCGACCCGAAGGTTCTCCAGGGCCCGGCCCGATACCAACGCGGGATTCCAGGTCTCGGTGAAGCCGGCTCCAGCGAGCACCTCGCGTGCAGCATCCAGGCGCCGCCCGAGGCTGGGCACAGACGGGTTCCATCTGTCGTGCCGACGGCCTGGCAGAGTCGGCGGCACGCGGTCGTAGCCATAGACGCGCCCAACCTCTTCGACCAGGTCTTCGGGAATTGTGACGTCCAATCGAAAGACGGGTGGCAGCACATCCCATTCGCCATCCTCGAGGGCCCGCACATGGAAGTTGAGACGTTTGAGAATCGACTCCGCTTCTTCGAGCGGCACGTGCACGCCGAGCACCTCGTCCACCCGCGCGGGTCGAAGCCTGACGCGCACCGGTTCCTGAGGTCGCGGATAGACGTCAGCCCACTCGCGGTGCACAGTGCCGCCGGCGAGCTCCGCTATCAAGGACGCCGCGCGACGAGCGCCGGCCAGGGCCAGCTCGGCGGGAAGTCCTTTTTCGAAGCGTGCGGAGGCCTCGGTGCGCAGGCCGACCTCTCGCGCGGTCTGCCTCACGCTCGGACCGCTGAACGTGGCCGCCTCGAGGAGGATGTCGGTGGTTGCCTCTGTGACAGCGCTGTCCTCTCCACCGATGACGCCGGCGATCGCCACAGGCTTCTCGGCGTCTGCGATCACCAGCATCTCCGCGGTCAGCTCGCGTTCGATCCCGTCGAGGCAGCGGAGCCTCTCGCCCGCCTTTGCTCGGCGCACGTGGATCTCGGGCAGGCCACCCTCGCCCTGTCCCAGCTTTTTCACGTCGAAGACGTGCAGCGGCTGCGCGTACTCGAGCAGGACGTAGTTCGTGATGTCGACCACGTTGTTTATGGGTCGGACCCCGCAGGCACGCAGCCGCCGCTGGAGCCAGCCAGGGCTCGGCCCCACCTTGACCCCCTTGATCACGCCTCCGATGTAGCGGCTGCAGAGGTCAGGCTCGTCGATCGAGACCTCGACCAGGTCGCGGCCGGGCGGGTCGGCTGTGCCGGTGAAGGCCGGCATGAAGTCACCTTTCAGAGGCCGGTCGAGCCCCGCTGCGAGCTCGCGCGCCACCCCCAGGTGGCCCATGCAGTCAGGCCGGTTGGAGGTGACCTCGATGTCCATCGTCGCCTGGCTCGGAATCACCGACTCCAGCGAATCGCCCGGCTTCCCCGCCTCCAGGATGAGGATGCCCGAATGGTCGTCTCCGAGCAGCAGCTCCTCGGCCGAGCACAGCATCCCGCTGGCCTTGTAACCGGCGATGTTGAGATCCTTGACCAGCTTGCCGTTCGGCACAGTGGTGCCGGGCAGCGCCACCGGTACCAGCGAACCCGGGATCGCGTTCGGGGCGCCGGCGATGATCTGCTCCACGCGGTCCCCGAGGTCGACCTGGTGCACCCACAGCGGGTTGCGCGACTTGGGGTGCGGAATCTGTTCGAGCACCTTCCCCACCACGATCTCGGAGAGGTCGATGACGTTCAGCGATTCGACCTCGAGCCCAAGGCGAGTGAGCACTTCGGACGCGTCTTTGGGCCCGATGCCGTCCAGGTTGACGAAGTCCGACAGCCATTCGTAACTGACGCGCACTAGAACTGGTCCAGGAAGCGAAGGTCTGATTCGTAGAAAAGCCGGATGTCGTCGACGTTGTGCTTGGACATCGCCATGCGCTCGATGCCGAAGCCCCATGCGTAGCCGTTCCAATGCTCGGGATCGATGCCCCCGTTTCGCAGCACTTGCGGGTGCACCATCCCGCATCCGCCGACCTCGAGCCAACCTTTGTGCCGGCAGCTCTTGCAGCCCGATCCACCGCAGATACCGCAGGACACATCGAACTCGAAGCTCGGTTCGGTGAACGGAAAGTAGCTGGGCCTGACGCGCACCTTCCGTTCTTTGCCGTAGAGGGATTGGATCATGAAGAGCAGCGTTCCTTTCATATCGCCCACAGTGAGGCCGCGATCCACTGCCAGGCCCTCGACCTGGCTGAAGTACGGCAGGCGGGTGGCCTCGGGCGCGTCGCGCCGGTAGCACCGACCCGGCGTGATGATGTAGATGGGCGGTTCCTTGATGCGCTGCATCGCCCTTATCTGTACCGGGGAGGTGTGGGCGCGCAGCAGCAGCTCGGGCGTGAAGTAGAAGGAGTCCCAGTTCTCGCGGGCGGGATGGCCCGCTGAGATGTTCAGGGCTTCGAAGTTGTACCACTCGGTCTCGACCTCCGGACCCAGCTCGACCTGGTAGCCGAGGTTTTCGAGCACGGTCTCGATCTGGCGCTGCACCTGGGTCAGCACGTGGATGTGACCGCGCCCAAGCGGCGCGCCGGGGAAGGTGATGTCGATCGCCTCCGTCTCGGCGATGTCCGCGAGCCGGGCTCCCTCGAGCTCGGCGCGCCGAGCGGCAAGCGCGCCCTCGATGGTCCGCTTGGCCTCGTTGGCGGCCTGGCCAAGCGCGGCACGCTTCTTCGGCTCCAGCTGGCCGATGCCCGACAGCAGGCGTGTCACCTGGCCGCTCTTGCGCCCCAGGTAGTCGAGGGCGATCGTCTCCAGCTCGGAGTCCGAGTGCGCCTTGGCGATGGCGCCCAGGGCTTCTTTCGTCAGCTCGGTGGAAGCGCTCAAGCGGCCCGCCTCCGGCGCACCTCGAAAAGCAGGAGCGCCGCCGCGGCCGCGACGTTCAGGGACTCGACGCCGTGCATGAGCGGGATCGTGACCAGCTTGAGGTTGGAACGCGATAGGCCATGTGCCTCGCTGCCCAGGACGATCATGCCCGCATTCTCTATCGGAGACTCCGTCAAGGGCACGCCACCGGCAGCCGCCGCTCCGTAGCCATCCATGGCCGCCAAGTCCTCCCAGTCTGCCCGCGCCACGATCAGCCGGAAGACGTTACCCGCCGACGCCCTCACCGATTTGGCACCGAAGGGATCGGCGCAGCCGTCGAGCACAGCCAGGGCGGGCGCGCCGGCCGCGGCGGCGGTGCGGCAGATCGCGCCGACGTTCCCAGGATCCTGCACGCGGTCGAGCACCACCAGGGGCCAGCCGGCTTCCCGCGCCGCGGCGATCGCCTCGTCCGCGGTGGATTCGCGTACCCTCGCGATCGCCAGGACGCCCTGCGGGGTCACCGTCTGGCTGATCGAGCGGAACACCTCCCGGGCCAGCATTACGTGCCGGGCGGCATCCGCGCCGAACTGGTCGCCTTCGCGAACCGCGATGACCTCTAGCTCGACGCCCGACGCCACGGCCTCGGCGACCACGCGCGGACCTTCCAGGAGGGCGAAGCCTGGCTCGCGCCGGCGGGCGAGGCGACGCAACCTGCGAACCACCTCGTTCTCCGGGCTAATGATTGGCTGGCTAGAGGCTTTTCTTTGCAACCTCCACCAGCCGGGCAAAGGAACCGCTGTCGCGCACGGCCAGGTCAGCCAGCACCTTGCGGTCGATCTCCACTCCGGCCTGGCGAAGGCCGTGCATGAGCTTGCTGTAAGGCAGTCCCGACTGCCGCGAGGCGGCGTTGATTCGCGCGATCCAGAGCTGCCGCATCTCTCGCTTGCGCCGCCGCCGGTCGCGGAACGCGTAAGCGATCGCGTGCAGGACAGCCTCATTGGCTGGGCGGAAGAGGAGCTTCTTCGAAAGCCGGAAGCCCTTTGCTCGGTCGAGGATCGCCTTGTGGCGCCTGTGGGCCGGAACCCCGCGCTTGACTCTTGCCATCTCAGATCCCCAGCGCCCTGCGCACTTCCTTACGGTCTGCCTTGGACACTGGCTGCTCGTTTTCGTAGTTGCGCTTTCGCTTCTTGGACTTGTGCTCGAGCAGGTGGCTCTTCCAGGCGCTTGCGCGCATGAGCTTGCCGGTCTTGGTGACGCGGATCCTCTTGGCAAACCCTTTGCGGGTTTTGATCTTAGGCACTGGTCGCGGTCTCCTTGGGGGCTGCCTGCGTAGCTGCTTGAGCCGCGGCTTGGCTCGCAGCCTGGCGGGTCGGAGCGAGGATCATGAACAGGTTCTTGCCTTCGAGCAGGGGCGCCCGTTCGACGACGGCGAATTGGCGCGCGTCGTCCGCGACCCTGTCGAGGATCCTTCTCCCGATGTCCTGGTGGACCATCTCACGCCCTCTGAACATGATCGTCACTTTCACCTTTTCGCCTGCTTCGAGGAACTGCTTCAACCCTTTGAACTTGGTCTGGAAATCATGCTCCGCCACTTTCGGGCGAAGCTTCATCTCCTTGAGCTTGATGACGTTCTGCTTGCGCCGCTGGTCCTTCTCCCGCTTGATGGTCTCGAACTTGAATCGTCCGTAGTCCATCAACCGGCAGACCGGCGGGCTGGCCTGTGGCGCCACCTCTACAAGGTCGAGTCCCTTCTCGCTTGCGATGCGCAGAGCCGCGTCGAGTGAGAGCACACCGAGCTGGTTGTTCTGGTCATCGATCAGCCGCACTTCGGAGCTGCGGATCTGATCGTTGATCCTTAGCTCCTTAAACGAGATGAGACGTTACCTCGGCCAAATTCAGTGTTGTCTTCGTCCTCCAAACAAAAATAAAACGGATAGCCGAGGCCATCCGCCTTTCCGTACCCATTCGAGCGGTGCCCGATGGGTGAGGGTCGGTCCCCTGCTTCAGTTGGAGGATGGTACCGGAAACGTCACGAGATGCGCAAAGTCATGTTGCTGATCGCGATGGCAGGTCACAATGTCGGCGCCGTGAAGCTGTCCCCGCTGCTCCTGGTCCTGGCCACCCTCTTAGGCGCGTGCGGGGGCGGAGGATCGGGCTCCGCGCCGTCGCCCTCGAGCGCCCTGACTGCCTCACCCTCCTCCGAACCGCAGGCCTCGTCTTCGCCGTCGCCTCTCCCTTCGGAAGGCGCCTATGGCGTCATCGTCGATGGGGCTTCGGGTGACAACTACACGGTGAGCCTGGTCGGCGCCGACGGCAAGGTGGCGAGCACCGGCCAGGCGAGCAAGCCCGCAGCGCTGACATGCGGGAACGGGGCCAACGCGGTCCTGCCCCCACCGGTCAGCACGAGCAACAGCCGCGTCTATTTCATGGACGCCCAGGGAGTTATCCGATTCTTGAGCCCGGGTGGTCAAACCGCTCGCGCGACGACAGTTCCGGTGGGCGCTCAGCGACGAAGCACGTTCGCGGTAAGCCCGGACGACAAGCGGATCGCGGTCGTGGTCAGCGATTTCACCGCCAGCGGCGTGGCGACGAGCCTGTACGTCGAGGATCTGAACGGAGGCACGCAACACAAGGTGATCTTCACGGAGACCGGGGCGTTCGGCCTTTGGCCAACGGGCTGGCACGGAAGCAGCCTCGTGGTCGCGAAAGTCCCCGCGTGCGCCCAGGGTGAGGGTCCGTTCTGCTGCGGTCCGCAAGAGCTTCACGTGATCGACCCGTCCACAGCGGCGCGCAGGTTCACCCTAGGCGGCCCCACATGCGTCATCGCCGGCCCGCCGTCTGCCGCCGGCGCGGTTTGCGAAACCGACGCCCAGGCAAACGTGCTCGACTGGAGTGGGACGATGACTCGGACGTTCTCGATCCAGGGCCAAACCCCGGCATACCTGTCTCCGAACGGAAACCAGTCGGCTGTGGTGGAGGGAAATCAGTCGAACTTCTTGGATACCACGGTCGAGGGTTCGCACGCGACGTTTCCGAGCTTTCAGGCGTGTGGATGGATTGACGGCTCACGCATCCTTGGGTCCGACGCTCAAGGCCACGCCCGCGTAGGCGACTGGGTGACCGGGACGATGGTTCCCATAACGGCCAAGGGAATATGCGCCGGCCGAATCCCCGGCGGCCTGTAGCTAGCGCCTTCGCTCCGCGACCTCTAGCGCGACACGTTCGGCGAACTCGTCAAGCGATTCGTCTGTCTGCGCGCCCGCGCGGTCGCGCACGTTGACCCTTCCCGCCTCCGCTTCTCGAGCGCCGGCGATCGTCATGTACGGCACCTTGCGCGCTTGCG
>VBIU01000220.1 GCA_005880945.1 Chloroflexota bacterium | reverse complement strand
CGCGGCGCTCTCATAGGGCTTCCGCCAACCCACACCGCCATTGAGCTGAAATGCCGTGCCGCTGCCGGCGCCGAGATCACCCATGACGAGACCGGCGCCACCGGTGAAATACATGCCGCGCCGGTGCCCACCGGGGCTGTTAGCGTACAGCACGTTGACGTCAGGTGTAAACCGATAAGTCGTATTCCCGCCGACGGTGCTGAAGTCGAGCGTGAGCCGCGGCTCCCACATGATCTTGCCCGATCGCGGCACGAACCCGAATCGGACATCGAACGGAGTCGTAATCCCGATCCCGCCGGAGACGTTGGAAGGCTTGATGTAGGCAATGCCAACGTCGACGCCTAGCTCGTGCTTGGCGCCGCCCATGGAGGCGCTTGACGTCGTCCTCCGCTGCGCCTGCGCGGCTGTCGTCAGCGACAGCGCGAGCGCCGCCACAACGATCCCGCCGAAGAGCTTCCGCATACCAAGACCTCCAGGTGGGTGGGGTGGTAATGCCGATGGCCCGCCCGGCGTACACGCCCGACGGGCCATCGATTGCCCGCTACGAGTTTAACGCCAGAACGAGATGCCCAACCGGGCACCGATATCCAAACGGCTCGGAATGCCCTTGCCGCTGTTTTCGAAGTTGTAGCGCAGGAACCCTTCCATGCGCCAGGCATTGGATTCCATCGGAATCCGCTTGCCAACGCCAGCGTTGAGCGACAACTGCGTCGCGGACGTGCTTATAGTCGTCCCGCGCGGCCCGGGAGCGGAGCTGTTACCAATCGCGAAGCCCAAGCCGCCCGTGAGGTACAGACCCTTCCGCGCGCTGGACCTCCCCATCCGGTAGATCACGTTCACGTCGGGAGTGAACGACAGGTCGTGGCCACCGAGGCCGGTGAAGTAGCTGAGCGTAAACCGAGGCTCAAACGAAAGCGGCCCGTTGGACATGAAGCCCCACCGAATATCGACCGGCGTTCCAGCCTCGAACGCACCGCAGCTCGTGGTGCAGCCGCTGCCGTAATGGCTATACGCCGCGCCGAGATCGACGCCTATTTCGTTCTTGGGACCGCCAGCGGCAGCCGCACGCGTCCGCTGGGCAAGTGCGAGGTGGGGGAGCGCTACCAGGGCCGCCGCCGCCACCAGAGTACTCGTAAGCTTCCGCATACCAACCTCCAGTTGGGGTGGTGAAAACCGCCACATCGTTAAGAACCACATGGGTTTCTGTCAACTAGGCGTCCCCTGAAAAGCCGACGGCCCGTCAGCTAGAGTGCTGGCGGGCCGTCATTTACCTTCGACCTGGTGACGCGGCTCACGCCGCAAAAGGTCGATTATTTCCCGAAGCTCAGCCCGACCGTGATCGGCAGGAAGGTCAGCCTGCTCGCCCCGTCGGTCGCGACCGAGGTGTACCGCGTGCCCACCACCAGGCGCGAGCTGCTCGAGCCCATTTTGAAAGCGACGGCCGCACCACCACCGAAGCCCAGCTTGGACTGCTTGGGCGTGGCTCCGCCGAAATCCAGGTTATAGAAACCCACGCCGGCCGTCAGCATGAAACGCGCAGGCGCGCTGGCGGGCTGCAAGGCATAAACAAAGGACGCCGTGCCACCAATAATCTTGGTGTTGCCGGTGACGGGACTCTTGTGGGCTGTAGAGGAATACGACACGTCGCCCCTGACGCCGATGTTGCCTGTTCCCGGCAGCCAGTAGGTGGCGCCGACGCCGCCGATGAAGCCCATCTTGTCGGCAGTGTTGTAATCACTCACGGGCATCAGCAAACCTGCCTGCACGCCATAGCGCAGATGACCCTGCGCCATCGCGGTGCGGGTGGCGGTCATACACAGCGCCACCGCGAGTATTGCCAGTCCGAGCCGCTTCATACCTACCCTCCGGGGGAAAAAGGGATTTTAGGTGTTTTAGGGCCTTGCAGACCGGCACCACTGTTGGAAAAAGCAACGTTAAAGTCAAGAGTCGACGGGGCGGGCGCTCCGTGCCACAATGCGCACAACGTTCGATGCCACTTGAAGAAAGCCCCCCGCCACCTGCAGCCGCGTTGTCACTTTTTCAGTCACCGACTGGCTGATCTTCACGACTCCCTCCCCGAGGAGGGTCATGAACGGGGCATGGCGTGGGAGAATCCCTACGAGACCGTCGTACGCCGGTGCGACGACGGCGTCCGCTTCGCCATCGAACACCGACCGCTCCGCCGATATTACGGAGACGTGCATCAGGCGGACGCCATCTTCTTGGCTTGCGCGATGACGTCGTCGATGCCCCCCTGCATGTAGAACGCCTGCTCGGGCAGCTGGTCAAACTCCCCCGCTACGACCCGCTCGAACGAGGCGATCGTGTCCTCGAGCTTCACGTACTTGCCTTCCAACCCCGTGAACTGGGCAGCGACGAAGAAGGGCTGCGACAAGAACCGTTGCACGCGCCGGGCACGGGCGACCAGGAGCTTATCCTCCTCCGACAGCTCGTCCATCCCGAGGATGGCGATGATGTCCTGCAGGTCCTTGTAGCGCTGCAAAATGCGCTGCACTTCGACCGCGACCTTGTAGTGCCGCTCGCCGAGGTATTGCGCGTCGAGAATGCGGCTGGATGAGGACAGCGGGTTGACCGCCGGATAGATGCCAAGCTCCACGATGGCGCGGTCGAGCACGACGGTCGCATCGAGGTGCGAGAACGCCGTGGCCGGCGCCGGATCGGTGAGATCGTCGGCCGGCACGTAGATCGCCTGCACCGACGTGATCGATCCCTTCTTCGTCGAAGTGATGCGCTCCTGCAGCTCGCCCATCTCGGTCGCGAGTGTCGGCTGATAGCCGACGGCTGACGGCATTCTCCCGAGGAGCGCCGAGACCTCGGAACCCGCTTGCGTGAACCTGAAGATGTTGTCGATGAACACCAGCACGTCCTGGCCTTCGACGTCGCGGAAATACTCCGCGACGGTGAGACCGGACAATCCGACGCGCAGCCGCGCGCCCGGTGGCTCGTTCATCTGGCCGTAAATCAGCGCCGCCGAGCCAAGCACGCCGCTTTCCTTCATCTCGAGGTAAAGGTCGTTGCCCTCGCGCGTGCGTTCCCCCACGCCGCAGAACACAGACCGCCCGCCGTGTCCCATCGCGACGTTGTGGATCAGCTCCATGATCACGACGGTCTTGCCGACGCCCGCGCCACCGAACAACCCGATCTTGCCGCCCTTCACGAACGGCGCGATGAGATCGATGACCTTGATGCCGGTCTCGAAGACTTCGGTCTTCGGCTCGAGGTCGACGAACTTCGGTGAGCCGCGATGAATCGGCCACCGCTCCGCGTCCTTCGGGATCGGCGGGCCCTCGTCCACGGGCTCGCCGATGACATTGAGGATGCGTCCCAGCGCCGGCTTGCCGACCGGAACAGTGATCGGCGTGCCCGTGTCCACGACTTCCATGCCGCGCACGACGCCGTCGGTCGAGCTCATCGCGACGGCGCGGACCTGATTGCGGCCGATGTGCTGTTCGACTTCGGCGACGAGCTGGCCACTATCGACTTGCACCGTGACCGCATTGTAGAGCTCGGGCAGCTGCTCGGGCTCGAACTCCACGTCGAGCACAGGGCCGATCACCTGCACGACTTTGCCGACGTTGTGTTTTGCTTCTTTGGTCTTTGTCGCCATGACTTATCCTTTGAGAGCTTCGGCGCCGCCGACGATTTCGGCGAGCTCCTGCGTGATCTGCGCCTGCCGCGCGCGGTTGAAGGTGCGCTGCAGGATGTTCAACATGTCGCTCCCCGCGTCCGTCGCATTCTTCATGGCCGTGCGCCGGGCGCCGTGCTCGGCGGCCGCGGTCTCGACGAGCGCGCGGTACATCTGGTTCTGCACATATAAGGGAAGGAGCTGCTCGAGGATTTCCTCGGCAGAAGGCCTGAGGATGTAATTCAGGGCGCCCTGCTTGGCCTTTGGAGGATCCACCGGTAGGATCCGTAGCGTCGTGGGTGGCGTACTCACCGCGCTATTGAACTTCGCGAACACCACGTCCACCTCGTCCAACTCCCCTTT
>VBIU01000219.1 GCA_005880945.1 Chloroflexota bacterium | reverse complement strand
GCTCGCCCTCAACGCGGCCATCGAAGCTGCCCGCGCCGGCGACGCCGGGCGCGGCTTCGCCGTGGTCGCCGACGAGGTGCGGCGGCTGGCCGAGCGTTCCAAGGCCGCCGCGGCGCAGATCGCCAAGCTGGTCGAGGGCGCCCAGGCACAGAGCAGCGAGACCGTGATGGCGCTGGAGAAGGGCGTCAAGCAGATGGAGCGCGGGCTGGCCATGATGCAGGCCATGACCGAGGTGAGCGGCCAGGTGCAGCTCGCCAGCCAGGCGCAGCGCTCGTCTACCCAGCAGGTGGTGCTCGCCATCGAGCACATCGCCGAGGGCAGCCGCTCGGTCGCCGCGACCGCGCAGGAGATCGCGGCCGCCGCGGCCCGGCAGGGTGAGCTGGCCGCACAGCTCGCGGGCACGGGCTGGGACAGTCCGTCGGAGGCCGCCCGTGGCGCTTAGGAAGACACAGGACGACCAGCTGGTCGTCGTCCCGGCGCCGGACGTTCGGCTGTCTCGATTGCCCGACCTGCCGGCACGCTCACCGTTTCGAACGCCGGGGCACAGGCCCTGGGACAGCTTCTTCGCCAGGGTGTTGGCCGGTTCGCTGCTGGTCTCCCTGCCTGTGGTTGCGGTGCTCGGCCTCCTGACCTTCGATCAGGGAGTCAAGACGAGCACCGACGCCGCGACCGCTCGCACGCAGGCGACAGCGGAGGCGACCGCGATTCGTATCGGAGCCTGGTTGGGTGAACGCAAAGCCGAGCTGCGCCAGATCGCGCAGGACGCGACCGACCGCATTGGCAAGACCGGCGTCAACGCGGCCGCATCGAGGCCTCCGGGGGCCGATCCCGCTTTCGAAGCCATCGAGATCGTCGGCCCCACCGGCAAGGTCATAGTCACCAGCGCGGGGGACCCCGACCTCAGAGACAGCGCCGTGGTGACCTTTACGAACAGCCTCACGATCGAGACGTTGCAGCCGATCCGGCGGGCCGGAAGCGGCGTGCTCTGGATCATGACGGCTCCGATCATCGGCGCCGATGGGAAGACGCAGGGCGTGGTCGCGGGCGACCTCAACGTCGCTGCGCTGGCCACGCTCCTGGACCCATACGGGCGAGCGGCCGGCTCCGCCAGCAACCAGGAGGTGCACATTGCGAACGGCGCGCACTTCCTCATCTACAGCTCTGATTGGGGCCAGATCCCCGATGACGCCACGATGGTCTCCAAGGGCGCCTTGAACGTGATGGCGGAGGGATCGGAGGTAGACCGCGCCCTTGACGCCGGGCCGGGCTGGGCGCGAATGACCGACTTCCGCGGCCGAGACGTACTCGCCGGCTACAGCCCGATTGCCAGCCTCGGCTGGGTGATCATCGCTTCGACCGACGCCGCGGCGGCGCTGGCTCCGGTCTACGACCAGGCGCGATGGACGCTGCTTGCCGAGACGGCGGGCGCGCTGCTGATGATCGCGTTCGCAATCATCCTCACCAGGTTCACCATCCGGCCGATCGTCGCGCTCTCGCGCGCAGCCGCTCGGGCCGAGGCCGGGGACCTGACGGTTCGAGTCGGGGTCAAGGGCGGCGGGGAGGTCCGCCACCTCGGAGTCACCTTCAACGCCATGGTCGAGCGGCTGAGCGGCGTGCTGTTCCGCCTCCGAGGCGAGGTCACGGAGTCGGCCAGCAAGCTGTCGGCGGTCGCCGAGCAGCTCGCCGCGGCGACCTTCGAGCAGACCACCGCCGCAACCGCCACCTCGGCCAGCATGGAAGAGGTCGCGCGCAGCTCCGCTGCTGTCGCTGAAACGATCGGGCGGGTCGCCATGCAGGCAACCGAGGCGCAGGCCAACCTCGAGCTCGCGCAGACCGACCTGCGCGCCTCAGGCGATCGCACCCTCGCCCTCGCCGGGCGCGTCAACGAGATCGAGGGCATCCTCGAGCTGATCAACGACATCGCCGACCAGACCAACCTGCTCGCCCTCAACGCGGCCATCGAAGCTGCCCGCGCCGGCGACGCCGGGCGCGGCTTCGCCGTGGTCGCCGACGAGGTGCGGCGGCTGGCCGAGCGTTCCAAGGCCGCCGCGGCGCAGATCGCCAAGCTGGTCGAGGGCGCCCAGGCACAGAGCAGCGAGACCGTGATGGCGCTCGAGAAGGGCGTCAAACAGATGGAGCGCGGGCTGGCCATGATGCAGGCCATGACCAAAGCCGGGGACGAGGTCAGGCTGGCGACGCAGCAGCAACGCTCGACGACGGAGCAGGTGGTGCTCGCCATCGAGCACATCGCCGAGGGCAGCCGCTCCGTCGCCGCCACCGCACAGGAGATTGCGGGAGCCGCGGCGCGGCAGGGCCAGCTTGCGGCAGAGCTGGCGGGTTCCGGATGGGAGAGAAACGAGGAGCCAGACGGTGGAGCTTAAGAAACCGGGTTCGCAATCCGTCGTGCCTCTGAAAGCAGCCCCGCCGAGGAATGTCACAGGTCGCGTGGCGAAAAACATCCGCCTCCTCCAGACGGGTGACCCGGAACCAAAGCCGGATCGGCGGGACCTGCCGGACCTGCGGCCGTGGGACAGCTTCTTCGTCTGGATGCTTCTCAGCTCGCTGGTGGTCGTGTTGCCGTTCGTCGTCCTGGCCACGGCCTTCAACCTTGCTCAACGTGGGCTGTGGCTGGAGATAGCGGCGGCGCTTGGGCTCATTGCCACCCTCTCGGTATCGACGTGGCTGGCGGCGAGGCCGGTGCTCGCGCTGTCGCGCGCCGCCGCCAGCGTCGGCTCGGGCGACATGTCAGCGCGCACGGTGCCTGGCGGAGGTGGCGAGACGCGGCGTCTGGCGCTTACCTTCAACGCTCTGCTGGACCGTTTGGTGATGGAGATACCGCGGCTCCGCGGAGAGGCGAGCGCTTCAGCGGGGCGGCTGTCGGTCTCGGCCGAGCGGCTCACCGCGAGCACCGCTGAGCAGTCACAGGCCGCGGCCCAGACTTCGGCTGAGCTCGAGTCGCTCGCGACCAGCTCAGCCTCGATCGCGGAGTCGGTCGCTGCGGTCGTCGACCAGGCGGGCGAGCTGCGCGCGAACATTCAGCGTGCCCAGACGGACCTGCAAGGTTCCACCGATCGCACGCTGGCCAACGCAAGGCGCGTCAACGAAATCCAGGGGGTTCTCGAGCTCCTCAACGACATCGCGGACCAGACCGCGCTCCTGGCCCTCAATGCGGCGATCGAAGCGGCTCGCGCGGGCGACACAGGGCGCGGATTCGCGGTGGTCGCGGACGAGGTGCGCAGGCTTGCGGAGCGTTCCAAGGCCGCAGCCGCCCGGATCGCCAAGCTCACGGAAGGCGCACAGGCGACGAGCAGCGAGGCGGTGCTCGCCATCGAGCGGCGCGGCCAGCAGCTGGACCGCTGGATGAGCCTTACCCAGCAGATGTCCGAGGTGAGCGGCAAGGTCGCCCCGGCTGTGCAAAAGCAGCAAGCAGCGGCGGCCAGCGTGAAGCTCGCGATTGAGCTCATTGCCGACCGAAGCCGCGCTGTCGCAGCCGCTGCGCAGGAGGCCGCTTCCACCGCGGTCGCTCAAGCCGAGCTGGCGGCCAAGATCGATGCTCGCGGACTGGAGCGGGACTAGAACAGATGACGCGCGTCCTCGTGGTGGCCGCCAACGGCGCCTTCTTCGCGGTGCCGATGGCATCGGTGCACCAGGTCCTGCGCCACCCGATGGTGACCCGCGTGCCGCTGGCGCCGCCAGGATTGCTCGGCGTGGTGAACGTCCGCGGGGAGATCGTTCCCTTGCTGGACACAGGAGTGCTCACTGGGACCGGCAGCCTCAGCGAACCGCCATTCGCCGTGCTCGTCAGCGGCGAGAAGGACATGGTTGCCATGGCAGCGGAGGAGCTACCGATCGCTGCCGATTTCGAGGAGCCGGTCGGTCCCGGCACCCAGCCGGGCGAGCTCGGCGTTTACAGCAGCGGCGGACGCCTCGTGGTGCTCGTCGACATCGAGGAGCTGGTGAAGAACCAGCTGGATTTGAAACGGGCGAGCTAGAAGACGAGTTCCGGCCGCTTTTCGTCGAAGAGGCCAAAGGCCATCTCGAGCGCATCGCCTCAGGGCTGCTCACCTTGGAGACGGCGCCGGACGATCACGCTGCCATCGACGCGATCTTTCGTGAGGCGCACACCATGAAAGGCGCCGCCGGAATGGTCGGCATGATGCGGGTCAGCCGCCTGGCCCACCGGCTCGAAGACCTGCTGGTCGAGCTGCGGGCGGGAACGCGCCGATCGACTCCAGAGCTGACCGATGCGATGCTCCTCGTCGTCGACGGCCTCGGCCGGCTCATCGCCAGCGCGGCCGCGGGCGAGCAGGACGCCAGCGACGAGGCGGCGCTCGAGCACCTGCTCCCGACCGCACCGACCGCACCGGCCGCGCCTCTCGTGATTGAGCCGCCGGATCATGATTCCGCCGCGGCCCCGCTCCCGACTCCGGTCGCCACTGTCAAAGCCGCCGCGCCGCCCGTTGCCGCGATGCCGGTCGCGCCACCCCGTGTTGTTCTGCCATCAATTTCGCCGCCGCCTGTGGACGCTGCGCCAGTCATCCCGACGCCCCCGCCAGCCGCACCGCCACCGGCCGCGCCTCCGGCGACGCCACCGGCCGCCGCGCCGAAGGCGGCGGGCCAGACGGACCGCAAGCACCTGGACGCAGCGACTCTGGAAGTGCCGGTGGCGCGAATCGACGAGCTCAACCGGCTGGTCGGCGAGGCCTCGGCCGCGCAGCTGCGGGTGGGCCACGCATTCGGTTCCGAGCTGCACCTCGACCCGGATGCGGTGACGGAGTATCGCGAGCTCACCAAGGTGATCAACCAGCTCCAGGAGGTCACCGAGCGCACGCGCATGGTGCCGGTCGGCACGCTCGAGCCAATCCTGCACAGGACTGTCAGAGATTCCGCACGTGCCGGCGGCAAGAACGTGCGCTGGGAGGTGATCGGCGAGGACATCGAGGTGGACCGCGGCGTGCTCGAAGAGCTCGTCTCCCCCCTTCTCCACCTCGTCCGGAACTCGGTCGGACACGGCGTCGAGCTGCCCGCCGATCGCGTGGCGGCGGGCAAGCCGGAGCAGGCGGTGGTGCGACTCCACGCGATGCAGGTCGGAT
>VBIU01000223.1 GCA_005880945.1 Chloroflexota bacterium | reverse complement strand
ATGCAGACGATGGGCCGGAACCAGGATGCGCTGACGCTGCTGAACACGGCGCACCGCCTGTTCCGCCGGCTCGATGCGCGCATGGACCTCGTGCACGTCGGCGGCAAGGTGGCCGAGCTCGAGACGACGTATTTCGACGTCGTGCGCGAATGGGGCCAGTCGATCGAATCCGCGGACAGCTACACGTTCGGTCACTGCGAGCGCGTGGCGCAGAGCGCCCTCGCCGTCGCCCGCCAGCTCGAGCTCGATGACACCGCCCAGACCACGATCCGCCTCGGCGCCTACCTCCACGATCTCGGCAAAGTGCGCGTGCCGCACGAGATTCTGAACAAGCCTGGTCCGCTGACGCGGGAAGAGTTCGAGATCGTGCAGATGCACCCGATCTGGGGCCTCGAGCTACTCGCGGCAGTGGACTTCCCGTGGGACTTGAAGCCGATCATCCGCTGGCACCACGAGCGTTACGACGGCACCGGCTATCCCGATCGCCTGCGCGGCGAGGAGATCCCCGTGTCGGCGCAGGTCGTGGGGATCGTCGACGTGTTCGACGCGCTGACGACCGACCGCGCCTACCGTCCGGCCTTGAGCTTCGACGCGGCGCTCGCCGAGATCGAGCGCTGCCGGGCGTGGTGGTCCGAGGCCGTCTATGACGCCTTTCGCGCGTCCCTGGCTCGGCAACATGCGATGGAGGCTGCGTGAACGCACGACTGAGTGTGGTCGTCATCTCGGCTGCGTTCGGCGAGTTCTGGAACGACCTGGCCGAGGACCTTGGCGTCGTAATCGACTTGGTCGAGCCGGTGGCCGACGTCAAACCTCAGCCTGGGACGGTGGCCGTCATCGTCGCAGCCGGTGGCGCTGAGCGGGACGCGATCCAGTGGCTCGGGAGCCACCGGGTCCCGCCCGGCATGCCGGCGCTCGTGGTAGGCACGGACCCGGGACGACGGACGGCCATGCACGTCGTGCGCCATGGTGCGAACGACTACTTTGCGCTGCCCGACGATCTCGAGGTCTTCCGGAACGCCGTGAGCGCCGCGGTGAACGCCGGACGGGCGCGCACGGCGGAGGGGGACGACGGGAATGACGACGCGTTCGCCGCCATCGTGGGCGAGAGCCCAGCGCTCAAGAAAGAGCTGGCGCGGGCGGCGCGACTCCTGCCGCACCGGAGCGCGGGCGCCCTGATTGTCGGCGAGACGGGGACCGGGAAGGAGCTCCTCGCGCGAGCGATCCACGGCGGCGGACCGCGCCACGGCGCGCCGTTCGTTGCCGTCAACTGCTCGGCCCTGCCGGAGCAACTCATTGAGTCCGAACTGTTCGGCCACGAGCGCGGCTCGTTCACGGATGCGCACGCAGCCAAGCCGGGGCTGTTCGAAGTCGCCGATACCGGCACGCTCTTCCTGGACGAGATCGCGGACCTGCCGCTCGCCGTCCAGGCCAAGCTGCTGCGCGTCTTGGAGGACAAGGAGATCCGGCGGGTTGGCGGCACCAAGTCGCGCGCCGTCGACGTCCGCATTCTCGCCGCGGCCAACCATAATCTCGCGGAGCGCGTGCGCGGGGGGACGTTCCGCGAGGACCTCTTCTTCCGTTTGAGCACGGTCGTGCTCAAGCTGCCGCCGCTCCGGGAACGTGGCGACGACCTGATGATCGTCGCGCGGGCGCTGCTCGCGCGGCTCGCGCACGAGCTTGGCCTGCCCGTCCCCGCCCTGATGCCCGACGTGATCCGCCAGCTCCGCAGCCATCCCTGGCCCGGGAATATCCGTGAGCTGAAGAATGCGCTGGAACGGGCGTTGCTCCTCTCGCCCCGTGGCGAGTTGAGCGCGGACGAGTTCCTGCCTGCCGGGGACGCCGGGTCCACCCAGGACGGCCCGATTCCGTTCCCCGCGCCGCTGCACCAGATCACGGCCGCCGCCGTCCGCGCCACGGTACGGATGAGCGGGGGGAATCGCAGCGAGGCGGCGCGGCGGCTCTCGATCTCACCGCGGCGCTTGCGGCGCCTCTTGAGCGGCGCTCTCGACCTGGGTGAGGACCCGGATGAAGGCTGGTGGGTGGAGTCGACCGCGCGGTCGATGTAGATGGGCGCGACTGTACAAGTCGCGAAACTGGACGCATCGTTGGCCCTCCATGAACCCGTCACGCAGAAGCTTCCCCTCGGTCGCCGCGGCCTTGCTGGTCGGCTCGCTCATCGGATGCACGGCGCGCGGCGGATGTAGCGGCGACTATTGTGGGACGCTGGTCATTGCGGCCGCAGGTGAGCCGGACATCCTCTTGCCCCCGATCATCCAGCTGGCCACCGCGCGCGATGTGTCGGATCAGCTGTTCCTCAAGCTTGCCGACGTCGGGATGTCGGCCAATACCATCGGCGACGACGACTTCGTTCCGCAGCTCGCGGCCCGATGGGACTGGACCGACAGCGTCACGCTAACGTTCCACCTCGACCCACGAGCGAAGTGGCAGGACGGAGTGCCCGTCACAGCGGCCGATGTGGCCTTCACGTTCGACATTTACTCCGATTCGACCGTCGACTCGCCAGCGCGGTCCGCCCTGCGCGAGATCATCGCTGTGACGGCCCCCGACTCCCTGACCGCCGTATTTCGGTTCCGCCGTCCCTACGCCGAAATGTTCTACGATGCGGTCTATCACATGCGCGTGCTGCCCGCGCATCTCCTGCGCGCGGTGCCGCGCACGGCGTGGCAGGCCGCGCCGTTCGGACGGCAGCCGATCGGCGACGGCCCGTACCAGTTCGTGAGCTGGAAGGCCGGAGAAAGTCTCGAGTTGGCCGCTGATTCGACCTTCTTCCTCGGGCGGCCACACCTGCGCCGGCTGATCTGGCGCTTTACGCCCAATCTCGACGTCGCGGTGACGCAGCTCATCGCCGGGTGGCCAGCCTGGCAACCTATCCGTACCCCGGCAACACGTATGGCTTTCTCGCGTTCAACCTGCGAGCGGCTGGAGACACGAGCGCTCCACATCCGCTGTTCGGCAACCGCGACCTCCGCCGGGCGGTGGTGATGGCACTCGATCGCGACGGCATGCTGCACAACGTCTGGGGAGGGGGCGATCTCGCGGCGGTGCCGCCGGGTCCGATGCCACGTCTCTGGTCGCTGTGGGACTCTAGCTTGGCCCGTAATCTGGCGTACGACTCCGTCGCCGCGGCGCGGCTGCTGGCGGCGCAGCGCGGCCGGCGAGCGTTCCACCTGCTCGTGCCCACCACGAGCGGTCTGCGCCGGCAGTACGCGCGTCTGATTCAGGCGCAGTTGCAGCCATTCGGGTGGGATGTTCGCATCGACGAGGTAGATCTCAGCGTGGTGCAGCAACGAGTGGGTGCGGGACAGTTCGACGCGGTGCTGTGGGCGTGGGCCTCAGGGCCGTCGCCCATCGACGCGACACTCCAGAATTGGACGCGGCGCGGATTCGGCGGGCCGAACCCCGGCCGCTACGACAATCCGCAGCTCGATCGGTTGCTGGAGGGTGCGGCCCGGACGCGCAGTCGCGAGGCAGCGACGCGCCAGTTGCGCAGCGCCATCGCGCTGTGGAACACCGATGTGCCGGCCGCCACCCTGTATGCCCCGGACAATGTTGCCGCCGTCAATCGGCGTGTCAGCGAAGTCACAATCAGGCCGGATTCATGGTTGGCGCTGGTGCGGATGTGGCGCATTCCAGCGTCGCAGTTGAGCGATCGGGACCGGGTCGGAAGCTAAGCCTCGCGTTCGACCGGTTCAAATCGCCCCGCCCCCAGGGACGAAACGACCCTGGTGCACTCCCATTCCGATCGCGTTTGCACGCACAAGCCCCGACGAATCAACGAGCTACGTCCAGAGCTGACGCCGGAACGTTTCGTGCTTCAGCGTCCGGTCGCCACCCTCGTATTCGGAGCCTCGCTTGCACCTTCGCTGTCTTACGACCGCCCTGCTCGTCGGCGCGACCATGGTCGCGTCGAGTTGTGGCGCGCCGTCGCCGGTCGGGGTCGATCTGGCGCCGCCAGCCATGCAGGCGTTGCGCCTCAAGCTGCCGCCCGGCGGCAATCGCTTGGTGCAGTGCCTCCCATTGGCCTACGATTCGGTAACGCAGGTGATCGGGCCGGAAGGGGGCGAGTTGAACGTCGGGCCCCATACCCTGGATGTTCCGCCCGGCGCGCTTGGCGACACCGTGCGCATCACCGCTGTGGCGCCCTCGGACATTGTGCGTTGGATACGCTTCAAGCCCGAAGGTCTCGTATTCCGCCAACCCGCCTCGCTTTCGATGAGCTACAAGAATTGCAAGACGCAGGGGACGCGTTCTCCCAGGATCGCCCTGGTCTCCGACTCCATGAACGTGCAGGAGTACCTGTTCTCGGCCACTGACCAGTGGGCGAAGTGGGTCATCGGGGATCTCCAGCACTTCTCCAACTATGCCGTCGCCTGGTGAGCCAGTCGGTGAACGCCCATTGGGAGTGCGGGAGATGAAGCCGTCCCGTCTCCGCTTTGCAGCGATGGCGATCAGCGCCGGCGTCCTCGTGCTGCACTGCGGCGATCCCACGCCGGTCGCCCCCGACCTGCCCAGCCCGGTTTTCGCCACGAGTCAGAGTTCCCCGTCTGGCCTGCTGCGTTGCCGACCCATGGCTTACGACTCGGTCACTGCCGTGATCGGGCCGTCCGGCGGGGACATCAAGGTAAGCCGCCACGTGCTGTCGATCTCGGGCGGCACGTTCAAGCAGCCAACGACGATCACCGCAGTCGCCCCCTCCGATTCGCTGAACCGCATCCGGTTCCAGCCCGAAGGGCTCACGTTCAACAAGCCCGTGGCGCTGGTGATGAGCTACGCGAACTGCACGCTGAACGGGTCAAGCCCAAAAGAGATCGTGTACACCGACGACGGCCTGAAAGTCCTTGAGCACGAGCCGTCCAGGGACGACCCCGCGGGAAAGCGCGTCGCGGCACTGCTGACCCACTTCTCCCAGTACGCGGTGGCATGGTAGCTCTCGACCGCGCGGTGGCGGAGGCCGACAAAGCGGTAAAGCGGGCCGAGGCAGCGGGCGATGGTACGCTCCAGGCGCTGGCGTTGCGGGCGCGCGCGGAGATCCGCGCCCTGCGTGGCGAGCTGGACTTGGCGCACCACGACCTGGACGCGCTCGGAGCGCTGCGCGGCTTCGTGCCCAACTCGATTCACGACGCCGAGGATCTGCGTGTCGTGGCAGTCCTGCGGGCGGCGGAGGGCGATCTCGCGGCCGCCGAACGGGCGCTCCGCGAAGTAATCCAGCGGGCGGAGGTGCACCACCTGTCTCAGCTCCACGCCGAAGCGACGCGGGACCTCAGCGCCCTCTTCGCGCGCGCGGAGGTCCCAATCGACCCACCCTCAGGGTCAAAACGACCCTGTGGCACCGAGTCGTATATCGCGCTCACGCACGCAACTCTCCTCTGCCGACCAATGAAGGCTCGCCTTCAGAAACTTCAGCCGATTCGGAGCATCGCATGATCGTCCGCCGTTTCCTGATTCCCCTCGGGCTCCTCGCCGGTGCGGCCGCGCTCGTCTTGAGCTGCCGGGACGCATCGCCGGTCGGCGTCGTCGCGCGCCCCTCGGTAGTGCTGGCTGGAAGGCACACGCCGGATCCCGGCGCCGACGACGGCACCGACGTCGACGACGGCGGCGAGGGGAGCGAGGACGGCGATTCCCTCGTCTCCTGCCGGCTGCTCCCCTACGACTCCGTGACCCGGACGATCGGGCCTGCGGGGGGCTTCATTGAAGTACGCCACAACTGGCTGGTGGTCCCGCCCGGAGCGCTCAGCGCGCCGGTGACGATCACCGCGGTCGCGCCATCGGACACAGTGGCGATGGTCCGCTTCCAGCCCGAGGGCCTTCGGTTCCAGACGACGGCGATGCTCGTGCTGGCGTACGACAACTGTCGAGTCCCCAAGACGGTCACGCCCCGGATTGCGCTCGTCACCGACGCCCTCGACGTCATCGGGTTCTTGACTCCGGTCACCGTCTCGGTTCACGACCATCGCTTCATGAAGGGGCGCAAGGGGCGCCACGTCATCGGGGAGCTGCAGCATTTCTCGAACTACGCCGTGGCCTGGTAGGAGTCATCCATGAATTGGGAGAATCGTATGCCGCTTCGCCGCACCCTGATCCCGCTCACGCTGCTCGGTGCGCTCGCCGCCGCCGCGAGCTGCGCGGACCCCTCGCCCATGGGCGTCCCCGCCTTCCAGCGCGGCGGCAAATGGCCATCGCAGCCGACCAAGGGTGTTGGCTTGGTCGCGTGTGCGCAGACCTACGACTCCGTGACCCAAGTGATCGGCCCCGCGGGTGGGCTGATCGCGGTCGGCAACCACTTTTTGTGGGTCGATACGATGGCGCTGAGCGACACCGTGAGCATCACCGCGGTCGCGCCGGCGGACACGGTGCGGTGGGTTCGCTTCTCCCCCGACGGCCTCCAGTTCCGGACCAACGGTGCCGGATGGTCGGCACTGCTCTTCACGAACTTCAAGGATTGCGGACTGCCGACGACCGATACGCTTCGGATCGCTCAAGTCAGCGACTCGCTGCACGTCATTCGCTACCTGGCCCCACCCGACTCGACGTGGATCAAGGTCAAGAAGAACGCCTGGAGCCAGGGCGCTCAGTATGTCGCCGGGGTGCTGCACCACTTCTCTCAATACGCCGTCTCGTGGTAGGAGCTGACATGACATCGCATCGCGTCCTCGTCCGGTCGTGGTTGATCGCGCTGGTGGTGGTGGCCTCGAGCTGCAGCGACCCCTCGCCCACTGGTGCTGATTTGGCGACGCCCGGCCTGCTGGCGGGCAAAGTCAAGGCGACCGCCCCCAGCTTCGTCCAGTGCTCTCCGGTCTCGTACGACTCTGTCAGTCAGGTGATCGGACCAGCCGGAGGATGGTTCGTCGTCGGTGCCAACGTCCTCTGGGTCGATTCGCTGGCGCTCAGCGCGCCGGTAAAGATCACCGCCGTGGCACCGTCGGACACCATCCGCCTGGTCCGTCTCCATCCCGAGGGCCTCGTCTTCAAGACGGGAACGCATGGCCTGGGTGCGGTCGTCGCGACGAATCTGGATAACTGCAAACTCCGCAAGAACACCATTCCCCGGGTCGCCAACGTCACCGATTCCTTGGCCCTCGTGGAGTATCTCGATTCGCCGGTTGCCGCGGTGGACTCGATGCTCGTCGCGAGG
>VBIU01000222.1 GCA_005880945.1 Chloroflexota bacterium | reverse complement strand
CTCAACGAGCTGTACGCCAAGCACACCGGCAAGGCAGTCGAGCAGATCGAAAAGGACATGGACCGGGACCGCTTCATGTCGGCGGAAGAGGCCAAGGAATACGGCCTTATTGACCACGTCATCGCGAATTACCAGGAGATTGACGACGGGAAAAAGAAGTGACCGCTTGCGCCCTGAGCGGCCCCGTCCCATACTAGGGCCCAATGTCCCACGATAAGCACCTCCGCTGCTCCTTCTGCGGTAAGTCGAAGGACTCCGTCCGGAAATTCATCTCCGGCCCGTCGGTCTACATCTGCAACGAGTGCATCGCGCTCTGCAACGAGATCCTGGCGGAGGACGAGGAGCGGGAGGTCTCCGAGGCCATCACCCAGGTCCCCACGCCCGCCGAGATCAAGGACGTGCTGGACCAGTACGTGATCGGCCAGGAGAAGGCGAAGAAGACGCTCGCCGTGGCGGTCTACAACCACTACAAGCGCATCAACTCGCACCAGGCGCGCGAAGGCGAGGTCGAGCTGGACAAGAGCAACATCCTCTTGATCGGCCCGACCGGCGTGGGGAAGACGCTGCTCGCGCAGACGCTGGCGCGCATCCTCGACGTCCCCTTCACGATCGCCGATGCCACCACCCTAACAGAGGCTGGCTACGTGGGAGAGGACGTGGAGAACATCCTCGTCCGCCTGCTCCAGGCCGCAGACTTCAACGTCTCGGAAGCCGAGCGGGGCATCGTCTACATCGACGAGATCGACAAGATCGCCCGCAAGTCGGAGAATCCGAGCATCACGCGCGACGTGTCGGGCGAGGGGGTGCAGCAGGCGCTCCTCAAGATCCTCGAGGGGACGGTGGCGAGCGTCCCGCCACAGGGCGGCCGCAAACACCCGCAGCAGGAGTACATCCAGGTCAACACCAAGGACATCCTGTTCGTCTGCGGCGGCGCCTTCGACGGCCTCGAGAAGATCATCGAGTCGCGCACGGGGCGGCGCCAGATCGGCTTCACCAAGGAAGAGGTCGCGAAGGGAACGCCGGAGAAGGTCAAGAAGAACCCCTTCATCGACGTCGAGCCCGACGATCTGCTGCGCTACGGGCTGATCCCCGAGCTCGTCGGCCGGCTGCCGGTGGCGGTACCGCTCGACGCGCTCGACGAGGACGCCCTGATGCGCATCCTCATCGAGCCCAAGAACGCCCTGGCCAAGCAGTACCAGCGGCTGTTCGAGCTCGAGGACGTGCGGCTCACGATCGAGAAGGACGCGCTCAAGGCCATCGCCCAGAAGGCGTTGAAGCGCGGCACCGGCGCCCGCGGCCTGCGCGCCATCCTCGAGGAGATGATGACGGACATCATGTTCGAGCTCCCGAGCCGCGACGACGTGCGCGAAGTGGCGATCACCGCGGAATGCGTGACCGAAGGCCGGCCCCCACTGCTCGTCACGGAGCGCGTCCGCCAGAAGAAAGAAGCCTGAGCGGCTCCTCCCCGAGCCCCCGCTTCGTCGGCTCCTTTCCCCGCGCCGACGTCGCCCTCGCCGCACCGCTCCCCGAAATCGCCTTCCTCGGTCGCTCCAACGTCGGCAAGTCGAGCCTGCTCAACGCCGTGGCCGGGCAGCGAATCGCACGCACCTCCAGGACGCCCGGAAAGACCAGAGCGCTGAATGTGTTCGAAGTGCATCTGGGGACGGGGGACGAGGGACGAGGGACGAGTGAGCCCGCGCCCCACCCGTCCCCCGTCCCCCGTCCCTCGTCCCTCTATCTGATCGATCTCCCCGGCTACGGCTACGCGCGAGCGAGCCACGCCGAGCGACAGGCGTTTCGCGGCCTTCTCGTGCACGTGCTCGAGCGGCCGCGGCTCGCGGGGGTCGTGTGGCTGCTCGACATCCGCCGCGACCTTTCGTCCGAGGACCTGGCGATGCAAGACACATTCGCGGCGGCGGGGACGCCGGTGCTCGCCGCGATCACGAAGGGTGACAAGTTGCGCCGTGGCCAGCGGCTCGTGCGTGCGGCCGCGTTGCGCGAAACGCTAGGGGTCGACACCGACCAGCTCATCCTGACGAGCGCCACGACAGGCGAGGGCATAGCGGAGCTGCGCGCGGCCGTCGCGGGCATAATAGGCGCGTGAGAGTCACCCGCCCGCTCCGGGTGGCCTTCGTGAGCCATCACCCGCACGTGCGCATGGGCGGTCAGCGCAGCATGGCGCTGCTCATCGAGCACCTCAACCGCCTGGTCGTTGAGCCCCTCGCCATTTGTCCCGGCCCCGGGGAGCTCACGGACCATCTGCGTGCCCTCGACTGCCCCGTGGTCCATATCCCCCTCCACCCGATCAAGCCGCGCACCCTGCGCCAGGTGTGGGCCTCGAGCCGGCGCATTCGCGCGCTGCTTCAGGAGCGCGCGATCGACATCGTCGCGCCCGACGCGCCGCGCGACGCCCTCACGTGCGGCCTCGCCAAGCTCGGCACCACCACCAAGCTTGTGTGGTTCGTTCGGCTCACGGCGCCGGACCGGCTCGACCCCGTCCTCGCGCGCCTCGCGGACGGTGTCATCGGCGTTTCCGAGGCTGCCCGGCGACGCTTCTCCGGCTCGGCGCGCATGGCCGCGCGCTCTCGGACGATCGCCGATGGGGCGGACCTGCGGCTGTTCCGGCCGCCCGAGGACCGCGCCGGGCTGCGGCGCGCCCTCGGACTGCCGGAGGACCGCTTCCTGCTGCTGTTCGTGGGACAGATCACTCGTCCGAAGGGCATCCTCGACATCGTGGATGCGATGGGCCTGCTGCAGGAGGCACCGCCGCCCGGCCCCCGGCCGGCGCTCATCATCATCGGCACTCCCCATCCCCCTACAATCCTCGACGAAATCGCCGCGCGGGCGCGCGAGCGCGGCGCCGCGGGCGACGTGCGGGTCCTGACGCAGCGCGAGGACGTCTACCGCTGGATGCAGTGCGCGGACGCGCTCGTGAGCGGATCCCACCAGGACACCGAGGGCCTGTCGCGGGTGTTATTCGAGGCGATGGCGTGCGGCACCGTCCCGATCGCCACCGATATCCGCGGCAACCGCGAAGCCCTCGCGCCCGACACCGGCCTGCTCGTG
>VBIU01000225.1 GCA_005880945.1 Chloroflexota bacterium | reverse complement strand
CGAGGTCAACTTCGAGCCGCGTGCTGCGCAGCCGGTAGTCATTCGGATTGTACACGTCAAAGACGAGGTCCAGCGTTCCACCGCTCAATCCGAGACTGGTGACGTTGATCTTCTGCAGATCGACCTGGGGTTTCTCGAATGTGAGAGCGTTTCGTAATGTCGCGCACGACGAAAGTGTGACGAGGAGCAGCGCCCCGAGCACGCGGCTTGCGGTAGCTAACATAGTCCCTAACATAGCGGCCTCATGGCTCCTGTGGCGGTAGAGCCGCTGGTGTTGCTGGCGAACGCCGACAAATGGCTGACCGAATCGCTCGAGAGCGTGCTCACGCAGGGCGGGTATCGGGTTATTGGTACGGCCAAGCGCCAGCAGGTGCTCGATCTGGCCCGCCGCCAACTGCCGGATGCCATCCTGCTCGATGTGGCGCTCGATCAACGCTCCAGCGACAATCTCGCGCTGTGCCGGGCGCTGCGCACCGAGCCCAGCGTCTCGCGCGCGACGCCGATCATTCTCACGACCGCGGGACCGGCGCTGCGCGCGCAGCAGATCGAAGCGCTGCGCGCCGGCGCGTGGGAGCTCCGTGGCGACCCGCTGGACATGGAAGAGCTGGTGCTGCGCCTGGGCGTCTACGTCCAGGGCAAGCTCGAGGTGGATCGCATCGGCGCCGAGGGGCTCGTGGACCGCGCAAGCGGGCTGTACAACGAGACGGGGATGACGCGCCGCTCCGAAGAGCTCGCGGCATTCACCGCGCGCCAGGGTCTGCCACTCGCCTGCGCGGTCTTTCAACCGGCGGATGGGGTGCTCACGACGGGCAGCGCGGACCGGCTGGCGGATGCCGTCAAGCGGGCCGGCCGGATCTCCGACGCGGTGTGCCGCACCGGCCCCGCCGAGTTCGCGGTGTTCGCTCCGGCAACGGATGAGACGGGTGCCGAAGGGCTGGTGCAACGGATCACGGACGCGGTCGCGCGCACCGCGGCGGTGCGCCTGCGGGCCGGTACGAGCACGTCACCAGCGGCGTCCAAACGGCCCTCGGGCGCCCGCAGCTCCACCCCTCTCCCCCAAGCTTCACCGCCCTCCACGACGGATTTGCTCTCCCGCGCACGCGCTCGGTTGACGCAGTAGTACGGAGCACGGAGCACGGAGCAGGGAGCAGTACGCTCAGGTTCTGGTTGAAGGTCCGGTGCGCGACACGCGCCGGATGAGCGTGAAGAGAAGCGCCAAGATCTCATCAAGCAGAGCCGCCATCTTATTGGTCCTGTCCTGCGTCAAATACCCCATCTCTGCGGCCGTGCGCACTAGAGACTCAGTCTCTGCTGCGGATCCGATCGCTATCCGCAGGTGCCTGCGAAATAACGGTGGTGTGCCGAGGGCGTAGCCCTCAACCAGATTGCACTCGACGGATATGGCAGCGCGCCGCAATTGATCGAATAGCGCACGAGATCGTGGATGGTATGCCTTGTCGGTCTCCTTCAGAGCGCACAACACAAGGTCATGTGATCGTTGCCAAACGATCATGGAGCGGTACTTGTGCATGGGATAAGATGAGGACTAATCGGATTCAAGACGTGCCAGAACTCCGCACATCGTGTCTTTTCTGCTCCCTGCTCCGTGCTCCCTGCTCCCTGCCCTGTGCTCCCTGCTCCGTTTTCCGTGCTCACTTTCTCTTGAGCATCTCGCGCATCACCACCACATCCTGTCGGTCCTGAGGTCTATTCGCCGCTTCCTTGGAGCGGATGATGTCCTCTAGGCGGGCGGCACGGAGATCGTACCCGTCTACGTCGAAATGCACTGCATTCGGGGCGAGATCATCGTAACCGGTCGTGCCGGAAGGCCGAAACGCGATATCGAGACGTCCCGCATTCGTGATGAGGTTCCAGATGTCGGCGCGCGCGAGCATCTGGGGGCTGCAGTCGAACGGTAAGCCTTCGGGGATCTGTTCGGTATAAACCCGTGCCTCGAGCTCGCGTAGAGCCGACGCCAGGCGTTGGAGGTTGTCGGCATCCTTTGCGGGCGTGATGTCGGCGTCAGCGGTGAATCGCGGGAAGCCTTGCAGCCGGGCTGCGAGGGCACCGATCAGAACGTAGCGGACGCCGTGCTTCGCGAGTGTCCGGACGATGCGTTCCGGATCGAGCGGCGCGACGGCCGTCTGCTCAGCCATCCGCTGCTCCTTGCTCCGTGCTCCTGCGAGGAACTCACTCAGGTTCTTCACCTCCTGCAGCCGTTGCTTGGGTGTCATGGCCAGGATGCGGGGCACATCGTCCAGCATGTGCGACCCGGCCACCACGCTGGGCTCAACCTCGGCGCGCACCTCAAACGCCGCCGCGGCAAGCAGACGCTCGAGCGTTTCCCAGGTGGGACTTGTTTGACCCGACTCGATCCGAGCGATCACGGATTGGGCGGTCCCCGCCCGGCGCGCGAGGGCGCGCTGGCTGAGACCAGCGCGAGCACGGGCCTGACGGAGCAGTCTGGCAGGCGTGGTCATGCCCTAATGATAGCAAACTAGCTATCATGGGCAAGCATGTGTTTAACGACTTGACCCGCCGTGAGTTAGGGCTCATGTTTGGCTCCCTCATGACTGCTCCGTGCTCCCTGCTCCTGTTTGCCACGATATCGGTGCTAGCCTTCGGGCCG
>VBIU01000015.1 GCA_005880945.1 Chloroflexota bacterium | reverse complement strand
CAACAACGAGCACCTCGTCGGCGACGGCGAAGGTGAGGTCGAGGTCGGAGAAGCGATCGCCGCCGCCGAGTGCCAGGGAGCCGACAACGGCCCCAGCAACGACCCGTCGGTCCTTCTCGGCAAGGGTCAATACGCGTTCGCGCAGGGCTTCCCGTTGGTCAACCGTGAACACGACCGGGTGGATCGTAGACCGTGCCGCGTCGCAGCTGCTCGAATCCCTAAGCCAAAGTCTCGGCTATGTTCTGCGTTGCGGTTCCCGTGCACGTTAGGAGGCTGACCATGACCACCGATCGGACCACCGACACCAAGAGCTCCGGCAAGTACGCCGACGTCAACGGCATCAACCTCTACTACGAGACCCACGGTGCCGGTCGGCCGATGATCCTCCTGCACGGCGGACTCGGGTCGAACGAGATGTTCGGGCCCGTGCTGCCGCAACTTTCGGAGCACCACCAGGTCATCGCCCCCGACCTCCAGGGACATGGCCGTACCGCTGACATCGATCGGCCAATCGACGTTCGGCTGATGGCCGACGACATCGCCGCCCTTATCGACCACCTAGGGCTGGACAAGCCGGACGTGGTCGGCTACTCGCTCGGCGGTGGCGTGGCGCTTCACACGGCGGCGAAGTACCCGGCCAAGGTCCGACGGCTGGTCGCAGCCTCAGCGAACATCCGCCCCGACGCGATCTTTGCGGAGATGCGCGTGCAGCAAGGCCAGGTGAGCGCGGCCGCTGCCGAGTTCATGAAAGACACACCGATGTACCAGCTCTATCAGAGGGTCGCGCCACACCCCGAGAACTTCCCGAAGCTGCTCGACAAGATCGGCGCGTCGATGGCGAAGGACTTCGACTTCGCCGACGAGGTCCGCGGACTCCAGGTGCCCACCCTGATCGTCGCCGCCGACGCCGACATGGCTCCGCCGAGCCACTACGTCGAGGTGTTCAAATTGCTTGGCGGCGGACTGCGCGACGGCGGCTGGATGGGCGAGGGCCGGCCGGCGGGTGGTCACGCACTCGCGATCCTGCCAGGCTTGACCCACTACAACATCGCCAGCTCGCCACTGTTTGCTGCGGTAACCCTCGCCTTCCTCGAAGAGCAACCGACCTGAGAACGTCGGCCCGCACTGGCTGGGCAAGCTGATGTCCCGTCGCAAATCCACGTGCTAAGCCTCCGAACCTCGCCTTAGCCAAAGGTGCAGTCGAGGGTGACCTTGGCGAGGGCGCTCTCGAGAATCGCGAGCTCCTGGTCGTTCAGCTTCGTGAGGAATAGATCGGAAACTCCGCGGATGTGGACCGGAGCTGCGACGGTCAGACGGTCCAATCCAGAAGTTGTCAGCTGAACCACGACACCGCGTGCGTCGCCATCGGCGTGGGCACGACGCACCAGGCTTTCGTGAACGAGCCGGGTGACGCGCCGAGTCATGCCGGAACGTGAGATCAGGGCCCGATCGGCCAGCTCTGTCATCCGCAACGAACCTCCAGCGATGGCCAGTTGAGCAAGCACGTCGAAGTCGGCCAGGGCCAGACCGGTCTCGCTTGCGAGATCGGTCTCGAGCTGGCGCAAAAGCGTGGCGTGGGCCCGAAGCAGCGCGTCCCAGGCCTGTAAGCCGCGCCTGCCCGGCACCTCCCTGGCCACGATCCGATCGAAACGAGCAGCGGCGTCCGTGTCCAAGATTACTTGCATATGCAACCACCTGAAGGTAAGATACTTGCAGTCGCAAGTATATCGACTACCGGAAGGGGAGTACGGATGATCAAAGAAGTCCAGGTCGACCCGGATGGATCGCTGACTCGGCGGTGGGGCGCCAAGGCGGGCGACGTCCGAGTGAAAAGAACCATGGCCGCCCTCGCAGCGAATGGAATGACAGTCCTCCGGGCGCCGGATGCCGCTTCGGCAAAGCGGATTGTGCTGGACCTCATCCCTGACGGCTCCCCGGTGCACCAGGGGGCCTCGCAAACGCTCGATGTGCTGGGTATCACATACGAGATCGAAAAGTCCGGTCGCTACGCGGCGGTCCGCCCGCGGATCTGGAGCATGGATCGCGAGACCGAGGCCAATGAGATTCGCCGCCTGGGCGCGGCGCCGGATGTCATGCTCGGGAGCGTCCACGCGGTCACTGAGACCGGGTCGCTCCTCGCGGCTTCCATGAGTGGCAGCCAGCTCGGGCCTTATGTCAGCGGCGCCCGACGAGTCATTCTCGTCGTCGGGACTCAGAAGATCGTGCGCGACATCGAGGAAGGTCTCCTCCGCATCAACGAATACGCGTATCGGCTTGAAGACGCCCGCGCTCAGGCTGCGTATGGCATTCGGAGCGCCGTGAACAAGGTTCTAGTTATCAACGGTGAGATCACCCCGGGGCGGATCACAGTGGTCTTGGTCGATGAGGCGCTCGGTTTCTAAATGCCCGGGACAGAAGCCCGTGAGACGACATCGGCCCTAGCGATCCCTAAGTCGACGCTGGGGGTCGGGATCATCGGGGTCAGCCCTGTCTGGGGCTGGGCTGCCACTGCCCATATCCCGGCCCTTCGTGCACTGCCGGACTACGAGATCCGGGCGCTCAGCGCGCGCAGCGCGGAATCCGCGCACGTAGTCAGCGCGGTGTTCTCAGACTACCAGCAGCTGGTGATCCAACCAGACATCGACGTGGTCGCTGTTACGGTCAAGGTCCCGCACCATCGAGAGCTGGTCTCCGCCGCACTTGCCGCAGGCAAGGCTGTGTACTGCGAGTGGCCTCTGGGCCGCGACCTCGACGACGCGCGAGCGCTGGCCGCGCTAGCCGCCGAGCATGGAGTGCGCACGGTCGTCGGATTGCAGGCACGCCAGGCCCCGGCGATCGAGTTCGTCCAACAGCTGCTCCGAGATGGATACGTCGGAGAGGTCCTGTCCACGACCATGGTCGGAGTGTCGATCGCGGGCGACGTCTTGGTCCAGCCCAACGCCTACATGCTCGACAAGACAAACGGAGCCAACCTGCTCACGGTCCCCTTCGGCCACAGCCTGGACATTCTCAGTTACGTGCTGGGCGAGTTCGCCGAGTTATCAGCCGTGTCGGATGTTCGTAGGCCGCTGATCACCATCGAAGGGACTGGCGAGCAGATCGTGAAGACAGCGGCCGACCAGATCGCGGTGATCGGCACGCTCACGTCCGGGGCGACCGCCAGCATCCACATCCGCGAGGCAGTGGCCGGCGGTACCGGGTTCCTATGGGAGATCAACGGAACCGATGGAACGCTCCGGATCACCGCTGACGCCGCGCTTCCTGAAATCTTTCCCCTGACCGTTGCGGGAGCTCAGGGGCGGAACGAGCCTGCCGACCTTGCCATCCCTACGGCGCTGACACAGAGGTGGCCCGCGCTCTCGAGCCTGGAAGGAACGCCTGCCTTCAACGTCGCCCGTGCCTACGCGGCATTCGCGGCAGACATCGCCAATGGGACGAATACCGTGCCGGACTTCAACGCCGCCGTCCGGCGCCACGAGGTCATCGCCGCAATCGAGAGGTCCGCGGAATCAGGGAAACGCGTAAAGGCGTGAGGCCAAGCGTTCAAGTCCCGACCTCCTCGACAATGTTCTCTTACTGATTCCGTCTCGAGTTCGCTTTTCCGACGCCCGCGTGACCTGAGTTTGAGGCTGGCGAGCCCGAGCAAGTTTTCACTGTGGAGCGGGATAGACAGTCCAGTTGCGTCTCCACAGGCCGTTCAACGTCTTGAGCCGGCTGCCCTGGTCGGTGGCTCTTACCTTCGCGCTACTGATCAGCGCGGGCGCTTTCACCCTGCCCGGCCATGCATCTCGCCCTGCAACCCCCGCGGCAACATCTGCGCCAAGCCGGCTCGAGTTTGGCCTGTCCAGCTCGCCATCGGAAATATCGTGGATGACGTCTTCGGGCGTGCCCTGGAGGTACCGCTACCAATACCTCGCCGGAGGCGTGAACACTGGCGGCGGATGGGAGACGTGGAACAGCCCATCCGGAGCATTCGCCACGCTCTATATGAACGACTCTGACACACATGGCTACATCCCGGTCTTCACCTACTACGAGCTCCTTCAGTCGAGTCCGTCGACCGGCGCCGACGAGCTCAGCCGGGATTACAGCAACCTCAACAACGCTGGCACGATGAAGGCGTACTACACCAATTTCGCCCTGCTCATGACGAAGGCAAAGAGTTTTGGGAAACCTGTCGTCGTCCATGTCGAACCCGACCTGTTCGGCTACATGGAGCACAAAGCGGCAGGTGGCGATGCGTCGAAGGTGAGTGCATCGGTGGCCAGCTCCGGATACGCCGGCTTCACCGGTCTGCCTAACACCGTCCAGGGCTTCGCCTGGGGACTGCTCTCGCTCCGCGACGCCATCGCACCCAATGTGATCCTTGGCACGCACGCATCGACATGGGCGAGCGGTGTGGACATCGGCATGAACACCGATCCCACTTTCAACATGGCCGCCGACGCCGACAAGGTAGCGGCTTTCCTCGGTTCGGCCGGAGTGTCTGCCAACACTCATGCCGGCACATTCGACCTCGTTTTCAACGACGTCTCGGACAACGACGCCGGCATCAACGGGCGCTGGTGGGACCGTACTGACACGAGCCTGCCTGATTTCCAGCAGTGGCTGACGTGGATGACCGAGCTTCGTGCCAAGACCGCTCGCCCCCTTGTCGAATGGCAGGTGCCAGTCGGCAACCAGTACTTCGACACGATGAACCAGAGCAGCGGTCATTCCCAGGACAACCGAGCCGAATACTTCTTGAGCCATGCCTCTGGCCTGCAAGCGGCCGGCATAATCGCCGTTCTCTTCGGCAGCGGTGGAAACGGTGGATCGACGTATACCGACGCTGCCGGAGATGGCGTGACCAATCCGGCGCCGGTCTCGACCTTTCAATGCAACCTCTGCAACAACCACGCGTCGGCGTGGTCCGATGACGACGGCGGCTACCTGCGCATCTTCGTGGGCAACTACTACACCGGCACGCCGGCGACGGCGCCCGACCCGCCCACGAACGTGACCGCGATCGCGGGAGAGGCCTCGGCCACGCTGAGCTGGAAGGCGCCGTTTTCCGATGGCGGCAGCGTCATCACGTCCTATACGGTTGCATCGTCGCCGGCGACCGCCCCCGTGACAACTCCCGCAAGCGCCAGAAGCGCGACGGTAACGGGGCTGGTTGACGGCACGAGCTACACGTTCACGATCACCGCCGACAACGCGGTCGGTCCGAGCCAGCCATCCTCTGCCTCGAACGCGGTAGTCCCTGGACGCGGCGCTTACCAGGCGCTGACACCGGCGCGAATCATGGACACAAGGCTCGGCACCGGTGGCGTCCCGAAGGCGCCGATCGGTCCCGGGCAAACGCTCAACGTCAAGATCGCCGGCCAGGGCCTGGTGCCGGCCACTGGGGCGATCGCTGTGGTCGTGAACGTGACGGCAACGGATGCCACGGCGCCGAGCTTCCTGACTGTCTGGCCGTCGGGCGTGCCACGGCCGCTTGCCTCGAACCTCAACTGGGTGCGCGGCCAGACAGTGCCCAACCTGGTCGAGGTCGCGCTTGGGTCGAACGGTTTCGTCTCCATCTACAACGCGGCCGGCTCAGTGGACGTCATATTCGACGTGGCAGGTTACGTGGCGACGCCGACCGCGACGCCACCCGTGGCAGGTCTGTACAACCCGATAGTGCCGAACCGAGTTCTAGACACCCGCATTGGAATTGGGTCACCCAAGGCGCAACTGTGCGCGGGCCAAACCATCAGCGTGCACATCACCGGCACCCCGAACATCCCCAGCAGCGGTGTGTCTGCTGTGGTGCTCAACGTGACCGCGACCAACACGGTGGTGGCGCCGAGCTTCCTGACGGTGTTTCCGACAGGGTCGGTACGGCCGCTCACCTCCAACTTGAACTTCCACCCCGGTCAAACGGTGGCCAACCGAGTGATCGTCAAGGTTGGAACCGGCGGCTCAGTGAGCTTTTACGACGCCAAGGGTCACACGGATGTCGTGGCGGACGTGGCCGGCTGGTTCACCGACGGAACCACCTCGGCCGGCGGCAGCCTGTTCCTGGGCGTGACGCCGGCGCGGATTCTCGACACTCGCTCGACCACCAGTGTCGGACCAGGCTCCACGCGCGTCTTGACCGTCGCCGGCCGGGGCGGGTTGCCGGCCATGGGCGACGCTGTGCCACCGACCGCGGTGGTCTTGAACGTGACAGTGACGAATCCAACCGCGAATAGCTTCCTGACCGTTTGGCCAGACGGGTCGACACGGCCCCTCACCTCAGATCTGAATTACCGGCCGGGACTGACGGTGCCGAACCTCGTCGTCGTCAGGGTCGGCGGGAGCGGTGCTATCGACCTCTACAACGCAGCGGGTTCGGCGGACGTCATCGTCGACGTCGTCGGGTGGTATGGCTAAAGTCTCGGCCCAGACGACGCGTTAAATCACCCTGCTCTCGCTCAACTAGGGTGAGAGGGTGAAGTTCGCTCAACTGGCCTCAAACCTGGACGAGATGGAGGCGACGAGCAGCCGGAATGAGCTGGTGCGCATCCTGTCGGACGTGTACGGGGCGTGTTCGGTAGACGAGCTTGAGCCGATCACCTACCTGATCCAGGGTCGGCTGGCGCCTTTCTTCGAGCCAGTCGAGATCGGACTCGGCGAGAGGTTGCTCATCACCGCAATCGCGGCCGCCTACGACGCTCCAAAGGACGAGGTCAGCAAGCTGAACCGCCAGACCGGCGACCTCGGCGTCACCGCGCAGCGCCTGGCTCCCGCCTCGCAACGCGAGTCTCCTTCGGTGGTCGAGGTGCACAGGCGGCTGTCCGAGATCGCCGGCGCCGGCGGTGCCGGCAGCCTGCAGCAGAAGGTCGATGGCTTCGCCAGCCTGCTCGGCGCCCTGGATTCGACGTCGGCCAAGCACCTTGTGCGAATGACGCTGGGCAAGATGCGGCTGGGGATTGGCGACCCGACGGTCCTCGACGCCCTTTCGTTCGCAAAGCGAGGAGACCGGTCTCTGCGCCCGGTCCTCGAGGCAGCCTACAACCGGACCTCCGACCTTGGCCTCATCGCGCAGACGTTGTGGGAAGCCGGTGAGCCGGGGCTCGACGCGCTAAAGGTCAGGGCCGGGCATCCGATCCGGCCCCAACTTGCGGAACGTCTCCCCAATCCGGAGGCCGTTATCAAGAAGCTGGGGATGGTCGGCGTCCAGCCTAAGTACGACGGCCTCCGAGTCCAGGTTCACAAGAACGGGGACCGCGTGAGCATCTTCTCCAGGCGTCTGGAGTCGATGACCGAGATGTTCCCGGAGCTCGTGGTGGCAGCGTCCAAGTTGAGGGCCGAGAGCGTCATTCTCGACGGCGAGGCGATCGCGTACAACCCCGATTCGGAGGAGTACGTGCCCTTTCAGGAGACGACAGCGCGCCGGCGAAAAGAGGACATCGAGGAGTTTGCCGACCGCACGCCGATGCGCGCGTTCGTGTTCGACGTGATGTTCCGTGATGGATCTGACCTGACTCAGGTGCCCTACGAGCGGCGCTTCGAGATCGTTCAGGCGCTGCTTCAGAAATCGGACACCCTGCTCACGGCGCCGCTGATGAAGACGGATTCAGCGGAGGTGCTCACCCGCGAGCTGCTGGACAACATCAGCCGCGGCCTGGAAGGCGTTGTCGTCAAGCGGATGGACTCGACGTACCAGGCGGGTGCCCGCAACTTCAACTGGGTGAAGCTGAAACGGAATACAAGCGGTCAGCTGAACGACACCATCGACGTCGTGCTGCTTGGCTACTACCGGGGTAAAGGCAAGCGGGCAGAGTTCGGAGCTGGCGCCTTGCTCGCCGGGGTCTATGACAGCGACAAGGACGAGTTCGTGACCATCAGCAAGCTCGGCACCGGCCTTTCCGATCAGGGCTGGCGCGATATCCACCAGCGGCTGGCCAGCCTCGAGGTCGCGGAGAAGCCGTCGCGAGTGAGCTCAAACTTCGTTCCGGACATCTGGCTGGAGCCGGCGATCGTGGTCGAGGTATTGGCCGACGAGATCACGCCGAGCCCGCGTCACACCGCCGGCATGGCCGCGGACCGGACTGGGTTTGCGCTTCGCTTCCCGCGGATCGTCTCGTTGCGAACCGACGACAAGAAGCCCGAGGACGCTACCAGCGTCCGCGAGATCCGCGAGATGTTCGAGCAGCAGCGACAGCCGGGCCGCGGACGACCTGGCTGAATCCCGACCAGACTTCTGCTACTTGCTCTTGGCGTGACGGTTCTCGTTGTGGTGCTTCACAACTGTCGCCGCCGCGATTGCCTTCGCACGCTTGGTCGGCCGGCCCTGCTTGAGCTCGCTTTCCTTGACGTGCTCGTACATCCGCTGCTCTTTGTCGCTCACGTTCGGCAGATGTTGCTTTTGCGGCATAGATACCTCCTTCACCATCTAAACGCACAGCTGGAACGTCACGGCTGACGCTCCCGTGCTCAGCCGGTGGTTGTCCGCCAGCCGTTCCGGATCGTGCTTATTCCTCAGATCGTGGCGGTCGGTTGGAGTCATGCCGCACACAGCAGGCACGATCTTGGACCTCCGAGCAGTCTTGCGCTCCAGACGACCTCATGACACGGTAAACCGGTGCGTTTCTTGTCTCGGTCCCTGAGATGACACTGCCAGGCGAGGCGCTCGCACTCCTGGGTCGCACGCCACTGTTCGCGGGTGTGTCACCGGCCGACCTCGAGCCCCTCCTTGCCGATTTCAGATTGCGGCGCTACGCGACGGACTCCTACATCTTCCGAGAAGGCGATCCCGGCGATCACCTGCACTTGCTCGCCGCTGGTGAGGTCAAGATCTCGCGAACCACGGAGGCCGGAGGAGAGGCCATATTCGCCGTGCTGGGGGCGGGCGAAGTATTCGGCGAGCTTGCGGTTCTTCAGGAAAATGCGGTTAGAAGCGCTGATGCCCAAGCACTCGCCGACACTGAGTGCTTCGTGCTCCACAGGCAGGCACTGGTGGCCTTCCTCCAGGCGCACCCCGCCGTCATGTGGCGCGTGATCACCGTTCTGAGCGAGCGGATAAGGCGCAAGGACGAGGCGTTTTCCGACCTTGCCTTCAACGACATACCTGGCCGGGTTGCGCGAAAGTTGCTCGAGCTGGCGGAGGCACGCGGCGATCTTTCGGGCAAGGGAATACAGATTTCGGTGCCCATCTCGCAGCGGACGCTTGCCGGCCTCGTTGGCGCCAGCCGTGAGAACGTCAACCGTGCCCTAAGTCGGTTCGCTTCGCTGGGTCTGATCAAGGTGGAGCGGGGTCACATCACGGTTGTCCGTCCGGATGAGCTACGCCGCCGCGGGGTCTGATCGGCGTGTGTCGAACGTCACCGGTCGTGTGTGACGCGCGGCATAGGCGGCTGGGCTTGGCCTCCATACGCTCGTGTCGACCCCGTCAACCACACATTGAGGACACGAAATGGAAGCCAGGAGATCGTTTCAGACAGCGGCGCGGAGCAGCAAGCAGATGTGGATGGTCGTCGTTGCGGCGCTAGCGGTTTTGACGCTCGGAGTGGCCGGCGCTTTTCTCGCCAAGAGCCTGACCTCCGCCAGCGCACCCGCGAGCGGCCAAGCGGTGCAGATCGATGTCGCGCACAACCAGGGCGAACTGCCCGGGTTCGTTCAGGCAGCTCCGATTTACCTCGCACCCGACCAGAACGAGAAGAATCCCCGTCACTTCGTCACCGGCCAGAGCGCGCCGGAGCTCGACAGGAACGCCAAGGCGCCGGCCGCGGTGAACGACCGCCTCTACCGCTGACCGTTGACTTTCGTCCGCGTGGGGCGGCGCCCCTCCCCTGGCGCCGCTCCACCCCTTTTCTTTCCCGTCTCATTGCCCAGATCCCGATTAGCCGATGATCATCTGCGCGGGGTAAGGTCAACGAAGGGCTTTTCCTTCATGATCCCGCGCCAGAAATCCACCCGAGGAGAGACGACAAGGGCTTGGAACTCCGCCACCTGAGAGCGTTCGTGGCAGCAGCGAGCACCGGACATTTCGGGCAGGCGGCGGCCGGCCTCAACTTGACTCAACCCGGGCTCACGTTGCGCATCCAGGCTTTGGAGAGGGAGCTTGGCGTCCAACTTCTCGACAGAAACTCACGAGAGGTGAGACTGACGGCGGAAGGAGAGGTGCTGCTGCCGTACGCGAAGAGCATGGTCGCCATTGCCGACAGCGCTCTTGCAGACATCAAGCAGCACGCGGCAGCCGGCTCCGGGCGACTTCGCGTCTCGTACCTCACGTTATGGGACGGGCTGCCGACCAATATCGTCTCTGCGTTCAAGGTCAGGCATCCAGCGGTGACGGTTGAGACTACGTCCGGCTACTCTCAGGCGAACCTGGAACGCGTCGCCAAGCGCGATATCGACCTGGCCTTCTTGACCATTGGAACCGGGGACGGCGAGGGTGTTTCGATACGTCCGATCGAACGCCACGAGATCGTGCTGGTCATGAACCCGACCCATCGGCTCGCGGCAATGGATGCGATCCCCATCCGCCAGCTGCGTGGCGAACCGATAATCGCCCTGTCCGCCGGCGTGAACAATGTCTTCGCGAAAGCTGTTATGGGCTGGCTCGCGCACCACATGGGGGAGGATCCCAACGTCGTGGCCTATGAACCTCCCGATCAGATGGCGCGAGCGGTGGCGCATCGAGGGAACGCAGTCGCGATGTTGACCCGAGTGAGGGCCGATCTGGCAGTCGGCATTGGAGTCGTCCACAGACGGTTGGTGCCCAGTCCCATGCTCGAGTACGGCGTGGCCTACCGGAGCGACAACAACTCCGCTGCGTTGGCTCACTTGCTTGACATCGTTGACGAGCTTGCGACGCCTCTTTCGGGGGGTGTTTCTGCCGACTACGAGGTCTTGGCCGCGACCGCCGACTCACGCAAAGTGGCCTCCGAGCCCGCCTGACCTAGACTCGCGAGTCATGGACGCGCTGTGCACGCAATGCGGCGCCGGTCTGGCTGAGGGCGCCCGTTTCTGCACCGCCTGCGGAGCCGCCGTTGATGGATGTCCGACGTGCGGCGCCGCAGTACCGGCCGGCTCTCGCTTCTGCCCGACATGCGGCCGAGCCGTCGACGCGGGGATGCGACTCGAGGAGCGCAAGCTCGTGACCGTCCTGTTCGCTGACCTCGTTGGCTCGACCTCTCTAGCCGCAGGCCGTGACCCGGAGCGCACAGCCCGGATCCTCGACCGCTATGCCGGGACGATGCGCGAGGTGCTCGAGGTTTGGGGCGGCACCGTTGAGAAGTACATCGGAGATGCTGTCGTCGCCGCCTTCGGCGTGCCCGCGGTTCGCGAGGATGACGCGAGCCGAGCCCTCCAAGCGGCGATCGAGATGCTCGAGGCGCTGGAAACTCTGAACGACGAGCTCGAGCGCGAGCATGGCATCCGGCTGGCGCTGCGGATCGGCGTCAACACCGGCCACGTCCTGGCGGCCACTGCCGGTCGGCTGGATCAGCGCTTCTTGGCCGGCGACGCCGTGAACATCGCCGCTCGCCTCGAACAGGCCGCGGAACCGGGCGCGATCCTCGTGGCAGAGCGGACGGCCGACGCGACCGCACACTCCTTCCGGTTCGAAGCGCCGGCTCAGCTCGAGGTCAAGGGTCGGAACGTGCCAGTGTCGGCTCGCAGGCTCGTCGGCCCGACGCCCGAAGGGGCCGCGCCTGGCAGCCTTCACGCGCCCCTTCTTGGCCGCGACCGGGAGCTGCGCGCGCTGCATGGTCTGCTCGACGAGGCAATCAGGACAGGCAAACCATCAGTGGGCCTTGTCTTCGGGCCGGCCGGCATCGGTAAGACCCGCCTCATCCGCGAGTTCCTCGACCAAGCGCAGGCCCGCGTGCCGGAGCTGCGTGTGCTCCGTGGTCGCTGCCGCTCAACAGGTCATGGGATCACTTACTGGGCCCTTGGCGAGATAGTCCGCCAGGCATGCGACATCTCACTCGATGAATCGCCCGAGGCGGCTCGACGCAAGCTCCAACGTACCGTTGCCTTGCTCTTCAAGCACGAGGGGTCGCGCGACGCCGATGAAGTCATGTTCGCCCTTGCCACCACCGCGGGGATCAGTATTCCCGACAACCCACTCGGCCTGATTCGCCCGATCGCCGTGCGGGACGCGCTCGCGCATGCCTGGCCCCGCTTCGCTACCGCCGAGGCACGGCGCGCGCCGACCGCCCTTTTCGTCGAGGACCTGCACTGGGCCGACGATCAGCTGCTTGCCACGCTCGGGCACATTGCCCGTCGGTCGGATGGCCCGCTGCTCGTTTTGACGACGGCACGGTCCGAGTTCGTCGAAGAGCATCCTGAATTCGCGCTGGCTCGAGAGGATTCAACCTCCCTCGCGCTTCGACCGCTCGACGAAGGAGACGCGGAAAGGCTTGTTGAAGGGTTGCTCGGCTGGCAGAGCGTTCCGGCCAATCTTCGGAGGGCGCTTCTCGAACGGGCCGAGGGCAACCCTTTCTTTCTTGAACAGCTCGTCGGCGAGCTCATCGACACGGGTGCTCTGACCCACGACGCTGACGGGTGGCATGCGGCTGCGAGCGTTGTGACCCCTGCGCTCCCCGACACGATCCTCGGCGTGCTGGCCGCGCGGATCGATCGACTCTCCGGCCCTGAGAAGCTCGTGCTGCAGGAGGCGGCGGTGGTCGGACGTACGTTCTGGCCGGCCGCGGTGGCCCTCTCGATCGAAGATGACGTCGTCCGGCCTGCCCTCGACGGTCTCGAGGCGAAAGGCTTTGTGCTTGCAAGGCCATCGTCGAGCATGGCCGGTGAGAGGGAATACCTGTTCAAACACGCCCTTGTCCACGACGTCGCGTACGCCGGGATCCCACTCGCCGGTCGGGCTCGCTCACACGCGCGCGTGGCGCGCTGGCTGGAGGGAATCACCGATCGGGACGACGAGGGCGTCGTCGAGCTGGTCGCTTATCACTACCGTGCCGCGTTGCTTGGCGAGGGCTCGGACCTCGCTTGGACCAACGATTCGGCGAATCGCGCCGAGGTTCGCGATCGTGCGTTCAAGGTGCTGCTCGCGGCGGGAGCCGCCGCGCGACAGCGCAATTCAACAGCACGTGGGCTCGAGCATCACCAGGCGGCGCTCGCGCTTGCGATGGACGACGTTGAGCGGGCGAGCGCCTTCGAGGAGATCGGCGACGACCACGGATGGAGCTATCACGGAGACCCAAGCGTTGAAGCGTGGACCGCGGCGCTGGAGGTTCGTCGCAGGCTCGGCGATGACGAGGCATGCGCGCGGATCTGCCTCAAGGCTGCGCGCCACTGCGCGATTTATTGGGGAGGATTCGCGAATCGGCCCCCAGGCGAAACCGTCGATCGACTAGTCGACGAGGGCTTGGAGCGCAGCCGAGAACCGCTCACCCGCGCGTGGCTCCTGGCGCTCCGGGCGCTCGGCAGCGGGTCATACACCGGCCTTGGCCGAGCCGACCCTCGGCCAGTCGAGTCGCGCATCGAGGCGGCTGAGGAGGCGACCGACATCGCCGCCGAGATCGACAACATTGACGTAAAGGCGCTCGCGATCAGAGGCTTGCAGGGCTTGTATCTCCAGGCTGGCCGGCCTGAGCGGGCGCTCGAGCTGGCCGAGGTCCAGCTGGCGACGGTGGACAAGGTCGCAGTGCTGCGCGACCGGCTCGTCCACACCAGCTTTGCAATCGCCCAGATCATGGATGCAGCCGGGGACTTCGAGCGTGCTCGGACGCTGGCAGAGGACACCAGGAACCGGTCGATTCACGAAAGCGCGCACGAGCGAATGCATGCCACGTACTTTTTGATGGCGCCGCTCTACCGGCTTGGGCGGTGGTCAGATATCGTGCCGATCGCGCGCGAGCATCTGGCCGCGTTCGCCGAGGAGACGGTCGACATGAACTGTCCGTTCACCCGCAGCGGTCCGGTCGTCGGTGCCATCGCGTTTGAGCGGCTGGGAGATTTCGACGCCGCTCGAGAAGCCGAGTCGCGAATCGTGCCGAACCAGAAACAGCCGGGCATCGTCGAGGCCTGGATGGCTGAGCGAGCGCTGTTGACCGGCCGTCCGGACGAGGCGCGCGAGATCGCCGAGCGCACCCTGGCGTTCGGGCGGGGCGCCTCGATCGAGGAGCCACCTTACGAGCTCGCGGTGCTGGTCGAGGCGCTGGCAGCCCTCGAGGATTGGACAGCTCTTGCGGCAGTTCTCCCGGTGGCCCGAGCGAAGGCTGACTACCTCGCATGGCTGGCACCGGCGATCGAGAGGGCCGAGGCCGCACGATTTGCAGCAGAAGGCGACCTCCAGGGAGCTCAGGCCGCGCTCCGCCGCGCGCTCGCGACTTACACGCGCCTCGGCATGGCGGCCGAGATCACGAAGACAGAGGTCCGCCTGGCGGGGCTGGCGCAAACCTCGGTCTGAGCACCTTTGCTCCGACCTCGGACCAACCGCGCGCTCTTACGCGCCTCGGGCGCGTTTGCGAGGGGCTTTCGCCTGCCGATCGTGACCGGCGCGGGCAGCCTTTGCGGCTTTCACGCTCGCTTCCAGCGCCGCCATCAGGTCGAGCACGCGCGTCGGAGATGGCGCGACAGATGCTGCAGCGGTGCCCGGGCTCTTCTCCTCGAGCGCACGGAGCACGCGCTCCCGGTGCTCGTCCGGGTACCGCTCCGGCTCGAACGGTCCCGCCAGCGTGTCGATGAGCAGCCGCGCCATGCTGAGCTCCTTCTCGGTCGGCACCGCGTCGGCGTTGGGTGTCCAGAAGTTCGCGGCCGCGATCTCGTCGGCGTGAACCATCGTGGTCAGCAGCATCACGTCCCCGAAGGGCCGGATCGCGCTCAGGTAGCGCCGCGACCGCAGGGTGAACCATGCGATCGCCATGCGGTCGGCGGCGGCCATCGCCTGACGGAGAACCTGGAATGGGGAGGACCACTCACGATCCGGCACCACGTAGTAGCGAGACTCGAAGTAGATCGGATCAACCGCGGAAACGTCCACGAACTGCTCGACATCGATGACCCGGCTGCGCTCGGGCGCCAGCGCCGTCACCTCCTCGCGAGTCATGCTCACATAGCGGCCCGGCTCGACCTCGAACCCTTTACGAATCTGATCGAAGGAGACCTCGTGGTCCGGCGCATCTGCAGCCGCTGGCGCCGGCTCCGCGTGCCACCGCGCCGATTCGATCCTCGGTTCCGGTGCTCGCACCTGCGCGCTGCGACTGCCGGTCTCGAACTCCATCACAGGCTCCGACACGCGAACATGACGCACCCGGCGCCCGCTGCGGTCCAGCTCGTGGAAACGCACCGATTTCTTGCGGATTGCCGGGTAGACCCGCACGGGCACGACAACCATGCCGAGCGATAAGGAGCCAGTCCAGAGTGCTGTCGCCATGTTCCTGTATTCCGGAACGGAATGCTAAGGGGCGGCACCCGAACTTGAGACTGGATTCGCTGTCAATCCTTGAGGATCTCCAGGTTTAGGTGTTGGAGGCGCTCGGGATCGGCGAGAAGGTCGATCTGGACGACCTTCCCGTCCGCGATCTTGAATGCGAATACCACGCGTGGCCGTCCACCCCGAGCCCACACCGCTCCGACCGCCCCGTCCACCAGCGCCGGCTGGGCGACGCGGGCACGTCCCGAGAAGGTTTCGGCGACGGCCGCCGCACCGCGCACCTCCCTCGATGCGCCTGCATGCACCGCTGCGTGGTCGGCTCGAACGACGACGTTTGGGTCGAGCAGCGCGAGCAGCGCGTTGAAATCGCCCTCGCGCGAGGCGGCCAGGAAGGCATCGACAACTTCTCTTTGACGGGTGAGGTCGGCGTCCGGAACTGCGGCGTCACCCCGGACCCGGCGGCGTGCGCGGCTCGCGAGCTGCCGGGTCGCGGCGGCGGAGCGTCCCACGATGCGAGCGATCTCATCGAAGGGCAGGTCGAACATGTCGTGCAGCACGAATGCGACCCGCTCCGCGGGGGCCAGTGTTTCGAGCACCACGAGCAGCGCGAGACCTACTGAGTCGGCCAGCACCGCTTCGTGCTCGGGGTCTGTCGCATCCTCGCGACTCGCGAGCGGGTTTGTGTCGAGCGGCTCCTCGCGCCTCGACTTGCGCGACCGCAGCATGTCGAGACACACTCGCGCGACGACAGTGGTCAGCCATCCGCCGAGGTTTTCGACGCCGGTCGCGCCGGAGCGGCTGAGCCGCAGCCAGGATTCCTGCACGGCGTCGTCCGCCTCGCTCGGCGAGCCGAGCATCCGATAAGCTACCGCGCGCAGGTGGCTCCGGTTGGCCTCGAAGCCCTCCGCGAGCCAATCGGTCTCATTCATCTGTCACATTCTCCCGTCGGGTTCCGTCATTACCACTGACGAACGAAACTCATCCCGTGTGACAAGGAGATCAAGATGACCGAGCGATATTTGAGCCCATACGTCAACTTTCAAGGCCGCGCTCGCGAGGCCATGGAGCATTATCAAAAGGTTCTGGGCGGCAAACTCGACCTGCGGACCGTGAACGAGCAGGGCGTCGCCACGCCGGCCGGCCCGGGGGACAGCATCTCGTATGCCCGGCTGGACGCCGCCGGCGCCATCATCATCGGCACTGACGGCCACCCTAAATACCCTGCCAAGGCCGGCGAAAACGTGGCCATCGCCGTGGGCGGTACCGACAAGGACCGGCTCACCAAGATCTACCACGGCCTGGCCGAAGGCGGCACCGCCAAGCAGCCGCCGTCGCCGACGCCCTGGGGCGCCGAGGTCGGGTATCTCCTGGACAAATTCGGCATCAACTGGATCGTCAGCATCGACAAGGCGTAGAACCGGCGGCCGCCTCGCCTCCAATCTGTATGCGACTTTAATAGGGGGGATGAGCAACTTCATCTGCGTCACATGCGGGATGCAGTACGAGGAAACCGGAGAGGCGCCGCCCGCGCACTGCTTGATCTGCGAGGACGAGCGCCAGTACATCGGGCCCGAGGGCCAGCGCTGGACGACCTTGGCCGACCTGCAACGCGGCCACCACAACGAGTTCCGCCGGCAGGAGGAACGGCTGGTCGGAATCGGGACAGCGCCCTCGTTCGCCATCGGCCAGCGGGCCCTGCTCGTGCAGTCGCCCGCTGGAAATGTGCTCTGGGACTGCGTCACCCTGCTCGACGAGTTCACCAAGCGGGCGGTCACCGACCTTGGCGGGATCGCGGCCATCGCGATATCTCACCCGCACTACTACTCCGCACTCGCCGAGTGGTCGGCGGCGTTCAACGCTCCTGTCTACCTCCATGCGAGCGACAGTGAGTGGGTGATGAGGCCGTCGCCATCCATAGTGCATTGGGAGGGCGACGAGCACACCCTCCACGACGGAATGCGTCTGATCAATGCCGGCGGCCATTTCGCCGGCGGCACCGTTCTCTATGTTCCTTTTCTGGCGGAGGGGACCGGGGCGCTCCTGTCGGGCGACATCATCCAGGTGATCCCCGACCGGCGCTTCGTCTCGTTCATGTACAGCTATCCGAACCTGATCCCACTGCCGTCCGCAAGCGTCCGGAGGATCGCCGCCTCGGTCGGTCCGCTCGATTTCGACAGGATCTATGGGGCGTGGTGGGACAGGGTCATCCCCAGCGACGGCAAGGGAGTTGTGGCCCGGTCGGCCGATCGCTACGTTAGAGCGGTCGAGGGTGGATAGGGGAGAAGATGTCGACCGACATTCCGCCGCCTGGATCTGAGCCGGGAGCCGCCTCCGCTCTGCAGATCCTCGCCACCGAGCACTGGAGCTTGCTCGCGACTCGCTCTCTGACCTACACGGAGTCGCTCGGTCGCGTGAGCATGTTCCTCGCCATCCTGTCGGGGGCTGTGATTGCGCTGGCGCTTGTCGCCCAGGCGGATCACTTCGGGCCGACGTTCATCTCGATCGCAATCCTCATGCTCGCCGTTGTCCTGTTCGCCGGCATCGCCACGATCGCGCGCCTGATGAGCCTCAATCGCGATGACTACCGCTGGGTGATCGGAATGAACCGGCTTCGACATGCTTACCTCGAGATGCATCCCGAGCTGGAATCAGTTTTCGTGACCAGTCCATACGACGATGTGCCTGGCGCCCTCAGGACCTTCGGCATCAACGTGACGGCAGGCCGGCGCCTGGGATCGGCGCTGCACGTGTTTCAAACTTTGCCCGGGATGCTCGCCGTGATCGTGGCCGCCGTCGCCGGCGCCATCGGGGCTCTGGTCTCCTTGGCCTTTGGCGCGCCACGGCTGGTCGCGCTGCTTGCCGCCGCCGCGGTGTTTGTGCTCGCCGTGCTGTTGATGGGAGCTTGGAGCCGCCGGTCTTTCGGTCGCGAGGATCCGAGCCTTGCGCCACGCTTCCCATCGCCAAAGTCGTAGCGCCTATGGCGATCGGCTGGTTAGCTCGCCACCTTCTGGCTTGACTCATGGCTGTCCGGGGGCGGAAGAGACACATCTTCGACGCAACCCGGGCACCGGCCGCTGATCCTTCCGAGCGAGTCCGCCAGCCATCCGGTCGACGCGTGTCCCCGACCGCAAATGGCGCAAGCCGGCGCCCCCGTCAGCCCGGCCACGAACCGGCGTGCGGCGCCTCCGATCCCGGAACCGTGCTCGTGCGGCTTGCCAGACATCTCGGCTGACACAGTATCCACCCGCCACGGCCGCACAGCAGCCCCAGAATGCCTTTTCTAAGGGTTTCGGAGTCGGAAAGGCCGCCTGGCGGAAGGAGTGACACAGTGTTGAGCGCATGCCCGATTGACGTCGTTTTGCTTGCCACCGACCTCGACGCGTCGAAGGACTTCTACGCGAACAAGATCGGTTTGCCGGTTCTCGTCGAGAATCCCAGCTCTGTGACGTTCACCTGCGGGGGAGACAGCCGTCTGGTCGTCAGCAAGAGCACGACCGGGACTTCCGATGAGCAGACCCAGGCGTCATTTCGCGTCGTCGACCTGAAGGAGGAAACTGCTGCGCTGCGTTCGAGGGGAGTCAAGATCGAGGACTACGACCTGCCCGGTCTAAAGACCGTGGATGGCATCGTCGAGCTTCCCTTTGGTTGGATGGCCTGGTTCATCGATCCCGGCAAGAACTGCGTGGGCATGCTCCAGCTCAAGTAAGCGATGACCCAGCAGTAAACTGCTGGCGTGGCCGACACCGCCTGGACGCGTTACAAGCTTCAGCGGAGGCTCTTCTCGATCGGGGAGGACTTCTGGATCGAGAACGATCAGGGCGAGGAGCTCTACAAGGTCGATGGCAAGGCACTCACCCTCCGTGAGACGTTGGTCATCGAAGACAAGAACGAAGCAGAGCTCATGACCATCGAAGCCAAGCTGCTCGCAGTCAGGCCGACCATGAAGATTCTGCGCGAAGGCAAGCTCTACGCGACGGTGACGAAGAAGCTGCTGACGTTCCTGCACCAGCACTACACGGTCCAGGTCGAAGGTGGGCCGGTCTACGAAGCGGAGGGCAACATCACCAGCCACGAGTACGAGGTCCGCAGCAACGGCGCACCGGTCGCCCAGATATCGCGCAAGTGGTTCTCGGTCAATGACGCATTTGGCGTGGCGGTCGGGCCGGGTCAAGACCACGTCCTCATGCTGGCGGCTGCGATCTGCATCGACGAGATCTCAGAGGAGCAACGCGAGCACCACTGAAAGACGTTGTTAGGGCCGCCAGCCTGCCTGGCGCCTACTCCATCACCAGGTCGTCCGGATAGCAGAACATCCAGCGCTCGCCGGGCTCAAACGACCGGATGATCGGGTGATGCGATGCGACGAAATGCCTGGTGGCGTGTTTGTTCTTGGAGTCGTTGCAGCAGCCCACGTGCCCGCAGCTCATGCACAGGCGGAGGTGAACCCAGGTGTCGCCCACGTCCAGGCACTCTTCGCAGCCGTCCGGGGTGCGGGGCTCGACATCTCGGATTTGATCCAGGTGCGTGCACGAGATGTTGCGTGCTGTCATGCGCCCGCCCGGAGCGCCTCGGTGCCGCCGAGAGCGTGGGCGATAGCCTGATCGATCGTCATCGCCTGACCTTCAGCCCACGCTCGTTGATCATTTTCGTCTGAGAGGTCCTCCCGTCGAACGCGGCCCTCCTCGGTGTTCAGAATTGTGCCGAGGCCTGCGCCGCTGGTCGCCTGATGCGCGGCCGCCGCCGCCGCCAGCCGGATCCATTTGGAACGGTTTCCGTCCATCCGCTCGACGTCGGCTGCGTCGTCGAGCAACAGGCCGACGCCTGAAACGTCGCCCGCCGCCGCGAAGAGCTGAAGAGCCTCGCGCACGAAGCCGCGCGCATGGGCGCCGTCTGCGGTCTTTATCGCGGCAAGCGCCCGTGTGTGGAGGGCCCAGGCGAGGCTGAACCGATCGTCCGTCTTGCGGAAGAGGCCGATCGCCTCGTCGAGCGCGGTTATGGCCTCGTCGTATTGGCCCTGGTAGTACAGGCAGTTCGCGATCCCCCACAGGCATCGGCTGATTGGGGACTCATCGCCCAGCTCGCGGAACAGAGGAAGCGCTTCCCGATACAGGATCAGGCCCTGCTCGAGGTTGCTCCGGTTGACCGACATGGGGAATGCATCGTTGTAGATCGCATTCGCGATCGCCCGCTTGTCACCACTCTCTCTGGTCAACGCGAGGCACTCGTCGTAGAACACCTGGGCGGCGGTCATGTCGCCCTGCCAGTACGCGACACCACCGGCTGCCTCCAGCGCGCGCGCCCGAGCCTCCCGAGATCGCGGGCTGCCCGCCATCTTGAGGATGGCTTCGAGGCGTACCCGGCCCTCGTGGAGGTGGCCGCGCATCTGCCAGAACCTCCAGAAGTAGGCGGCCAGGTTCATCGCTCGCTCGGCGTCGCCGGTGGCGGCGCACCAGTCGAAGGCGCTGCGGATGTTGTCGTGGTCCAGCTCGAGCCGGTCGAGCCACACCTTCTGCTCCTCGCCGAACAGGTTGGGAGCGGCCGCCGCCGCCAGCGCGCAGTAAGCGTCGACGTGGCGGTCGCGGATATCGCGATTTTCGGGGCTCTTTTCGAGCCTCTCGCCCGCGAACTCTCGGATCGTCTGGAGCATGATCAGGCGAGGCTCGTCGAAATCGGGCATGCGCCGGAGGAGGCTGTGATCCGCCAGCTGATCGAGCCCACCCAGCACATCTCCGCCCACCTCATCCGGCGGACCGCACACAGCCTCGGCTTGCTCCAGGTTCGCTCCGCGCGCGAACACCGAGAAGCGGGCCATCAGGCGCTTTTGCGGATCGTCCAGCAGGTCGAAGCTCCAGTCGATCGCCCCGCGCAGCGTCTGCTGCCGGCCGGGCAAGTCGCGAGCGCCGCTGCCCAGCACCGTCAAGCTCGTTTCCAGCCGGCTGAGAAGCGCCTGGGGCGAGAACAGCTTGATCCGCGCCGCGGCCAGCTCGATGGCGAGAGGAAGCCCGTCCACCCTCTCGCATATCCCGGCGATCGATGGCGCGTTCTCGTTCGTGGCCTGGAAGTCGGGCTTGACCGCCACCGCGCGCTCGATGAACAGCTTCACCGCCTCGTATTGCGAGACCGCCTCGAGGCCCGGCAGCGCGTGCCGGTCCGGCAGCCGAAGAGGTTCGACGCCAAGCTCCTGCTCGCCGTAAACATGCAGAACCGCGCGGCTGCTGACCAGCAGCTTCACGTCCGCGCCGGCCTGCAGCAGCTTGGAGGCCGTCGCCGCGCCGCCCGGCAACAGCTGCTCGAAGTTGTCGAGCACGAGGAGGATCGTCTTGTCGTGCAGGTATTCGCTGACACCGTCTATCGGCAGGCGGCTGCCCGCCACCGGGATTCCCAGGACCTGTGCGACGGTGGACCCGATGAGGTCGGGGTCGCGCACCGCGGAAAGGGGCACGAAGTAGACACCGCCGGGGAAATCGCGCGCCGACTCGGCCGCGATCTGAAGGCTCAGCCGGGTCTTGCCGATGCCGCCCGGCCCCGTCAGGGTCAAGAGCCGGGTCTTCCGAAGAAGACGCTTGGCATCGTCCACCTCCGCTCCGCGCCCGACGAAGCTGGTCAGCTGCGTTGGCAGGTTGTTCTGGACAGCGTCCAGGGTGCGCAGCGGCGGGAACGTCTCCGGCAAGCCCTGGATGACCAGCTGATAGAGCCGCTCCGGCTTCACCAGGTCTTTCAGGCGATGCGCGCCGAGGTCCCGCACGCGCAATTCCGCAGGGAGCTTCTCCTCGACGATGCCACGCGTCGTTTCGGAGATGAGGACCTGACCGCCATGCGCCGACGCTGCGATTCGAGCCGCGTGGTGGACGTCCAGTCCAATGTATTCGTTGCCGACCAGCGGGGCCTCGCCGGTGTGCAGGCCGATCCGCACCTTGAGCCTCGCGCCTTCGCCCCAAGGATGGGCGGCCAGCGCCCGCTGAGCCGAGGCAGCGGCCAAGCATGCGTCGGTTGCGCTCGCGAAGACGCAGAAGAACGAATCGCCCTCGGTGCGCAGCTCATGCCCGCTGTTGCTGTTGAAGGCCGCTCGGAGAATGGCGTGATGCGCGTTCTGCGCCTCGACGTAGCGCTCGCCCAACTCCTGCATCAAACGCGTGGAGTTCTCGACGTCGGTGAACAGAAAGGTGAGGGTTCCGCGCGGCAGGCTCACGGCGAAGTGCTCGAGAGCGACGGGCTGAGCAGGTCTCGCAAGGCGGACTCCGTCTGCTCGCGGTAGATGGGGCCCTCGAAATCGAGCAGTGGATGCGGGGGCATCAAATGCTCGCTCACCTTCCCATAACGTCTCACGTAAAGAGCCGGATATGGGTCATCTCGGCCGTTGGACTCGAGCGTGATCGCGGCGGCGTCGGGCCCACCGAAATCGGTGAAATGGGCGAGAGGGACGATGCCGTCGTCGATGAGACCTGCGTCCGGGTCCAGGATGACAACCCTGGCCAGGTATGAGCGCTGGTGCCAGAGCTCCGGACCGCGGCTCGCCTCGGAGAGCAGCAATGGCACGACCTCGGCGGCCTGCAGCTTTGCTCGGGGCACCTGGATGCCGGAGCGTGATTCCGCAAGATGCCGGGCGAGCACCCTGGCGTTATACCTGTAGCCCTGGACCGCGCCTGAGTTGCTCGGGATCCCGTGCTTCCTCAAGCCGAGCGAGCCCTGCATGATCGTGCCGGCAAAGTACGCGCCGGGCCTCGTGGCGCTTTCCCAGAACGGGGTCTGCGCAGGCAGCCGGCTCTGCCCGAATGTGGCGACCCCCAGGTCGGGGAGATCGCGCAGGGGCGATGTGAAGCCTGTGGCGGCGATCACGTCATCAGCCTCGAACTCCAGGACCGCTCCGTCTCGTGCGTTCTTGGTCCTGACCTTGAAGGCACCGCCCGACCGACCGACCGATTCGATAGAGGCGTCGAGGATCACCACCCCGCCTGCCAGCGCCGCGTCCTCGACCGGCTGCACGTACCGCGCCCTCACGCCGACCAGCGACCGGGTGTTGACGCTGAGCTTGGTGGGGCTCGGCGACGCGATCACGATCTGACGCGCCCACTGGAGCAGCGCGCTGGCGATTTCGAAGCCTGAGTTCTGCTTGCCGATGATGAAGACGCGCTTGTCAGCGTAGGTTTCCGCCGCGCGGAGCTCGCCATACGCGGTCGCGTGCTCGAGACCGGGGATTGCCGGCTTCCATGGCTGGGCGACCCCGACGGCGAAGACGACGACCGGAGCCCAGTACTCGCCGTCGGTCGTTCCGAGAACGAAGTCCTCTCCGTCGCGGCGTGTGGTTTCCCAGCGGCAACCAAAACGGATCCGCAAGCCGGTTCGCTCCGCGAAGGTGACAAGGCCGCGCTCCATCTCGGGGCGAGACGGAAAATACGACGTTCCATCCATCAGCCCCGGCATGAGTCCGCGGTTCCCCTCCTCGTCCGCGAGCAGACTGTTCCAGTCGAAGCGCTCGTAAGCGCGGCTTGCATGGTCGAAGCCCGAGTACGGCTTCGTCCAGCTCAGCATTCTCTGGAACAGCGGCCATCGCCGGAACATGCCCCCTGGAGCCGTCTCCTCGGAGATGACCGCGTGATCGATGCCGAGGCGCGTGAGAGAATACGTCAGCTGCAGGGCTCCGGGCCCGCTTCCGACAACGATCACGGGATAGCGGCCGGGGGGAAACGGCTCTTTGGTCAGCTCTGCCACTTCGACGTGCTGCGCAGCTTTCGCGCCTCTCCCTGCAGCAGCCGGAACATCAACTTGGGATGTGCGACGAGGAAGTGCTCGAGCTGGTCCCCCGGGAGGACGACGCAGCGAAGGGGGCCGACAGCGACTATGTCCGCCGTTGGCGGAACGCCAAGAAGGCACGAGATCTCGCCGAAGTAGTCTCCAGCCCTGAGCGTCGAACGGTCGACGCCGTCGATGCGGATGACCGCACTCCCGTCGAGGATGACGTAGAAGCCTGAACCGCTGAACCCCTGGCGCAGGATCCGCTCCCCATCCGCAAACCACGCCTCGTCGAACAGCTCGACCAGGCGGTCGAGCTCGGGCGTCGAAAGGTCGGCGAAGAGCAGGAAGCCGGCCAGGATATCGACGACATCGTCTCGAACGTCCATTTCAGCTGCGCTCCTGCGCCGCCTGGCCACCGGACGTGGCGCCCGCGGGCTCTGGCTTTGCGGTCTGCTCCACCGGCTTCTTCGCGGCCGCGTTCTGGATGCCTATCGCGTTGGCGAGGGCGCCGAGGATCAGCAGCAGGGCGGCGACGAGCATGGCGATGTGAAAGGAGGCGGTCGAGGCGTCGCGCACGGCACCCACAAGGTTCGCGTCTAGAGGTTTGTTGAGCGGGCTGACCGCGGTCCGGAAGGCTGTCGAGTTGACGTCCACTCCGCTGAGCTTGCCCGCGAGGTAGCCGTAAAAGTTGGCTGTGATGAACACGAAAATGAGAGCTCCAGCGAGCTGAGGTCCGACGCGAGATATCGCGTTGTTGATCGCCGAGCCGACGCCAGAGTTGCGAACCGGCACCGAGGTCATGAGCGCCGTTGTCAGGGGTGCCACCAGGATCATCAGGCCGACGCCGAAAGCAATCGCCCCCGGCAGGAAGTCGGTGACGTAGGACAGAGGCGGCAGGAAGGTGCTGGGTTGGCTCGGCCGCAACGCCCACGGCACGCTCTCGGCGGGTACCCGCGCGAGCCAGAGAACGCCGAGAGCCATGATCGCGGGCCCCGCCGCCATGAACCATCGCGGGCCGAACTTGGCGCCCAGCTTGCCGAATCGAGACGAGAAGAAGATGAGGAACAGAGTGCCGGGGACGAAGGCAAGGCCCGCGGCCGCGGCTGTGTAGCCGATGGTGCCTTGCTGGAAGATGGCCAGGTAGTAGCCCGTCACGTAAAGAGCGCCATAGATGAGCAGGGTCGAGATGTTGGTGACAGTGAAGTTGCGAGAGCGAAAGAGGCCGGGCGGGATGAGTGGGTTGGGTCTTCGGATCATGACGATCGGAAGCGCCGCCGTCGCGACCACGCCAATCGCGAGAGCGATATAGCCGATCGGGTCTTTCCAGTTGCGTTCCTGGCCGTAGATCGCGCCGAACGCAAGGCCGCCGACCGCAAGCCCGACAACCGCGGCCCCAAGCCAGTCGAATTGACCGGACGCCTGCTCGTCGCGGCTCTCCGGCACGTGCTTCAGCGTGGCCCACAGTGCGAGCACGACGAGGGGGACGTTGAGCAGGAAAGCGGCGCGCCAGGAGATGGTGTCGACCAGGATGCCGCCGACGAACGGTCCCAGGACGGTCGTGGCGGCGGATGCGCCGGCCCAGACGCCAAAGGCACGTCCCTGTTCTTCTCCGCTGAAGTTTGCGGTCAGCAGAGCGAGCGATCCGGGGACCAGCAACGCGCCTGCCGCGCCCTGGAGGATGCGGAACAGAACGAGAAGCTCCATGCTCGGCGCAAGCCCGCAAAGCACCGATGTCGCGCCGAAGCCGGCGAGGCCGATCGCAAACGTGCGGCGCCTGCCGTAGTAGTCGTTGATGGCGCCGGCCAGGATCAGCAGCGTGCTCAAGGTCAGCAGGTACGCGTTGTAGACGTACGACTGGCCTTCCAGGACTCCGAACAACGAGCGCGGAAGGTCGCGCCCGATCCGCGGCAGTGCGACGTTGACGACAGTCGAGTCCAGGAACACGATGCCCGACGCGAGCACGGCCGCGACCAGGATCCAGCGCTTGTAGGTCAAACGTCCTCCCTCAATGGCCCGCTGAGCATTATCGGGCCGCCGCGACCGCGGGTTCTGGGAGCGCGGTCGCTCCGAGCGGCAGCCACGCGGGCACGGGATGGCAAGATGTCGGTGGAAGCTGTCGGGTCGGGTTCACGGGGAGGCTGGTCGCATGCCGAAGGAGATCGACCGCGACGACGTACGCAGGCTGGTCGCCGGCGGCGCCCAGCTGGTCGAGGTCCTGCCAAGCCCGGAGTACGAGGAGGACCATCTGCCCGGCGCGATCCATATACCTTTGCGACAGATCGATTCGCGCGCGGGGGAAATGCTGGATCGCGGCCGTCCGGTCATCGTCTACTGCTGGGACACCGCTTGAGACATGTCGCCAAGAGCCGCGTGGCGGCTCGAGAGCCTCGGTTTCGCCGACGTCTACGAGTATGTGGACGGCAAGCTGGACTGGATGGCGGCCGGCCTGCCCACCGAAGGGACCAACGCCCAACAGCCACGCGCAGGTGACATCGCACGCAAGGATGTGCCCACATGCGGGCTCAAAGACCGTGTTGGCGACGCCAGGGAGCGCGCCAAGGCACAGGGGTGGGATGCCGTCGTCGTGGTGAACGACGAGCGTGTGGTCCTCGGGATGTTGCGATCGAAAGAGCTCGCGGCCGACGCCGATGAGGCTGTCGAAACGGCGATGCGGTCTGGGCCGGGCACCTTCCGTCCGTTCGTCTCGCTTCACGAGATGGCGCATTTCATGATCGAGCACAAGGTGGAGAGCGCCCCGATCAGCACCTCAGACGGACGTCTGGTGGGCTTGCTCCTGCAAAAGGATGTCCTCGACTCCATGAAGAGGAAGAAGAAATGAACGAGACCAAGCCGCCGGAGAAGAAGTGCTCGAGGTGCGCTCGGACCATCGAGCAGTGCGCCTGCTGCGACGACCCGGAATGCGCGGGCGCCGCCATTTGCAACGAGTGTTTGAGGTTGGCGGTGGGCCAAGCGCTGGCCCAGCCACACACCCATGGCGGCTGAGCCTCGCCTACCTCCGGGCCACCAGCCGGCAGCGGCGTATGGCGTCCTGGGCTGAATTCGAGGCGGCGGAGCCTGACTTCGCGTCGCGCGTACGTGCGCTGCTGGCGTCGCGCAAGCACCTCACCATGGCCACTTTGCGGCGCGATGGCTCGCCGCGAATCAGCGGCACCGAGGTCGAGTTCGCCGGCGATCAGCTGAGGATCGGATCGATGCCAGGCGCGGTCAAAGCGATGGATCTACGCCGCGATCCACGCATCGCGATCCACGGGCCGACCAGCGAGCCGCCGGCGCACCAGCCCAGCGGCTGGAAAGGCGAGGCGAAGGTCGCCGGCACCGCGGTTGAGGTCGATGCGGGGAGCCCCGCCCACCGCTTCAACCTAGACATCGAGGAGGCTGTCATCACCCGGTTGAACGAAGCCGGCACGCGCCTGGTCGTGGAGTCCTGGAACCCTGCGCGCGGCTACCGCCGGCAGGAACGCGAGTGAATCGGCTCTCTGCCTGGTCGCGCGGTTATTGGCGATCCGTCGACCTGACCGGCGGCAGCCTCCGCTCCATCCCCGGCCGCCAACGCGCCGGGACCAACGCGATCCCCCGGCGCAGCAGGTGATGGGCCCAGGCAAACTCGGTCGCCAGCACCAAACACGCCACCACGATCACCACGAGCCCCGGGCCCGGCAGGACGAGCATGGCGAGCCCTGCGATCAATAGCAGAGCTCCGAGGAGGAGCACTGCGAGCCTGCGAATGGGAGTCGGCACGTGGCGCCAGTACCGGGCGAGCCCGCTCACGTTCGCACCTGGCCCGCGAGGGTCATCGCCTCCAGGCGCCTGATGCGCTCCTCAACCGGTGGATGCGTGGAGAACAACGACGAAAAGCCGCCGCCAGAGAGCGGATTGACGATGTACAGGTGGGCGAACGCCGGTTGCGCCACCGGAGACGCGCCCCGCTTGTTGACCTGCTCCAGCTTGCTCAGAGCGCTCGCGAGTGCGAGAGGATCGCCCGAGACGCGCGCGCCGGTTGCATCGGCCTCGTACTCGCGCGATCGCGAGACTGCCAGCTGGACGAGCGTGGCAGCCAGCGGCGCCAGCACGACCGTGAGGAGCACTCCGATCAGGCCGAAGGGGCTCGAGCCACGATCCCCGTCCCGACTGCCTCCGCCCCAGAAGAGCGACCATTGAGCGAGGTTCGCGATCATGGTGATCGCCCCGGCGAGCACCGCCACGACCGAGCTGATGAGGATGTCGCGGTTGCTGACGTGGCCGAGCTCGTGTGCCAGCACGCCGGTCAGCTCGCGATCGTTCAGCAGCTCCAGCAAGCCCTGGTTGACCACGATCGCGGCGTGCTGTGGGTTGCGGCCGGTGGCAAAAGCGTTCGGAGTGGGGTCGGGGCTCAGGTAGACGCGCGGCTTCGGCACCCCGTAGCGGAGCGCAAGCTCGTCGGCGATGGCATGCAGCCGCGGCGCCTCGGCCTGCGACACTTCCTGCGCACGGGCCATCGCAAGGGCAATCCGATCGGAGAACCAGTAGGCCGTCCCGTTCAGCACTACGGCCAGCACGAACGTGACCACCATGCCGACGTCGCCCGCGACAAAGCGGCCGACGACGACGAGGATGACGGTCAGGAGGACCATCCAGAACGCTGTCTTGACGTTGTTCAACGGAAAACCTCCACTTCTACGAGATGTAGAGGTCTTGCCACGGGGTTGAAGCCGCGCCGGGCCCGGGTGGCGAGCCACCGTCTTGACGGGTCCCGGCGAAGGGCTACTCCCCTCTACTCGCCTCACAAATTACCACCAACCCGGTCCGGCCAAACGTTGCGCCGGCCCCTTGCGATGCGCGCATGCCTCGATCCCCGACAATTGCCGCGCACAGATGATTGACAGCTCTCACGCATGGCTTTCGGCGGTCGACGTCGCGCGCGAGGTTGGAGCGGGCAACATGGATCCCCAGGCGGTGGTGCGCGCCCACCTGTCGGCGATCGACCGCCTGGATCCGCGCATCCACGCATACGTCTACGTCGACCACGAGGCGCGTGCCGGAGCCGGGCCGCAGGCCGGCGTAACTCTCGGGGTGAAGGACAGCCAGCCGGTCGCCGGCATGCCATGGACGTACGGCACTCCGACGTGGCGCGACCGGGTGGCGGATCAGGATGCGGTGCCGGTGGCGCGCGCCCGCACGGCTGGGATGGCCATCTTGGGAAAAACGAACCTGCCGGAGCTGGCGGCATCGATCGGGACCACCAACACCCTGTTTCCGGCAACCCAGAATCCATGGCGCGAAGGCATCACGCCCGGCGGGTCGAGCGGAGGCAGCGCCGCCGCGGTGGCCGCGGGGATGGCGACCGTTGCCATGGGAGAGGACATGGGCGGCTCGATCCGGATCCCCGCGTCCTGCTGTGGGGTCGTGGGGCTCCGCCCGTCGCCCGACCGCGTGCCTTGCGAGATGATCGACGCCGCCGGCCTCTCCTCACGAGGTCCGATCGCTCGGACCGTGGCCGATGCGCGTTTGATGTTCTCGGTCGCCTCGGCGACAGCATCCGAGCCTGCGTACGACCGGCTGCGGAGATGCCGCATCGGCGTCGCCGATACCAGCGTGCTGGGCGCCGACGCCGCGTGCCAGGCCGCATGCCGGCGAGCCGCCGACGCGCTGGAAAATGCGGGTCATCGTCTGGAGAGGCTCGAATGGGATCCCGAGCCGGTTGCCAACGGTTACGCCGTGGTCCGGCGCGCCAACATGGCGAGCTTTCCCGCCGAGCCGGACCAGCTCGGTCCCGGCATCCGGCAGCTCGCCGAGCAGGGTCGCGCGCTGACCGCCATCGACTACTTCCGGGCCTTCGAGATGGCGACGCTCGCGGCCAACCGCAAGGTCAACGAGCCTCTACAGGCGGGCTACGACTTTCTTCTCACGCCAACGTTGGGCCTGCTCCCGATGCCGATCGAGAAGGTGCCCCCATTCCTCGGCGACGAATGGGCGCAGTACGTGCAGTTCGTGCTTCCTGTCAGCTTCGCCCGCGTGGCGGCAATCTCGATTCCCGCCGGTACGCACGAGGGGCTGCCGGTCGGCGTTCAGCTCGTCGGACGCTTCAGCCAGGAATGGGAGCTGCTGGACTTCGCGGAGCAGCTCGAAGCGATGCCCGGCTTCGGCTTTCAGCGGCCACCAGGCCTGGATTGAGATTCGCACGGAGGTAGTCGGATGAAAGCGCAAAGGGTCGAGCTGCTGGTGTGTCCGATGGCGACCCCGGCCGACACCGAAGGTTTGCAGAAGCTTGCCGATTTGGGAAAGATCAAGACCGAAACCCTCGTCGCACTGGTCGGCAAGACAGAGGGGACTGGAGCGCATGACGATTGGGGTCGCGTCTGGGCCGACGTCGCGCTTCGCGAATGGACTGCACGGTTCCTCGGCATTTCACCAAACGAGGTGGCCAAGCAGGTGATCTTCGTCCTCTCGGGGGGATGTCCTGGCGTGATCACTCCGCACATCGCGGCGGTCACGCGCGAATGGGTCGACGTTCCAGATGACACCGCTGGCGAAGACAAGAGACTGGTTGTGGGCCGGGCCGGGTCCGATCCGATGCCGCCTGAGGAAGTCGGCCGCATGGGTCAGATTCGCAAGGTGGCCGAAGCGACGCACCACGCAATGGCGGACGCCGGGTTGACTGATCCCGAAGACGTCCACCTCGTCATGGTCAAAGTGCCCGGGCTGACGACGGCGAGCATCAAGGATGCGGAATCCCGCGGAAAGACTGTCGTCTCACATGACCTCACGTTCGGACCCGAGGGTGCGGGCGCTTACGCCAACGACGCCGCCGCGCTCGGTGTCGCGATGGCGCTCGGCGAGGTGCCGGAGGCCTCGCTTTCGGACGATGTCGTGCGTCGCAACTGGGATCTCTACTCGAACGTCGCGATGACGTCATCCGGCGGCGAAAAGCGCCACGGCGAGGTTGTCGTTTTCGGCAACTCGGTCGAGTCGCGAAGCGAGTTGCGCATTGGGCATTCGGTCACCAAGGACTTCATAGATGCCGAGGGCGTGCGAAACGCATTGCGCTCGGCGGGGCTCACCTTCAACGGGCTGCCCTCTGAAACCGATCTTTCGCGCCTGGTCCACGTTTTCGCCAAGTCGGTGATTCCCGGCAGCGACAGGATCCGCGGCCAGAGGATCACCCTTCTCGATGACACCGACGCCTATCAGATCGGAAAAGCGCTGGGAGGGATGCTCGTCGCGTCAGTTACGGGTCGCACCACGAACTACGTGAGTGGGGGGGAGCGCAACTCTCACCAGGGGCCGCCGGGGGGCAACATCGTCGCCGCCGTCGTCAGGGCGGACGGATAGGGTCCGGCCGCTAGGCCCGGCTCAGCTCGTACAGCTTGAGCGGCGACAGCGGCATCTCGGTGATCGACACCCCGAGCGCCTCTTCGATCGCGGATCCGATCACAGCTCCCACCGGGATCACTCCGGCTTCTCCGGCGCCCTTGATGCCCAGCGGATTGAGCGGGGATGGGGTCTCGATGTGGTCGATCTCGATCGCCGGGACCTCGGTCGCGTACGGCATCAGGAACTCCATGAAGGACGCGTTGCGCAGCTGACCGTCCGCGTCGTAGGCGAGCCGTTCATAGAAGGCTCCGCCGATGCCTTGAGCCACACCGCCCTCGATCTGACCCTCAACCACGAGCGGGTTGATGACCCGGCCACAGTCATGGACCACGACGTACTTGAGCACCTCCATGCGAAAGGTCTTGGGATCGATATGGACGTACGCCGCATGGCACCCTGCAGCCCAGGTGGATCCAGGAGGGCTGTAGTAGCCGGTCGCCTCGAGCCCAGGCTGCTCCCCGTCCTGAAGAGGCGGGCCTGGGCGCGGCCTGGACGTGAACTGCGTGGCGGCCTCCGTGCCTCCTCCGAAGGCGTAGCGAACGGGGTTGGCGAGCACCGAGACCGCGGCCAGAGGGATGCCTCGGTCGGGTGAGCCTTTGACGCTTACCTTGCCGCCCACCAGCTCGAGGTCAGCCGGGTCTGCCTCCAGATGATCGGCCGCGATGTGCTTTGCCTTGTCCGCCACCATCCGGGCGGCCACCGACATTGCGTTGCCGGCGGTGACCGCGCCGCGCGACGCGAAGGTGCCCACGCCCCACGGAAAGCGGCGGGTGTCGCCGCTCGTCACCTCGACGTCGGCCACATCCACGCCGAGCTCGTCGGCGACGATCTGGGCCCAAACCGTCGCGTGGGCCTGCCCCTGGCTGGGGATCCCGGTCGCCGCCACGACCTTGCCTGAGACCAGCACTTGCACGTGCGCTCCCTCGTACGGTCCGACGCCTGTGCCTTCGACGTAAGCGCCCAGGCCCATGCCGATGTGATCGCCGGCCGGCCGCGGGCCCAGCATCTGCATGGCCTTCTCGAGCAGTGCGGGGTAGTTGCCGCTGTCATAGATGACGGTGTTGCCGTCCTGCCACGCGACGCCGAGGTCGTATGGAAACTCATCCGGCTGGATGAAGTTGCGCCGCCGCACCTCGGGGCGGTCCAGCCCGAGGTCCGAGGCGATGGCGTCCAGCGTCCTCTCCATCACAAAGCACGCGTGAGGTCTGCCTGCGCCTCGATAAGGCGATGTGGGCGTGGCGTTGGTGTAGACGTCGCGAAAACGAACCCGATAGTTGGGCACCCTGTAAGGCCCTGGCACCTGGGCCGCGGTGATGATCGGGAGGATGATGCCGTAAGGCGTGTATGCGCCGGCGTCGTGGATGAAGTCCACGCTCAAGGCGAGCACGCGGCCGGCGTCGTCGAAACCGACCTCGACTTCGTGTACCTGTCCCCGCTCGTGGTTGACCGCGAGGAAGTGCTCCTGCCGATCCTCGGTCCACTTGACAGGGCGGCCCAGCTGCATCGCGGCGAAGGGCACGAGCAGCTCGTCGGGGTAGAACAGCATGATCTTCGGGCCGAAGCCGCCGCCCACGTCCGGAGCGATGACCTCCACGCTGGATTCAGGGAGGCCGAACAGGACCGCCAGGCCGCCGCGAATCGATGTCGGCGATTGGGTGGAGTCGTAGACAGTGAGCTTTTGCTCCGGATCCGACCACCTGGCCCACACTGCTCGCGCCTCCATCGGGCTGGCGGCGCCTCGCTCGAAACGGAAATGCAGGCGCTTCCGGTGCGGGGCGGACTTCATCGCCGCACCGACGTCGCCCACCTCCTGCAGCATCTCCGCGGCGACGTTGCCGGGTACATCGTCGTGGACGAGGTGCTCCGCGGCCGCTGCCACCTCCGGCGTGATCACCACCGGCAGTGGCTCGTAGTCGACCTGCACGAGCTCGGCTGCATCCTCGGCGATGTAGCGACTGTCGGCCACGACGAACGCGACGGCTTCGCCGGCATAGCGCACGACCTCTGAAGCGAGGCAGCGCTGCGTGCGGCCGTGCGTCAGGTTTGGATGTGGGATCAGGATCGGTAGGTCGGTGTCGCCGAAGGGAAGGTCGGCTGCGACGTAGACGGCGACCACGCCGGGCAGCGCCCGGGCCGCGCTGACATCGATCGAGTTGATGCGCGCGTGCGCGTAGGGGGAGCGGACCAGGCAGGACTCGAGGGCGCGGTCACCGCCCTCCTGGATGTCGTCGGTGAAGCGGCCCCTGCCGCGCAGAAGGCGATCGTCCTCTACGCGCTGCACTCGTTCGCCGAACCATTTCGTGGTCATGCCGGCTAACGCCCCTTACCCCAACCCTCCCCCCGGAGGGGGGAGGGGGTCTGCTGCGAGAGTTCGGACGCCCTTTGCACCGCGCGTCTGATCGATGCATACCCGGTGCACCTGCAGAGGTTCCCTGAGATGCCCTCCTCGATCTGCTCGCGCGTCGGGTTCGGATGCTGTGCCAGCAGGCCGACCACCGACATCACGAACCCGGGCGTGCAGAAGCCGCACTGGAGGCCGTGACATTCGTGGAACGCCTGCTGCACCGGATGCAGCGGCGCCCCCAAAACGGCCAGGCCCTCGACGGTCGACACTTCGTGGCCTTCGGCCTGAACCGCGAGCATCAGGCACGACCGCACCGGCGCTCCGTCGAACAGCACCGTGCAGCAGCCGCAGACCCCATGCTCGCAGCCAACGTGCGTGCCGGTCAGACCGAGGTCGTGTCGAAGATGGTCCGAGAGCAGGCGACGCGGATCGCGCTGGGCCGGGTGGACGAAACCGTTGACCTTCACGCGGCAAATGCTCTGTCGGTCAGGGTCCGGACCAGGTGAAGTCGAAACTCGGGCGTCGCCTCGAGGTCGCCGCTCGGCCGCAGCCCGCGTGCCGGATCGGCCGGATCGGCCAGAACAGGGGTGGGGGCGACGCCGAACAACGCAAGCCGGTCCGCCGCTCGGACGACGCCGGCGAGGGCAAAGTCGCCATGGCGACGCGACTCCTCGAGGATGGCGAACGGTCCTGGCGACGCGGGGAACCACGCCTCGACCAGCAGCTCATCCGGCTCCAGCGCGGTTTCGAAAACGCCCCTGAAGAAAGTCCCAGCCTCGATGACGCGATCTCCACGAGCCGAGCGCGCGATCACATGGCCGCCCAGCGCGAGCAAAACTGCAGGCAGCTCCGAGGCGGGGTCGGCGTGAGCGAGGCTGCCACATACAGTGCCGCGGTTGCGGATCACGCGATGTGCCACCAGCCGGACCGCCGCCGTCAACAGCGGGCACACCCGAGCCACCAGCTCGGAGTCTTCCACCCCCGCCTGGCGCGCCAGCGCCTGCACTGCCACGCCACCGTCCCGTTCGTATATCGCGTCCAGGCCGGGAATGCGGTTGATGTCGACGAGGTGTGAGGGACGGGCGAGCCGGAAGTTCAGCAGAGGGACGAGCGACTGGCCGCCCGCCAGGACCTTCGCGTCCTCCAGGGAGCCGAGAAGAGCGCACGCCTCCTCAACTGTCGACGGCGAGTGGTACTCGAACGGCGGCGGCTTCATTCCAGCATCGCGACGGCGCGGCACAAGGCGGCCTCACCGCCCTGGAACCGCCACGGGAAGCAGCCGAAAAGGATCTTCTGGTCGAGCACGTCATCGATCTGACCACCAAGGTTTTCGATGTGGACTATGTCGTGCGGGAACAGAAGCGTGTGCATGATCTGGTAGTCGGCTTTCGGAAAGATCTCGTCCAGGCTGCGGCCCAGCTTCTTCTCGGCCTCCTCGGCCTCGTCGGCGCGGACGCGCCGGATGACGGTGTTCATCGGGTGGTCGGCGCTGCCGGCATCCACCGCGATCCAGCGCACTCCGCGCTCGAGCACCCACTCGGCGAACGCCCGCGTGGGCCCTGGGTGGCGTATGAAGTACTTCGTCTCGTCGACCTGCGAGCGGTCGGTCCAGTTCTCCGGGTAGTGGCGGTGATATCCGGTGTGGATGACCAGGATGTCACCACGCGAGATCCGCAACCCGGTGTCACTCTCCCAGCGTTCAAAGTGCTCCGGTCCGTACAGGTCGAAGTCGCCGAGGCCCATGCGCTCCAGGTCGACCACGCACGCCGGGCCGACGAGGAAGTCGAGGCCGAGCTCACCGATGAACTTGCCTCCTGACAGGAAGTGTGCCGGCGCGTCGAGGTGGGTGCTGACGTGGAGAGTCATCGTGATCTCCTGGCCGCCCGCCTTGTCGAACGCAAGCCTCTTGATCCACCGGATTGCCGGACCTGCATAGCCGGCGAATGCCGGTGTGTGCAGGGAGAAGTCCTG
>VBIU01000224.1 GCA_005880945.1 Chloroflexota bacterium | reverse complement strand
TCTTCTACTCGATTGTGGCGGACTCGAACGCGACGTTGAGCTGTGCCCACAAGCCGTCCGAGGTCAACAACGTCACGCCGGTCACCTTTACCCATGAATTCCAGCACATGATCAATTTCGTCGAGCACGTCCTGGTGAAGAACGCCAATTCCGAGGAAGGGTGGCTGGACGAGGGTCTGTCGAAATACGCAGAAGAGATCGCCGGGCGCAGCTTCGGCGACAACGCGCATTTCAGCCAGTTCGCGATCGGGGACGTCTACGACGCCTACCAGTACCTGGCGGCGACGGGGACTTCGCCGCTGCTGATTCCCGAAGACACGGGGTCGTTGGCGGAAGTTGGCGCGAGCTGGCTGTTCACCCGCTACATCATTGATCAGTTCGGCGACTCATTGGCCGGGCGCCTGGTCCGCACCTCTCTCACCGGCGCCGCGAATGTCCAGGCACAGACCGGTCAATCGTTTGCCACAACGGTGAGCCGTTGGGCACTCGCGAACTGGGTGTCGGACCTCCCCGGATTCTCGGCGCCGAGCGAGCTGCAGTACACGACCTGGCACTTCCGGACGACGTTCGGCAACCTGCACAGTCAGGACCCGACTGATTTTCCGCTCGCCTATCCGCTGGTGCCTCCGCTGGTGGCGGGAAACGCGGTGAATGTCAGCGGCAAACTCTGGTCCGGTTCGGGCGTCTATGTACGGGCAGTGCAGCCTCCCAACGGCGCGGCCTTCACGCTCCACCTCAGTGGTTCCAGTGGAGTGGCTGTATCGCCCGCGGTGATCCCCCGGCTAGTTGTGCTGCGGATTCGCTGAGAATCTCCGCACGAGCGCCGCCAGGATCAGGAGCAGCCCGTACATGCAGACGACCAGCGGTCCCGTCGGCAGATCCTTCGTATAGGAGAGCCAGAGACCGAGGATCGATGCGAGCGCTCCCGAGCTCCACGCGATGATCGTGAGCTGCCGCTTGTCGGCCGTGAACAAATTCGCGATCACCGCGGGGACGACGAGGAAACTGAAGACCATCAATACACCAGCGATGGGCACCGCCAGCGTGATGACGACGCCAAATGACAGGTAAAAGAGGAAGTCCCACATGCGAATGTTCCATCCCTGCGCTTCCGCCTCTTCGGGATGGAAGGAAATCGTGAGGAAGTGGCGGCGTAGCACGAACTGAAAGACACCCAGTGCCGCGTACGCAATCGCCAGTTTCACGATCGTGGGCCAGGTGACCCACAGCAGACTGCCCACCAACGTCTTCTCCACCGCCTCGCCGCCGCCCGGCACCTTGTTGGCGACCAGCACGGCAGCCGCCGACGCCACGACGTACACGATGCCGATGAACGCTTCCTGTGGCACTCGGCTCTTGCTGGCTCCTGCGTGCCCCGACGTCCGCGTCAACGCGAATAGAAATGCGCCGATGGCCGTCGCCAGTAACGCAAACAAGTACGTCATCGGCGATTCCGGCGCCACGTGAAAGAGCAGCGCCGACAAACTCCCCAGCGCGGCCATCTGCGCGAGCGAGAGATCGACGAAGATCACCTCGCGCGCGATCACGTGCAGACCAAGGTAGGACAGCATGGCCACCAGGATCATGCAGGCGACGAACGGTGGCAGCATTAGCTCAAAGCCGCTCACGGAACCTCCTTCGCGCCGAACGCCTGGCCGAGCTCGGTAATCCAGAGATTCATGAGATCGAAGTACGTGTTCACGCCTGCCTGACCGCCGGTGTTGGAAGGTACGATGACCGCCTTCGCGCCTGTCCGTTGCGCGACATCCATGACCTGATTGCGGTCATAGTAGTTCGTCGACAGCAACACCTGGACGTGCTGGTCCCGCATGGCGGTGATGATTTCCTGCACGTGGCGCGGCGTGGGTGGAATGCCGGGCTTCGGCTCGATGTAATCGAAGCACGTGACCTGGAACTCGCGCGAGAAGTAGTCCCACTCCTTGTGGTAGCAGGCCACGAGCTTGCCGCGGAACGGCATCCCCTGTTTCAGCCAGCCGCCCAGCCGGTTCATGAGAGGAGTGCCCTGGTACTTCTGTTGATTCAGAAACGTGAACAGCTTGCCCTGGCGATCGAGGTCCGCGAGCGTCTCGCCGCCGATTAGCTTCACGAGCTCGTCCCCGAACAGCGCGCGATAAATTCGATCCTCGAAGTCCTTTTCGCGTGTGGTGAAGTAGTCCTCATCCTGCGGCGCGACACGCCTGAGGCCGCGCAGGATGTTGCGCGCGATCAGAACCGCGTTGAGCGGATCGGTCCAGATGTGCGGATTGCCGTAGACGTGGATGTCGCCCTGTGAGCGCGACAGGTTGACCGGGACGTCGAGCAGCGGCAAGCCCTGATACGCCGCGACGTATCCAGGTCCGCCTTCAGTGATCTTTGCGTTGTTCGCCTTGTCGAGCAGCGCAGGCACCCACAGCTCGAGGTCCAATCCCGTCGTCACGAACAGGTCGGCCTGCGCCAAGGTCGGCACGAAGCTAGGCTTGGGCTGCACGTAGTGCGGGTTCTCGTCGCCCACCGCGATCGAGCTGACTTTGCCACGATCGCCTACGATTTCCATGGCGATGGCGGCGTACGTGGTGAGCGACGTGACGACCTTCACCGGCGCCGCCGGGGCTCCGGGACGCGCGGGCGACGGGCCGACGACGCCCAGCAAGAGAGCAATGATCGATAGCATGTCAGTAGGTCTCGTGTTTATGAGGTC
>VBIU01000112.1 GCA_005880945.1 Chloroflexota bacterium | reverse complement strand
CGACGGGCATTGGCTGGTGTTCCTCTCGTTCGTCGAAGATCAGGGACAGGACCATCCGTTCGGCCGACAGGTGAAACTCCGGCTGATGGATCTGCGCGATCGGAGTGTGCGTGATGTGACGCCGGAATTCTTCGGAGGGCAGGGAACGATCAATGTTCCGAGTTGGGCGCCCGACAGCACGCGCGTAGCGTTCGTCGCATACGAGCGCCACGCAGCGCCTTAGCGTCTTCGGTTTTCGGGGTGCATGTTACCGACCACGTCTATTAAGGAAAGCGCATGACTCTGATTCGCTTCCGAGCTTCCCCGGAACAGGATGTCGACCTCTCGCAAACCTACGATGCGGTCGTCGTGGGCTCCGGCGCGGCGGGCGGCATGGCCGCTCATGTCCTCACATCGCAGGGGATGAAGGTGCTGCTGCTTGAAGCGGGGAAAAAAATCCCGATCGAGCAGGAGCTGCGGTCGATGGAGTGGCCGTACGATCACCCGCGGCGCGGTGAAGCGCCGCCCGGCTATCACGCAATCCGCTTCAACGAGTACACGGTGCGGCAGCCTCCCTACGCCAAAGGGTCGGCGTTCAAGCACGTGTTCTCCTACGTCGGGGGCTGGGGTGGATCGGACTACGTCAAGAATATTCTGGTGGACGAGAAAGACCATCCGTACACGGGCACGCGCTACGCCTGGGTACGCGCACGACTCCTGGGTGGTAAAACGAACATCTGGGGCCGCCTCGCGCTCCGCCTTTCCGACTACGACTTCAAGGGCAAGACGCACGACGGCTATGGGGAAGACTGGCCGATTTCCTACGCCGACCTCGAGCCCTACTACGACAAGGTCGACCTCTATCTCGGCATTTCCGGCCACAAGGAGAACCTGCCGCATCTCCCCGACAGCTTGTTCCAGCGCCCCAACAAACTGACGGCCGCGGAAGTCAAGCTGCGTAAGAGTCTTGCGTCGATGGGTCGCACGGTGACGCCGTATCGCGCAGGCGTCACGACCGACGGTGTGAAAAACAAGTATCGCAGCAAGTGCTTCGGGCGCGGTGCCTGCGGCCGGCGTCCGGGCGGCTGCGACATCCACGCCGCGTTCGATTCGCCGACCGGGCTCATCTATCCCGCGATGGATACCGGCAATCTCACGCTGCGCACCAATGCGATTGGGCACGAGGTGCTGGTGGACCCGAACACCGGCAAGGCGCGCGGGATTTCCTTCGTCGATGCAGTGAATCACAAGACCTACGAAGCCAAGGCCAAGGTCGTGATTCTCGCAGCATCCACGCTCGAATCAGCGCGTCTCCTCCTCCTCTCTAAGTCACGGCAATACCCCAACGGCATCGGTAACTCGAGCGGTCACGTGGGTCACAACTTCTGTGAGCACGTGATGGGCCCGGGCGTGACGGGGCTGGTCAAGGAGCTTGTGGGCGCGGAGCCGACACTCGACGACGGCAAGCCCGGCGGCTTTTACGTGCCGCGGTTCCGCAATCTGCAGGACAAGCAGCCAGGCTTCATCCGCGGTTACGGGTTCGAGGGGGGCGCCGGCTTCTCGATCTTCCCGGACAGCGCGTGGAATACGCCGGGGTTCGGCGGCCAGTTCAAGAAGTCGGTGCGCGATCACGCCGGCGCTTTCATTGGCATGGGCGGGTTCGGCGAAGTTCTGGCGCGCTACGAGAACTACGTCGACCTGGATCCCGAGGTGAAGGATGCCTGGGGGATCCCGGTGCTCCGCTTCCACTATCAGTTCGGCGACAACGAGAAGAAGATGTGCGAGGACATGGCGAACGCCGGCAAGGAAATGCTCGAGGCGGCCGGCATCGAAGTGATCGGCGTGGACAAGACCATTCTGACGGAAGGCTGGTCGATCCACGAGCTCGGCACGGCGCGGATGGGCAACGATCCCAAGACGTCGGTGCTGAACCAGTTCCAGCAGTCGCACGACGTCAAGAATCTGTTCGTCGTGGACGGCTCGAGTCACGTCAGCGCGTCGTGCCAGAATCCGACGTGGACGATCATGGCGCTCGCCTGGCGCTCGTGCGAGCACTTGGCCGACGAATTCAAGCGGGGGAACCTATGACGATCTCGCGTCGCGACATGATTCAGGCAACAGCCGCGGCCCTGGCGCTGCCGGCGCTCGCCAAGGCCCCAAGCCCCAGCCCCAAGCCCCTATTCTTCACGCCCGCGGAATTCGCGCTGGTGGATGAGATGAGCGACATGATCATCCCGACCGACGCGCAGTCGGGCGGCGCGCGCGCCGCCGGTGTGGCCGCCTTCATAGACGCGAGGCTCGCCGAGGCGTTCGAGAAGGACGAGCCGCTGCGTTGGCGCGCGGGGATCAAGGCGGTGGAAGCGCTGTCGCAAGAGATCCACGCCAAGACGTTCATGGCGTCGACGCCCGAGCAACGGCTGGCATTGCTCACGCGCATCGCCGCGGCGGAATCGGATCCCAAGACCGATGCGGAGAAATTCTTCGGCCAGATCAAGGGTGCTACGATCCGGGCGTACTACGCCTCGAAGATCGGCATCCACGACGACCAGCGGTACAAGGGAAACGTCATTCAGCCGGGGGAATACGCGGGCTACGATGCCACATGAGGCGACCGAGCTCCACACACCGCGCCTGACACTGTTCCCCTACACGCCGGAGCAGCTGCTGACGCTGATCGAGCATCCGGAGCGCTTCGAGCAAGTCGCCGCCCTGACCCCCGCGCCTGGCCTGCGGGGGTCTTATATGTCTGGAGACGTGTCTCCGCACTGGCTCGCGGCGCTGCGCGAGGCGGCGGGACAAGCGCAGGGCCCCGATCCCTGGCGCTTCGGCTTTTGGGTGGTCGAGAAGAGCACCGGCAAAATCGTCGGCGGTGCCGGGTTCAAAGGCGCTCCCGACACGGCGGGCATAGTGGAGATCGCCTATGGCATCGTGCCGTCTCGCGAGGGTCGAGGATACGCTACCGAAGCTGCGCTCGCGCTGATTCACTTTGCCGCGAACGATCCCCGCGTGCAGCTGATCCGCGCGCACACGCGGCCCGAGGCCAACGCGTCGACCCGCGTGCTGAGGAAATGCGGTTTCGTGCATATCGGTGAGATCATCGACCCCGAGGATGGGCCGGTCTGGCGGTGGGAACGGAGCCCGCAGCATATTGGGACGCCATGAGAGAGACCGTCCTGAACGGCACGGGCCACGCGGTGTTCGTTCCCGGCGAATGGCGCTCGCTCGCCGCCTGTCTCGGTCTGTCGCCCCGCGAATGCGGCATCGTGCGCGCCGTCTTCGACGGCAATTCGGAGAAGGACGCCGCCGAACGCCTCGGCCTGTCGCCGCACACCGTACACACTTATCTGTGGCGCATCTATCGCAAGCTGCGCGTGCAGAGCCGCGAGGAGCTGCTCGTGCGTGTCTTCGCCGAGTTTCGCGCCCTTCCCCCACTCAAACGCGCCGGCAACGGCGGAACCCGGAATCGCCAGGAGTCGCGACGCCGCCCGTTGTAGGCTGATCAGGTGACCCGGAGTGGGGGTCTTGTCGTTCCCCTCGATGTGGACAAGTTAGGCATTCGTTACACGATCGAGACCGTTTCGACAACGGGGGCTGCCGTCTATGCGTGTACCACGAGCGATCGTTATCGCCGGCTGGGTGACGTTTACCAGCACGTCGACGCTCGTGTCTGCCCAAACCGCCATGCCTCCCACTTCCGCAGTTTCGTTGATCATCCGCACCGACGACATCGGCATGAGTCACAGCGTGAACATGGCGATGCAGAAGCTCGTCGCGACCGGCATGCCGGTCTCGGTGTCGGTGTTGTTCGTGTGCCCGTGGTACCAGGAAGCTGTGGCGATTCTGAAGCAGCATCCCAACGTCGCGGTCGGCATCCATCTCGCGTTGAACTCGGAGTGGAAGAATTATCGCTGGGGTCCCGTCGCAGGTAGTGCCGCCGTTCCATCGTTGGTCGATGAGAACGGCTTTTTCTTTCCCTCCTCCGAAGCGTTGCATCAGCACAATCCCAACGTCGCCGAAGTCGAAAAAGAGTTGCGGGCCCAGATCGACCGCGCGCTGCGCTCCGGCGTGAAGATCGACTATGTCGATTTTCATATGGGCACCGCCACGCGGTATCCGGAATTCCGCGAGGTGACCGAGCGGCTCGCGAAGGAATACGGGCTGGGGATGTCGGGCTACTTCGGGGAGGCGATGGACGCGCCGCAGTATTTCGCGGCGCCGGAGCGGAAGGCGGACAGCCTGGTCGCGTACGTCAACCGGTTGAAGCCCGGCTTGAGCGCCGTGGTGACGCACGTCGGGATCGACGATGCGGAGCTGGGCGCGTTGCTCGACATGAACACCGACCAACCGCTCGCCGACATGAGCAAGAACCGTCAGGGTGAGCTGACGGCGTTGACGTCGGCGCGATTCAGCGCGGCCCTCAAGGCGCGCAACGTCGCGCTGCTGACATATCGAGACGTGATTGCCCGGGAAGGTTTGCAGTCCATGCGGAGACCCGTGGAATGAAGGAGGCGGAGGGCTTCATGGAACAGAAAATCATTCGTGCGTTCGCGACATTGGGCATGGGCGTGGTGTTCGCAGCGACGCTCTGCGGCACGGCCCTGGCGCAGGGGACGCAAGTCTCCGGCACCGTCACCTCATCCACCGGCGAGCGCCTCCCTGGCGTCACGGTGCAGGTGCGTGGGACGACTACCACTACCACCACCGATGCAAACGGCCGCTACACCATCGCGGCGCCCAACGACGGCGTGCTGCTGTTCGCGCTGATCGGCTACAAGGGCGCGGCGCGCACGATCGGCGGCCGGAACGCGATCGATGTCTCGATCGAGTCAGCCATCGCGGTGCTGGACCCGGTCATCGTGACGGGCTACACGACCCAGGAGCGTCGTAGCATCACCGGTGCCGTGGCCAGCGTGAACGTCGAGGCCGCGCAGCAGCAGACGTCGACCAGCGTGCTGCAGCGCCTCGATGGCCGCGTCCCCGGCGTGACCGTCGAGAACAGCGGCTCGCCCGGCTCGCGCACCACGGTGCGCATTCGTGGCGTCAGCTCGTTCCAGAACAACGATCCGCTGTACATCGTGGACGGCACGCCGGTCCAGGACACCTACCTCAACTGGCTCAACCCGAACGAAATCGGGTCCATCCAGGTCCTGAAGGATGCCTCGGCGGCGTCGATCTACGGCTCGCGCGCGAGCAACGGCGTCGTCATCATCGAGACCAAGAAGGGCCGGCCCGGACAGCGGTCTGTCACGTTGGATGTCAGAACCGGCGTGGCCACGCCCTACCGCGGCATGGACGACATTCTCGAGACGAACGCGCTGAACTACTTCCAGGTCGTCAAGACGGCGTACCGGAACGCCGGGCTTGGCGTTCCGAGGAACATCTACGGCAACGACTCCCTCGGGAACAACCCGAGCGTTCCTCCCTACATCTGGCCCAACAACTGCGGACCGGCCGGCGCGAACGCGGTGTGCACGAACGTGGACGTCAGTACCTATCGCTATCCGGATAACCTGATCATGCCGGGCAGCGCCGGGACGAACTGGTGGAAGTCGCTCTTCGGCTCCGGCCAGTTCCGCGACGCGAACCTGGCGGTCTCAGGTGGTGGCGACGACAACGCCTACCACGTCTCGTTCAACTTCCTCGATCAGGAAGGCACCGCGGCGTTCAACCGCCTGCAGCGCGGCGGCGTGCGGGTCAACACCACGTTCAACGTGGGGCGGACGCAGGTCGGCCAAAACGTCTCCGTGTCGCGCGAGCGGCACTACGGCGGGCTCGATGACGACGCCATCGGGGAAGACAACATCATCGGCAAGAACATCATGCAGCAGCCCGTGGTGCCGGTCTACGACGTCGCCGGGTACTTCGCTTCCGGCAAGGCGGTGGGGCTGAGCAACCTGACCAACCCGCTCAAGATCGCGGTGTCCGGCAAGGACAACATCAGCACGAACGACCGGATCTTCGGAAACGTCTTCGCGGGGTATGATGCCAGCCACGCCCTGTCGCTGAGAACCCGGTTGGGATTTAACGTGGGCCAGGGCTCCTATCACGGGTACAACGCCACCACGCCGGAAAACTCGGAAGTCACCGATGTGAACGGGATCAACGAGAACTACTCCCTGTTCACCGAGTGGACGTGGAGCAACACGCTCAACTGGACGCGGACGATGAGCCAGCACAGCCTGGCGGTGCTGCTCGGGCAGGAAGCCAGCAAGAACACGAACCGCTTCGAGGCCGGCAGCTGCGCGAAGCTGCTCAACACCACCGTCGATTCGCGCTACATCCAGGATGCGTTGTGCGATCCGACGACCAAGAACGTCACCAGCAACGGCGGGCGCTCCGCCCTGCTATCGCTCTTCGGCAAGGCCGACTACAACTACGGCGAACGCTACTATCTCAGTTTTACGGCGCGGCGTGATGGTTCGTCGCGGTTCGGGCCCGACGATCGCTGGGGCACGTTCCCGGCAGTCGGCGCGGGTTGGCGGCTGAGCCGGGAATCGTTCTTCCCGAAGGGGACCTTCTCGAACGCGATGTTGCGGTTCGGATGGGGTGTGACGGGGAACCAGCAGATTCCATCGGGACGCATCGTCAGCCAGTTCGGTGGCGATCGCGGCGACACGTTCTACGACATCGGCGGCACGAGCACGAGCATCCGGGCGGGCTTCAAGCAGACCGCCATCGGGAATACGAAGCTGAAGTGGGAAGAGCAGCGCTCGGCGAACGTCGGGCTGGATCTCGAGTTCCTGGAAGGCCGCGGGACGTTCAGCGCCGACTGGTATCGCCGCAACACCAACAACCTGTTGTTCGATCCGCGGACGCCCGCGACCGCCAGCTCCGCGTCACCGCCGATCATCAACATCGGGAAGATGCGCAACACCGGCATCGACTTCTCGATCGGCTATCACAACACGATCGGGACGGGGACGCTGTGGAGCGTCACGTTCAACGGCAGCCACTATAAGAACAAGATCCTCCAGATCGACAACCTGGGGACGCAGTCCTTCACGGGGCCGATCTCGCTGCGCGAGCAGAACCCGGTGATCAACATGGTCGGCCAGCCGATCGGCGCGTTTTACGGTCTGGTCGCGGAGGGGTACTACCGTGACTCCGCGGACGCGGCGCCGTTCTGGGCCGACGGGGCGCGCCCCGGCCGGATCAAGTTCAAGGATCTGAACGGCGACGGCACCATCAGCGGTGCCGACCGCACCATCATCGGCAGCCCGCATCCCGACTTCACGGGCGGTCTCGATCTCGCGGTGCGGCGCGGCGCGTGGGAAGTCAGTGCCACGGTGTTCGGCACGTTCGGCAACAAGATCTTCAATGCGCAGAGGTACTGGTATGTGTTCCGCTACTTCGATACCAACGTGCGGTCGGACCTCCTCGCTAATTCGGTGGTGCTCAGTGGTCCGTGCGCGCCTGGCGCAGGCAACAGCTACCCCTGTCCGGGCGTGGTGACGAATCCGGACGCCAAGTACCCCAGAGTGGACGTGAACGATGCGTCGTTCAGCCGCCAGTTCTCGAGCTTCTGGGTCGAGGACGGGTCGTACGTGCGGCTCCGGACGCTGCAGGTCAGCTACAACCTGCCGCCGGCGATCGTGCGCTGGATTCCGGCCGCGCGCGTGTATCTGCAGGCCGAGAATCTGCTCACGATCACGGGGTACTCGGGGCTCGATCCCGCGCTGCCGACCTGGAGTACGTTCGGCGCGGCCGGCGACATCCGCGATCAGTTCCGCGGGGTGGACGAGGGGTCCTACCCCACGAATCGCACGATCACAATCGGGATCACGACCACGTTCTAGCGACCACGTGCCAACGACTCGTCTTTATTCAGGGGACGGACCGACGATGACTATGAAAAAATGGAATCGACTGCTGTACGGGATCGCCGGAGCACTGGTTGCCGCCGGGGTCGCGTACGCCTGCAACAACTTCCTGGACCAGCCGACGCAAGGGGTCGTCGACCAGACGTCGCTGGAGACGAAAGCCGGCGTCGAAGGCTCGCTGATCGCCGCCTACCGCTCGCTCGACTGCAGCAGCAGCTCCGCCGGTTCGTGGGGGTGTGCGGCGAGCAACTGGGTCTGGGGCAGCATCCCCAGCGGCGACGCCCACAAGGGCTCCAACGCCGGCGACCAACAGCCCATCAACGACATCGAGATCTACGCCTGGAACGTGGGCGAGGCCGAGGGCTACCTGAACCAGAAATGGTCACAGGTCTACGAAGGCGTGTACCGCGCGAATGCGACGATCCGCCTGCTGAATCTCGTCGTGGCGGCGAAACCCACCGAAATTTCCGTCGCCGACCAAAACGGCATCCGGGGTGAGGCGCTGTTCCTGCGGGCGCACTACCACTTCGAAGCCTACCGGATGTGGGGTCACATTCCGTACTACACGGAAGCCGACTCAACCCCCGTCAGTGAGGGTGGCTACCGCAAGGCGAACGATCTGCCGCTCGCGCAGATCATTAACAACATCATCGCCGACCTCAATCAGGCCATCACCCTGCTCCCGGCGACGCCGCGCAACGGCGACAAGGGACGCTTGACGAAGTGGGCCGCCATGGCCTACAAGGGACGCGTGCAGGTCTATGGCGCGGCCCTGACCGCGGCGCTGTGGGACTCGGCCGTCGCGACGTTCCGGGCCGTGCGCCAGGCGAACGTCTACGACTTGGAAACGAGCTTCGATCACGTCTGGACCGGATTCCAGGCCTACAAAGACGGAAAAGAGACGATCCTCGCGTTCCAGGCCTCGGTGCGCGACGGCGAACCCAGCGGCTGGAACTCGAACTGGGGCGAGCGGCTGAACTTCCCGCACTCCGGCAGTCACTTCGGGTGCTGCGGCTTCCACCAACCCTCGCAGCAACTGGTGAACTTCTTCGCGGTGGATGCGGTGGGCCTGCCGGTGGCGCTCTCGAACACCAGCTGGAACACGACGGCGGCGTTGAGCGACACGAATTTCTCGGGTGGCCAGCTGGCGGCGGTGGATCCGCGGCTCGACTGGACGGTCGGCCGGGATAAAGTGCCGTATAAGGACTGGACGCTGCACAACCGGTCGTGGATCCGCGATGCCACCTACAGCGGCCCGTACAGTCCGAAGAAGAACGTCCATGAGCAGGCAGCGAACGCCGAGAATAACGTCGGGTGGCAGGCGACGCAGACGAACGATGTGAACATTCACCTCTTCCGCTTCGCCGACCTCTTGCTGCTGAACGCCGAGGCGCATGTCCACGCGACGACCGGCGTGCTGGACAGCGCGCGGGTGCTCATCAATCTCGTCCGCGCGCGGGCCGGCAAGGTGGCGCAGGGCTGCGGGGCACCCACTGATTCGTTGGTCAAAGCGGTGTGGCCCACATGTGCCACGAACGCCGCCATCCAGCCCATGGCGCTCCCGATGGTGGCCGTCACCCCGACCCTGGATACGCTGGCGACGCCCTGGGCGGTCTACAAGATCGGCCTATACACCACGCCGTTTACCACCATCGCCCAGGCAGATCTGGCCGTTCGCTACGAGCGCCGTCTCGAGCTGGCGATGGAGGGCCAGCGGTTCTTCGACCTGCGGCGCTGGGGTGGTGCTGATTCGACGATTACGAACTACATCAGCGTCGAACGGTCGCGGATCCCGTATCTCGCCCAGGCAGCGAACATATTCACGTTGCCGAAATACGCACTCTATCCGATCCCTCAGGATCAGATCGAACTGAGTCGCGTCGGCGGGCAAGACCGGCTAGTACAGAATACGGGCTGGTAAGCCGGTAGCTAACGTCTTCGAAGCGTAAACGCCTGCAGGGAGTCAGCCGTGTTCGCGACGAGCACGGCGCTCCCTGCAGGCGTTTTCACGAGCGCGAGTCCCGCCACATCGTGCGGCGCCAGGAACCCACTCTCGAGCGGCGCGATCGCTGTGAAATGACCCCGGCCGTCGCCCTTCAGCCAAACGCCGTTGCCGGCGTCCGCGGGCGTCGTGTTCGGCTCGGTAGCGAACAAGTTCCCGGCGACGATCGCATCGAGATGACCATCGCCGTCGACATCGTGCACCACGATGCCGCGAATCGGTGAGATCTGCGCCAGGTTGGGGAGCGGTACCGCGGTGAATGTGCCGTTGCCGTTGTTTTGGAGGTAGAGACTGACAAACGTGTCTGCCTGATAGTGCAAGGCGCGCCGCAGCTCGCTCGGACCGAAGAGCTGCTGCACGGAAGCGGCGACAAACCCGCCGTAGCTCGGAAATCGTAACGCCGCAGGAAAGATCGTCGGGCCCAGCTTGGCGCGGCCGAAGACTGGCACTTCCGTACCACCCGAGTCCTGCGTCAGCACAATGTCGGTGTTCCGGTCGCCGCTGAAGTCGCCGGCGTAAATGCCGAATCGGCTGCGCGGCGACGTCCGGTAAAAGAAGTTCAGACCCTGATTGCCGGCGATTAGATCGGGGCGGCCATCGTGATTGAAGTCCCCCACCGCCAGGCTCCACCACCAGCCGCGCGTCGCGCCCAGGCCGACCGACGCGGTCACATTCCGCAGCTGCGTGCCGTCATTTCGAAAGAATTGGAGCGGCATCCACTCGCCGGCCGTCACGAGATCCAGCCGCCCGTCGCCGTCGAAATCGACCCACACCGCGGCGGTGACCATGCCGAACGGCAGCGCGAGCTCGGGCGCCACCTGCGCGGTCACGTCGGTGAAATGACCACCGTCGTTTCTGAGCACATAGCTCCGGGCCGGGTACGGATAGTTCCTCGGCGCCAGCCGGCCGCCCACGAAGAGATCCGGCCGCCCGTCGCCGTTGAAATCCCCAACCGCGATACTTGTCGTGCAGGTCAGCATCGCGGGCAATGCAGAGCTGTCGCGCACGAAGCGGCCGCCGCCTTGATTGATGTAGAGCCTATCCTGTAGCAGCCGCGATACCGGCGCACGCGTGTAGCCGCAGCTCGCCACGTAGAGATCCGGTCGACCGTCGCCGTTGGCGTCGAAGAACACGGCGCCCCAATCGTCATAGTCCTTATCGGCGAGCCAGGGCTGGTTTTGGGCCGACTCGACGAAACGGCCGTCTTTTTGCTGGATGAACAACCGACCCGGAACACCCGCGGCTCCGCCGATGAAGACATCGTCCAAACCGTCGCCATTCACATCGCCGACCGCGAGCGGCGGCCCCTGCCTGGAGAGCTCGTACGGCAGCAGGGCTTGGACGTCGTAATCGAACGTGGTCACATCGGGCTGCTCGTACGACAAGAGGTGTGCGGGCTGAAAGAGTTGGTGGAAGTTGGTGGAGGTCGGTGAAGGTTGGTGGAGGCTCCTGGAGGCGTCGGCCTGGCGCACGG
>VBIU01000217.1 GCA_005880945.1 Chloroflexota bacterium | reverse complement strand
GCGGGGTGGTGGGAGTCGAACGGTCGACCCTGGCACCCCTCGCCGAGAATGACTTTCAACTCTCCAGCAGCGCAGCAATCCTCTCCTTCCTGATCAGCTTCGGCTTGGTCAAAGCCGCCAGCAACTTAATCGCCGGCGGACTCGCCGACCGCTTCGGCCGGCGGACGGTACTACTCGCAGGTTGGATGGCGGCTTTGCCCGTGCCTGTGCTGGTCATCCTCGCACCGTCCTGGGGCTGGATCGTGTTTGCGAACGTGCTCCTTGGCTTGAATCAGGGACTCGCATGGTCGACCACCGTCAACATGAAGATCGACCTCGTCGGACCTCGTCGAAGGGGCTTCGCGCTCGGCCTGAACGAAGCGTCCGGCTATCTGGCCGTCTCCGCGGCTGCTGCGGTGGCTGGATTCCTCGCCGCGAATTACGGCATCCGGCCTGGTCCTTACTTGCTAGCGGAGGGTCTCGCCGCTTGCGGTTTCGTGCTTTCACTGTTTGCACGCGACACTTCGCCGTACGTTGAGCTCGAATCGGCGGGCGCTGTGCGGACACAATCGCTCGGCCGGCTCGCAATTGAGGTCACCTTTCATGACAGAACGATGTCGAGCGCGTGCCAGGCCGGTTTGGTCAACAATCTCAACGACGGCATGGCCTGGGCGCTGTTACCACTGTTCTTCGCAGCCCATGGACTTGGGCTTCGCGAGATCGGGCTGCTTGCGTCAACTTACCCGGCGATCTGGGGAGCCGGCCAGCTCGGCACCGGCTGGATCAGTGACCATATCGGCCGCAAGCCCCTGATCGTCACCGGGTTGACTCTCCAGTCATTTGCGATCGTCGGATTCGTGATCGAGCCCGGTTTCATCTGGTGGATTGCAGAAAGCGTTTTGCTGGGCGCTGGTACGGCTTTGGTCTATCCGACATTGCTCGCGGTCGTTAGCGACGCTGCTCGGACCCCTGAGCGAGCTACATCAGTCGGTATCTACCGATTCTGGCGCGATAGCGGATACGCGGCAGGGGCGATCATCGCTGGCGTTATTGCGGACGCTGCCGGCTTTCCCGCCGCAATCATCACTGTCGCCTGCCTCACGGGGTTATCAGGACTCGTGGTCGCAGTCCGAATGCGCGAAACGATGCCGCAGGAAACTCGAACCTCGTCCTAACGCTTGGGTAGGGCTTGGTTGACCGTGTCGCCTTTGAAACGTCCGCAGCGCAAACGAGGAGAGACGCCGTCGCCGACTGAACCTGCACGGTCATACCGGCCACTAGCTGCGAGTATCGAATCGGATCGACAGAGGTGAAGCTGGCCCTGGTAGACGCGCCAGGGCGGCCGGATTAGTTTGAAGCTGCCGCGGAGAAGGTGGCCCTATTTCGTATCGGTCCATTTCACGAAAGGGACTGCTCATAAGGGCCTCACGGTCGCGCTCAGGTCGCGACGGTGCCAAGGCCCCGGCGTGTGAGGTCCACTGCGACGATCCGCAGTTCGCTCGTGTACCGATCGCCATCGTGCTCGAGCCAGCACTCGTCGGGAGCCGGCAGCATCTCGTTGAAACGCACGAGCGCCTCGGGCTCGGCGCCTGCAGCGCGATTCAGCATCCGATGCAGGTTGTATGTGAGCGCGCGGCTATGGAAGTCGATGTAGACGGGCTTGGGCTCACCGGCACAATGGCAAAACACTCGGCGTGGTAGGCCAAGATCTGCAGCCCACGCCGCGATGCCTGAAGCGTCGGCCGGCCGAGCGGCGACCCTCGCCTGCCAGCTTGCGCGGCGCAGTACCGTACGCCCGACCGTTATTCGGGGACCTACCTTGTCAAATGGCCTGAAGGTCTGCATGGCGGCGATGACCACTGGCAGGAAGAAGAGATCGGTCAGCGGCGCATGGAATCCACCCACGGGGTCCACTATCTGATCGCCACGAACGCCGAGATCGGCGACCTGCAGCGCGCGGTGGCCTATGTGGACCGGGCTGAGGCGATGCCCCAGTAAATGGATGTCATCCGGATTGGTGATGTCCGGAGCCAATCGCGAAGTCATGGGCACAGCGGGATTGCGGGGCAAGATCGGGGCGACGATTGGCGATCCGACGTCGCGATGAAACAGCGCCCGAAAATGCTCCGGGTTAGGGAAGCGCGCCGCAAACATGCTTTGAATGAGCGGGTTGCCGCCATGGAAATCGCCGACGACGGCCAGGAACTCGCCCGCTTCGATCGCGGCGAGGTCCCGCGCCGCGATCTGCACGTCAGCGCTTTGAAACACCGATATCGGCCACGACGGGCCGTGATCGGCGAACGCCGCCGCAGCCCGAGACGCGATGGTGGGATCGTCTCTCGCCTCCACTAACAAGTCACAGCGGCGTTGCAATTCCTGCAGCTCGGGTGCGAGCAACCGCGGCACTTCCCATGAGGCTTTGAGAAGATCCTCGAAGAGGGGCCCAAACGGCCGGTCCGCGAGTCCTCCGGCGAGCGCCTTTGCGATGATCGTTTGAAAGTGGGCGAAGGCGCGCCCACACCACCAGCGTGAGGCCTCGAAGAGCACGGGCAATGAGGCCGCCAGCTCGGCTACGACAACCGGGCCCAGGTCCACGTCGAGATCACGCATGGATTCCAGGTACAGCGGCGTCCGGCCACCCGCCGCACCGCCCTCGTGGGGCAAAGGCGCCACACTGGTGAGCTCCTCGAAGCACGCGTCGAATGCGTCTAGCGCCTCGAGCAAAGCCTCGCTGCCCTTCGCCTCGGCGACCGCTGCACGCGACTTCTCCATGCGTTCGAGCGCCTGCAGTCCCGCGACATTGCCACGCGCCTCGAGCTGCATCCGAAGGTCGACCTCCGGCCACGCATTCAGCGGCACAACCAGAGTTGGGTCGATCGCCGAGGCAAGGGCCTCCATGCACCAGCTCTCGAAATGAACCTCGCGCGCGGTGACGATTCCACGCGATCGCACTGCAACAGCCGGTCCGTCGTCGCGGATGACGCCCCACCCGAGTGG
>VBIU01000214.1 GCA_005880945.1 Chloroflexota bacterium | reverse complement strand
GCTTCGCCGAGACGGTGGGGCGCTACGCCAAGGAGGTCGAGAAGTTGTTGCAGGACGAGCAGGAGCAGACGGCGGAGCGCAATCGCGAACTGGATGAAGGGATGTTCGCCGCGACCGCCGATCCATGGGAGCGGTCCGTGCCGCCGCCCCGACAGGACCCGCCGCCGCACCTCGATTTCTCGCCGCTCGCCAACGCGGTGGATTCGCTCGCGCGCGCGGCCGACCGGTACGAAAAGGCGTTCGCCCGCGCGCAGGCGAGCGGCACCGCGTTCGCGCAGTCCGGCGCCGCGGCGCTCAATGCGATACTGATCCGCACCGAGCGGGCGCTCACGGTTGCGCCGGGCCTACCGCGACGCCCCTGGTTCCACCATGCAGTCTACGCGCCGGGGTTCTACACGGGCTACGGCGTCAAAACGCTCCCCGGCGTGCGCGAGGCGATCGAGCAGCGCAACTGGAAGGAAGCGGACGCGCAGATCGCGATCGCGGCGAGCGCGCTCAGCGCGGAGGGGGACGTGCTTGGCCGCGCCGCGGCGCAGTTGGAACAGCTCGCCCCTTGATCCCTCGCTGCCGGGGCGTCACTCGCGACGGCGAGCCGCGTACCGCGGCGCTCCCACCCGGTGGTGCTGGTGTCTCGAACCAGGCTCGGTCGGACATGCCACCGTCTCTGATGGCGACGACAAAATAGGAATAGTAGTACCCGTACGGGTCCACGTACTGGAACGATGTGACATTCGCATCAAGCGTGGCGATCGGCAACGGGTCGTCGTAACCGTCGTCGAGCCACACCTGGTAACCCTGCTCGACGTTGGAGTTGTCCGTCCACGTGAACTCGATCGTTTCAGCATCGAGTGGGGTGGCCGCGACAACGGTCGGGGCGGCCGGCGGCTTGGTACAGGAGCTATCCGATGGCGGCGAATCCCCCACAAGGTTGAACGCGACCACCCGGTAGCAGACCAGTTCCTCGCTCGGCACCGGGTAGTCCCAGAAGACCGTCGCGTTCGCACCGGCATTGCCTGCGGCCGTCCAGGTCGCACCGTCGCCCAAGCGCTCCACCCGAAATCCTGTTTCGTTGAGGGAAGGGTCGGACCAGAAGATGCCCACAGTATTGCTACCGGCAGGACTGGCATCTGCATAGTTGGGCGCTGCCGGGGCGGAGATCGCGATCACGACCTGCACGTTGTTTGTGTACCAGGATGTTCCGCCGTCCCGTCCCGCGCTCACGCCGTAGAAGTAGGTGTTGTCCGGCGGCGGCTCATCGTGATATGCAGTCGTATTGGCGCCCACCGTCACGACCGTCGCCGAGCCGTCCGCCAGGTTGGTGCGATAAATATTGAACCCATCCTCGACGCTCGAATGGTCGATCCACGTGAGATTCACGCCGGCCCCGACGACAGTCGCAGCAAGGTCGGTGGGCGAATTCGGGATCGCCGTGCAAAAGACATTCGACGGGTCAGAATCGCCGTACGAGTTCAATGCGAACACCCGGTAGCAGGCAAGCTGCTCGCGGGCGACCTGGTAATCGTACAGCGACGTCGAGTTGGCGGAGAACGTCGCAATGGCGGTCCAGGGGCCGGTGGCGGTCCCCGAGCGCTCGATACGGAAATTGGATTCGTCCGTCGAGTTATCCATCCACGTTACGTGAACCGCGTACCCGTTGTACGGCGCCGCATTGACGGCTGACGGTGGAGCGGGCACGAGTGAGCGCGGTGTGGTCGCGCACGCGACGGCCGAGAAATCCGAGTAGTTGTTCTTGCGCCCCGTCGTGCGGAACGCGCGGACCTCGTAGCAGTACTCCTTTGAGCCCACGACTCCAAAGTCGCTGTAGCTCGTGGCACGTGGTCCCGTCGTGACCAGGAGTGAGAAGCTGCCGGCGGGCCCGGTCGTTGACTGATAGACCTCGAACCCCGTCTCGTTGGTGGAGTTGTCTTGCCAGGTCAGGTTGATCTGGTTGAACGCGACAGCGGTTGCCGTGAAACTGCCGGGCGCGCCGACGAACATGAATGACGGCGCCAGCGGCTCGCGGCCATCGCACCCCACCGCCGAGATCAGTAGCAACACCGTGAATGCCCGAGATCCGCGACTCCAGCCCATAAAGCCTCCTTTAAGAGCTCACGGCTGCATGTACCGATACAGCGATCCGATCCGCCGCACGCGATAGAAGAACGGTAGCGCCTGGCCATTCAGCGTCAGCCGGCCTTCCCAGACCACCTGCCCCGCGGCGCTCACCTCGGTCATGGAGCTGGCGGCGCCGTAACCGATCAGCGTGTTCCCGTTCTGTAATCGCTGCACCGAACCCACAAACGGGGTGAAAACGGGCGGGTCGTGCCGGAATTGCCACACCAGCGTCGCCGTCTTCGCCTGCAGGTCGAGCCGGTACTCCACGGCCCGGCTCTCCGGCGGGTTATGCACGAGCCCGTTGTCGTAGAAAAGGAGGTCCCCGTTGTCGAGGACGCGCACGTCGTGCTGGAACCCGAATCCGTTGAGCGGATCACCCACGATGCTGAACTGGTTATGCCGGCCGCCGAAGCGCCACAGCATCTCGCCCGTCACCGCGTCGATCTTCGCGATCTCGCCGAGCATCGCGAACGAAACGACGTAGTTCCCGTCGCGATCGATCGCGAGTGAGTTGGGGTGGTCAAAGTCTATGCTAGGATAGAGGCCCAGATTCGGGGGCACGAAGACCCAGTCGGCGAGCGAGAAGTGATCCCACGCGTTCCAGAGAAACTCGGTGACCCCCGACGCCGATTGGCGCAAAATGGCGTGCCCCGCGACGAGTTGATCGGGGCGCCCACCCAGCGCCGTCAGGTCCACGGTCCGCAAGTCGTAGCCGAACAGGTGGGCCGCAGTCACGCCGTCGCCCGTCATGGTGACGACGAGCTCGTGATTGTCCGTGTAGTAGGGAGCCCCCGCCGTGTAGACCCGGACGATCGTTCCATCGGGGCGGAATTCGATGTAGCGCCCACCGACCGGCTGCCAGCCGGTGCTCGCGCCCACGTACACGGTGAAATCACCATTGGGGAGCTGCTTGGTCTCCATCGCCGATTCG
>VBIU01000213.1 GCA_005880945.1 Chloroflexota bacterium | reverse complement strand
GGAGCTCCGCGTGCAGCAACCGGGCGAGCGTGAGCCGCGTACGCTTGCGCTGCCTGAGGGTGTTGCTCGCGCGTTTGGGGTCTCGGCTTCACCCTATGACGCGAGGCTCGCAACCTTCGGATGGAACGTGACCGGCGACTCGATCCTGGTGCACGTGATCGCGCTACCGGGAGGCCGCGCGACCCGCTGGGCAGCGTTCTTTGGTGAAGGTGTGCATGGTGTCTACTGGCTCACCGACCGCTCGATCATGATCGCCGTGGCGGAGACGCAAGGATCCGCCACGGTGTATCGCGCCCGCGGCCCCGGCCAGATCGAGCGTGCGGGCACCGTCCCCCGCCCCATAGAAGGGTTCGGCGTGTCGCGCGACGGCCGCCGTGTTCTGATTCGCACGGTGGAGTCGCGGGACGATATCTGGCTCGCCCGCCTCAGACGCAATCCTTAGCACCGTCATGCCCGAGCACAGGCTTTCAGCCTGTGAGCAATCGTAGTACTCTACGCCCCATGTCTGGATCGCTCCCCATGCAGTTCAAAATCGGGCTCGTGCAGATGCGCATGAGCGACGATCCGCAGGCGAACCTGGGGAAGGCAGTCACGCGCATTCGCGAAGCCGCGCAGCAGGGTGCGACGCTCGTTTGCCTTCCGGAGCTGTTCCGCACGCATTACATCGCCCAGCGCGAGGACCACGCGCTCTTCGATCTGGCCGAAGCGGTGCCCGGCCCGACGACGGAAACGCTGGGAAAAATTGCGAAGGAGAACGGCATCGTAGTGATCGCGTCGCTGTTCGAGCGACGCGCGGCCGGTCTCTACCACAACACCGCCGCCGTGATCGACGCCGACGGCAAAGTGAAGGGGATCTACCGCAAGATGCACATCCCCGACGATCCCTCCTATTACGAGAAGTTCTACTTCACGCCGGGCGATCTGGGCTTTCGCGCGTTCGATACCAAGGTCGGGCCGATTGGCACGCTGGTGTGCTGGGACCAGTGGTATCCCGAAGCCGCGCGTCTCACCGCCCTCCAGGGCGCCAACATTCTGCTCTACCCGACCGCCATTGGTTGGCATCCTTCCGAGAAAGAGAAATACGGCGAGCAGCAACTGGATGCGTGGAAAACGATCCAGCGCAGCCACGCCATCGCGAACGGTTGCTGGGTCGCGGCGGTAAATCGCGTCGGATTCGAGCAGCTCGGCGGCCAGGGAGCGGGGATCGAATTCTGGGGCCACTCGTTCGTCTGTGACCCGTTCGGCGTGATGGTAGCCGAGGCCGCCGAGGACGAGGCGCTCGTGGTGGCGCAGGTCGACCTGGCACGGATCGAAGAGGTGCGCCGCAACTGGCCATTCCTGCGCGACCGCCGCACCGACGCGTACGACGGCATTCAGCACCGGTTTCTGACTGATTAGCAACGTGCGGATGCCCGCCGAGTGGGAGCCGCATGCGGCCACCTGGATCGGCTGGCCGCACAATGTCTCCGACTGGCCCGGCAAGTTTCCTCCCATCCCCTGGGTCTACGGCGAGATCGTTCGCGCACTCGCGCGAGGCGAGATCATCCGCATCCTCGTCAACTCCGCGGCGCACCAAGCACAGGCGAGCAGGATCCTGAAGAAGGCCGGCGTCGAGTTGGACCGGGTCTACTTCCTCCGTTTCCCGACCAATCGCGGCTGGACGCGGGATTTTGGTCCCATCTTCGTTCGCCAGGGGCCGGGGCTCGCCATCGCGCGCTTTCATTTCAACGCGTGGGCGAAGTACAAGGACTGGAAGAAGGACGACAAGATTCCCGAGCTTGCCGCCAAGAAGTTCAAGCTCCCCCTCATCGACGCGCGTGTCGTGCTGGAAGGCGGCAGTATCGACGTGAACGGCAGGGGCACCCTGCTCACAACCGAGGAGTGCCTGCTCGATTCCAAGGTGCAGGCTCGCAATCCGGGACTCTCGCGCTATGAGATCGAGAACGTGTTCCGCGAGACGCTCGGCATCACGAATACGTTGTGGCTCGGCAAAGGGATCGCAGGCGACGACACGCACGGCCATGTGGACGACTTGTGCCGCTTTGTCAACCCCGCGACCGTCGTGCTGTGTCGAGAGAGCGATCCCAAGGATATGAACTACAAACCGCTCGCCGAGAATCGCGAGCGGCTGCAGGGGATGCATCTGGAAAGAGGGGCGAGCATCGAGGTAATCGACCTCCCGATGCCCGCCCCACTCTACTTCGACGGCGTCCGCCTACCGGCCAGCTACGCGAACTTCTACATCGCCAACGCCGCCGTGCTCGTCCCGACCTTCAACGACCCGAAGGATCGTATCGCCCTCGGTATCCTGGCCGAGCTGTTTCCCGACCGACCCGTCGTGGGAATCCACGCGGTCGATCTCGTCTGGGGGCTCGGCACGCTCCACTGCCTCACGCAGCAGGAGCCGAACCTCTAGGCCTGCAGCGCGTCGTTGATGACGTCGGCGACGCCCGCCAGGTCGGCGAGAATGTGCGCGCGGCCGTTCGGCGAAAGGCCTTCCGCCGTTCGCACGCGCCCTAAGCACATCTCGAGCAGCTCGAGCGCGGAGGACAGATAAACGGTGGCTTGATCGACCGCCATCCACGCCCGCTCATGAGCACCGAGGCATAGCCCGCCGAGCTCAACGACGAGCCGCTCGGGGCTGCGGCGCTCGATCCCGGTCGGGGGTGGTGCAGGTGGATCACTCCGCACCGCAGCCACGTGCCAGCGATCGGCATCGACGCAGCAGCCGACCCACAGACTATCGGGAAGAGCCAGCCTGCCCCACTGCCGCAGCATTCCACCGACATCGAACTCGACAGCACCGCCGGGCGGCTGCGGCCGGCTGACGGCTTCGGTCATCGCAAGTCCGCCGCGCGCGACGCGCCACAATGCCACGACACGGCCTCGGAGGGCAGCGCTCAGCTGGTTCAACACCACACAGCGGCGCTCGTAAAGACTCTGAAGCGAGGATTCGCGCATCGCGAGCTCCTCTCTTGGGGTGTGCTATCAAGAACCCCAAACGCCGCGCGAGGTAACGGGGGGCGCGCATGCGGCCATCGGGCAGGTGACGAGCATCATCTACCAGGTGTAGCTGCTGACCGCGTGCA
>VBIU01000216.1 GCA_005880945.1 Chloroflexota bacterium | reverse complement strand
CTACCCTCCGCTCACGACCTTAGGTCACATGCCCGCCGCGCTGCGGGGCTTCGGCCCGCTCGGCCTCGCCGCCATCCTGGCGATTCTCGCCGGCAACCTCTTCTTCCCGCCGCTTAGCGCGCTGCTCGTGCTTGTGTGGGCTTACGCCTCGGAGACGCCATGGCACGAGCTCGGCTTCGTGCGGCCCCGGAGCTGGACCAGGAGCATCGCGATCCGCGTCGGATTCGGTGCGGCCTACAAACTCATCCTCAAAGCAATCGTGATGCCGCTGCTCGGCGCTCCGCCGGTCAACGCGCGCTACCACTTCGTCACCGGCAACGCTGCCGTGCTCCCCGGCCTGATTGCCACCATGATCATCGTCGCCGGGTTCGGCGAAGAGACCCTCTACCGCGGCTACATGTTCGAGCGCCTCGGCAAACTCCTCGGCCAGAGCAGGTCCGCGAAGATCGGTATCGTCCTCGCCACAACGACGCTCTTCGCCGCGGCGCATTACCCGGATCAGGGAATCCCCGGAGTCGAGCAAGCCGTGTTCACGGGGCTCGTGTTCGGCGGGATCTTTGCTGTGACCGGCGAGCTGTTCATGCTGATGGTCGCGCACGCCACGTTCGACCTGGTGGCGCTCGCGCTGATCTACTGGAATCTCGAAGCGAAGGTAATTTTGTGGCCATGAACCTCCTCCCCCTGCTGCTGGTCCTGGCGCAGCAACAGCCCCTCGCCGGCCTCGATCCTTACATCGCCCAGGCGATCAAGGACTGGCGGGTGCCGGGGCTCGCCATCGTCGTCGTCAAAGACGACTCTGTCGTCTTCATCAAGGGCTACGGCGTCCGCGAGCTCGGCAAGCCGGATCCCGTGACGGTGCACACGCGCTTCGGCAACATGTCGACCACCAAGGCGTTCACCGCGATGCTGGTGGCGATGCTCGCCGACTCAGGGCCCTTGTCGCTCGACGATCCGGTCCAGAAGTACGAGCCGGCGGTGCTGTTCGCCGATCCGTACGTGACGCGCGAGATCACGGTGCGCGACCTGCTCACGCACCGCGTAGGCTTTGGAGATCCTGACTACCTCTGGGGAAGCAGCGGGCTCGATTTCGCGACGATCGCGCATCGCCTGCGCTTCGTCCCCACCCAGACGAGCTTTCGGTCGCGCTTTCAGTACAACAACGTCACCTACGCGCTCGCGGGAGACGTCGCGGCGCGCGCTGCCGGTACGACGTGGCAGTCGCTGCTGCACTCCCGCATCCTCGGCCCACTGGGTATGTCGGAAACCGTGGCCGACGCCGGCGAGCTCAAGGCGGCCGGCATCACCGACGTGACGTCACCGCATGGCATCGTGCGCGACACGGTGCGCGTGCTGCCGGCGGCGCTCGACGGCATCGACGACATCGCGCCGGCGGGCGCGATCTTCTCGACCGCGACCGACATGGCCAAATGGCTGCGCTTCCTGCTCGACAGCGGCAGGGTCGCCGGACGCCGCCTCGTCAGCGCACAGAACTTCGCGCAGCTGTTTCGGCCGCAACAGGTCGTGCAGCGGCCGTTTTATCCCACGGCCACACTGACCAATCTCCATTTCCAGGCTTATGGCCTCGGTTGGATCCTGCAGGACTATCGCGGTGAATTCACCGCGATCCACACCGGCAGCATCGAGGGACGCTCGGCCATCGTCGGACTGATTCCCAGTCGGCGCGCCGGCGTCGCGATCTTCACGAATCTCGATCACTCCGAGTTGCGCCACGCGCTGATGTACACCGTCTTCGATCGTTTCATTGGGCCGAATACACCAGCGCACGACTGGAGCGCGGAGATGCGCGTGATGTACAAGCGGCTCGCGGATAGCACGCGCGCGGCGCGGCAGGCGCAGGAGAGCAAGCGCATCACGGGCACGCATCCGACGCTGCCGCTCGATCGCTACACCGGCACGTACGCCGACAGCCTGTTCGGCACGGCGACCGTCGGACTGACCGACGGCAAATTGACGTTGCAGGCGGGCACTGCGAAGGGCCAGCTGGAGCATTGGCAGTACGATGTCTTTCGCGTGACGTGGCAGGATCCGTTTTGGGATCCGTCGTACCTTGCGTTTGTAATCGATCCCGACGGCACGGTGGGACAGGTGCGTGTGGTGGACGGCGAGCAGGTCTATCGGAGGGTGAAATAGCATGACGATTGCCGAGACACTTCTTCCCGAATTCGATCAGGAAATGGCGATCACGCGCCGTGTGTTGGAGCGCGTCCCCAGCGACAAAGGGCAGTGGAAGCCCCACCCCAAATCCTTCGCCCTCGGCCACCTCGCCCAGCTCGTCTCCTGGATGCCCGGCTGGATCGCCAACACGCTGACCAAGAAGGAGCTCGACCTGGCCAAGGCCAGCGGCTATACGACCGAAAAGACGGAGGCGCTGCTCCAGGGGTTCGACAAGAACGTCGCCGACGCGCGCGCCGCGATCAAAGCGGCAAAAGACAGCGATTTCGCGGTTAAGTGGTCATTGAAACGTGGCGAGCACACGCTCTTCACGCAGGCGCGCGGCCCCGTGGTGCGCAACCACCTGAGCCATCTCGCCCATCACCGCGGGCAACTGACCGTCTACCTCCGCCTCCTTGATATCCCCGTGCCGTCCATCTACGGACCCAGTGCGGACGAGCGGGTGTGGTGAGTTTGGCGGTCGCCGGAGCCTCAGACACTGCGACGGCGCCGGTCTCGTACGCTCGTCATCCCTGCAGGCGATCCGGGACGTGATCGGAGAAGTCCATGCATATCACCGGCGCGCGCGCAATCATCAATAAGGCCTGACTATGCTCGGAATCCCGGAGTGGG
>VBIU01000215.1 GCA_005880945.1 Chloroflexota bacterium | reverse complement strand
CCGCAGCTGTCAGCCTTGTCCTCGTCGGCTGCGCCGAGCGGGTGAACGCCCCCACCGCTGCGCGACCCGGCGCACCAAGCTTCGAGATCCGCGACGGGGCCCACAACAACGGCAACCCGCACTTCTATTTCTTGCCCCCCATCGTCGCGAGCCCGAACGCGACGGGCAGCTTCGACGCGACGCAAGCTCCCAGCGTGACCGTCTGCCAATTGGCCAGCTCGGGCTGCCCAGTGATCGCCCAGTTCTCCATGACGACCGGCACCGGCTCGGCAGTGGTGCGCGTGGACGCGGCCAGCCAGTCATACGTCGTCAACTGGCAGACCGACCAGTGTGTCACCGGACCCTGCACCCTGCCTTCGGGCAACGTTTATCGGATTCGCGTGCTCGTCGCGAGCACGGAGCTGGGACATGCAGACGTCCAGGTGGTGGTGAGTCAGCAAGAGGCGAAGAACGTGAACACCGGGGAATTTTTCCCGCTGGTGGACGGTCGAACGCTGCCGGTCAAGTTTCGCATCGAGCAGGGGGCCGTGTTCGTTGCGGGGCCGAGCAGTCAACCGCTCATGATTCAGACGCCAGTTTCCGCTGCCGGGAGCAGCGTCCAGCTCGTAATTCCGGGCGGGGCGCTGTCGCAGCCCACAGGCATTACCGTCCTGCCGGCGATGCTCTCCTCCGGCACGAGCACCAGCGCGCTCGTCGGTGGGACAGCGTATGACTTTGGCCCGACAGGAACCATGTTCGCGTCGCCCGTCGCCGTCATGATGCAGTACAGTCCCGCGCAGCTCCCAGCCGGGACGGCCGAGTCGACGTTGCGACTCTTCACGTTGATGAACGGCCGCTGGCTCCTCGTGCCGGGCAGCAGGGTGAACTCCGCGACGCACATGGTCATGGGCATGACGAGTCATTTCAGCACGTACGGGGTGCTCGCGTCCGCGTCCGTGAGCGCCGGCGACGCGTTCAGCTGTGGCGTAGGGACGAGTGGCACCACGGTGTGCTGGGGGGACAACGGCGTCGGTCAGCTCGGCAACGGCACGACTGGAGGCATCAACGTGACGCCTGGGCTAGTCTCCGCTCCGGCAGGCGTCAGCTTCAGTGCGGTGAGCGTGGGGCCGGCGCACGCCTGCGGTCTCACGTCCGGCGGCGCGGCCTACTGCTGGGGTGGGAACCCGTTCGGCGAGCTTGGCAATGGCACGAGGACGAACAGTCCGGTGCCGCTGCTCGTGAACGAACCCGGCGTCGCCTTCAGCGAGATCAGCATGGCAGAAAACTCGTCCTGTGGGGTCGATAGCAACGGCGCGGCCTACTGCTGGGGCATCTACCACGGCAGCATCCTCACCACGCCCCAGCCGATCGCCGGCGTGACCTTCTCCACCGTGAGTGTCGGCGGCCTATTCTTGCTTGACAGCGCCGTCGCGTGCGGCATCGCCGGTGGCATCCCATTTTGCTGGGGCTCGAACGGCGTCGGCGCGGTCGGCAGCGGCTCCGCGAACTTTATGGAACCGACCCCCGTCGCTGTGGCGTACCCCGTGGGGGATTCACTCTTCACCGTGGTGAGTGTCGGGGGCAAGGATTACCAGTTCGTGTGCGGCGTCAGCGGCACGACGGGCATCGTCTACTGCTGGGGGGGCAACGGTACCGGTCAACTCGGCGTCGGCTCGGTGGGAGGGAGCAGCTTCACGCCAGCGCCGATCACCGCGCCGGCGGGAGTGAGTTTCACCACTGTCAGCGCAGGCGGCTTTCACGCGTGCGCTGTGGCGACCACGGGCAGCGTCTACTGCTGGGGCTCGAACAGCAACGGCCAGCTCGGCGATGGCACCGCCATCGATAGCCCGACACCGGTGGAGGTCTACGCCCCGGGCGTGAGCTTCTCTGCCGTGAGTGCCGGCCGTTATCACACATGCGCGGTTACGAACGCGCCCCCCAACACCGCCTACTGCTGGGGAGCGAACTCGAGCGGGCAGCTTGGCAACGGGACCACCGTCGACCAGCTCACGCCCGTCGCGGTTTCGACGATTCCGTGATGGATTTCTGAACCGACACTCGACGCGGCCAAGGAGGGGCGTTCGCGAGCCTCGCCGACGTCCAGCGGGCGAATCGGCGGCGGTGGAACGCTAGCGCAGCGCCCATGTGAGTCCGGAATAGGCCGGGGGTTGCAGGTTCGATTCCTGCCGGGCCTGTTTAGCAGAAAATGAAGCCTCGCGGCCGTTCATCGATCCCGAGCGCAGTGCTTAAGGCGGCGGCTCGCCGACGATCCGGCTCACGGCCCTGCGGGCATCGTCCACCAAGTGCCGATGCGCCGCGACCGGCATGTCGTACTGCTCGAGGAACTCCTGGTAATACACGCGGGCTGCCTCGGCCCGACCGCGCGCGTCCTCGACTCTCCCTTGCTCGAGCGAGGTGAGAGGGGAAAGCATGCGCT
>VBIU01000212.1 GCA_005880945.1 Chloroflexota bacterium | reverse complement strand
AGATCGTGGCGAAAACGGTGGAGGCCTTCAAGGCAATCAACCCCGACTACATCATCCCGTCGCACTGCACGGGGCTCAACACGATCATCGCCGTGCATCGGGCGATGCCGCAGAAGCTCGTGATGCCCTCGACAGGCACGCGCGTCATTTTCGGGGCGTAGGGTTTCAACAGCTTCTGGCTTGATGCCGGTCGATCACGGGGCCGCCGAACAGCAGGCTCGAGTGGCCGGCGCGGCGCCGGCCGCTCAGCGCCGAGCCCTTATACGGAGCGAGAAGGAGGCCGTGCCCATGTTTGATCTCGACGGGTTCAAAGCTGAGTGCTCGGCCGCAGTGACCGAACGGGCAGCCCTGCAGGCCGTACGTGAAGTCGTAGCACGGGCGGTCGAGGACCCAAAGGCGGTTCTAAAGGCACTGCGCGAACCCGTTCGGTCGGAAGTGCAGACGCTTCACCGCTCGACCGATCTCACGATCCTCAATGTCATTTGGGGACCACGGATGACCGTCATGCCCCACAATCACGAGATGTGGGCTGTGATCGGTATCTACACGGGGCGAGAAGACAACATTCTGTGGCGTCGGCTGCCGGCCGACCCGAATGGCCGAATTGAGGCGGCTGGCGCCAAGGCGCTGAGCGAACGCGATGCCCTTCCGCTCGGTCACGACATCATCCATTCCGTCACCAATCCGATCGGGCGGCTGACCGGTGCCATTCACGTTTACGGTGGCGACTTCTTCGCTGTGCCGCGCAAAGAATGGGATCCGGAGCGGCTCATCGAACAGCCATACGACGTACAGAAAACGCTACAGATGTTCGAGGAGAGTAACCGTCTGTACGCACGCTCATGATCGAAGCGGCACAGACGAGCCATGAGAAACGGCCCCGTGTATGATAGCCTGCGTAACTTCGCAGTCGAGCAGACCGCTGGCTCGCGTTCGCTCGCCGCGGCTGCTCACCGCGAGCGTTCGGCAGACAACGGCGAGATCATGGCGTGGAGTAAAAGCTCACTGTTCAGGCCAGTCTCCGATTGGTGAAGACAGTGAGGATGCTTGCTGTTGTCGCGTATCCGGTGCTATCCGATGACGACCGCGAATGGATCGCAGGTGTTCGCTCCCGGCACGATCCCCTGGCGTCCCGAATCCCGGCGCATGTCACACTCGTGTTCCCTACCGAAGTCGTCGAGGAACCGCTCTTGGCGCACGTCCGGTCCGCACTCGAGCTCTTCGAGTCGATTCCAATCGTGCTTCGGCGCGCAGTTGCCTTTCGGGATGCGATTGGGAGCGGCTGCTATGTGTTCTTGCTGGTTGATGAAGGGCACGCCGAGCTACTCGCGGTTCACGACACGCTGTACGGTGGCGTCCTCACGACCCACAGGCACCGCGATCTTCCGTTTGTGCCTCACGTCACGGTCGGTGCTCATCCGGACCTTGCTGAATGCGAGCGGATTGCCAGCCAGGTCAACGAGGAACGCCGGATCGTACCGGCTCCGATCAACAGGGTCGACGTCATTGAGGTGGGCGAATCAATGGTGCGGACGGTGGCCGAGATTCCGCTGGGCCGTGGGAGCGACCGGCCGCCGAACCCCGCAGTACGGCGGACCGGGGGCTCGCCTTGTTCGCCCCTCGGCCGCTGAGCGCGAACGTTGACGGACATGGCGTTCGATAAGCGGCGAGCAAAGGCCGGATTCGCTGCCCTACGAGAGGCGGTCTCACAGGCCTTGCGTGAGGCAGATCCAATCGGGCTGATTCGAGGCGGGGCACCTCGCGACGAATACGATCCCGAGGTCGGTACTATCTTGCCAAGGCTACGAGGTGTTACCTCAGCTGAAGACATCCAGAGCATCGTGCATGAGGAGTTTGTCAGCTGGTTTGGAGAAGAGACGGCTGGCAGCTTTGACGACTATCAGCGAGCGTCGCAGAGCATATGGGCGATCGTCCGCGACAATGAAGCCGTCTAACAGGCCGTATCTGGACTCCTCCCGCAAGACTGCTTCGCGACAAAGGACGCTTGAGTGGGCCGGCATGAACCACCGGGGCGAGTGGCGTCGCGCGCGCGCCGGCCGCTCAACGCCCAGGCGTTAGATTGCAAAGCATGACAGTGCCTGACCCACTCGAAGTTGGAGTCAATGCCTACGGTCGTGGAGAATATGTGGACGCCTACCGGCTGCTCCTGCCCCGAGCAGAGTCAGGGGACGCCGACGCGCAATACCACATTGGGCGTATGCTTTACTACGGCCACGGAATCGATCAGAGTGCCGTCGCTGCTGCAGCGTTCTTCAAGAAGGCGGCCGAATCAGGTCACGTCAGAGCCCAGTGTTTCCTTGGCTTCATGTACCGCGAGGGGCTTGGGGTACCACGGAGCTTCGCACGGGCAAGACTGTGGCTGAAGACCGCGGCGTCGAGAGGCGACCGGCGAGCAATGGCATTCCTTGGCCACATGCACATCTACGGGGTCGGCGTCCGTAAAGACTATGCGAGAGCTTTTGAGTATTCTTATCAGGCGCACAGACTCGGCGATCCATACGGCACGGTGAATCTAGGGTGGTTCTACGAGTACGGCTTCGTCGCAAAGAAGAACCTCGAGAGGGCGAGGAGATTCTACGAATCAGCTGCTCGCCGCGGGGTCGCCCACGCGTTCCACAACCTCGGTGTGCTCTATCTCCATGGGATCGGCGTGACCAGGGACGAGAAAAAGGCGAGACAATTGTTGCAGCAGGCTGCTGCGGACGGCGACCAGGAGGCCGTTGATCTCCTCTGTCATCTCGACCCGAGGTCGCCCAAGTGAAGCCGCGTAACAATATTGTGGAGCGGACCGGCCCAGAGCGGCGGGCCGCTCACCATGCAATGGCTGAGGACTCAAGGCCAAGAAGATAGCGCCGCCCGCTGAAGATGGCTCATTCAATTGACGCCGCCGTCGCCATGTCGTACGATTGCCTCACATAGCATCCAGATAGGCGCGGAGGACGCGCCAACCAACCCGACGCCGTAGCCGGGTGGTAGCCAGCAACAGCTGGCGATGCGGCCCTGACAGGGCAAGGACGGCGCGAGCCCGCGCCAGCGGGCTTTCGTGTTTCTGAACTGCCTTGTCCGAGCCGGGCCGGTCCTCCGCCAGGAGGGCATATTGTCCTTCGCCAAAACCTCGCCCGGCGGCAAGTGGTTGATCTGTCGGCTGTCCTTCGCCAAAACTCCGTCCGGCGCCAAGTGATTGATCTGGCGGGGCTGATCCAGAGAAAATTCCGGTTCGATGGTCACCCTCCTGCTCCGCCTGCTGCGACTGCTTCCCCTCCTCTGCG
>VBIU01000099.1 GCA_005880945.1 Chloroflexota bacterium | reverse complement strand
GAACGGGTCCCAGGCGTACTCCGACTCAAAGCTGTTCGACGTTGCGCTGGCTTTTGCCGTGGCCCGGCGCTGGCCGGCGGTGCTGTCCAACGCAGTCGACCCGGGTTGGGTCGCCACGAAGATGGGCGGGCGAGGAGCGCCGGACAATCTCGATCAGGGTTCCGAAACCCAGGTGTGGCTCGCGGTCAGCGAGGACCGACGCGCGATGGCCAGCGGCGGGTACTTTTTTCACAAACGGAGGCAAGACCCCAATCCCGCCGCGCTCGATGCAACCTTCCAGGACGCACTGCTTGCAGCCTGCGAGGCGCTCACCGGGACCGCGATGCCGGCGGGGGCGGGGGGCGGACCCGGCTAGTCATTGCTCCTTGCGATGAAGGTGCCAGTAGAGGTCGCGTAGCAGGCACAAGTCAGCTCCGCGCTGCAGAGCTTCAGCGTGGATGTGAAGGATGATGTCGAGGACCGTGCTCTCGGCGTACGCGCGGGCGGCCGGACCGAGGCGGCGCGCCAGGTCGGCCTCGTCGAGGGCCTCAACCGCGCGGTGCCAATGCGCGTACGCGAGGTCGAGGCGGGCGAGGGCCTCCCCAGCAGTCCCTGCAGGACGAGCCAGCTGGTCCGCGGGCCAATCAGGCCCGAACGCGACCGCAGCGACCGGGTGGGTCGCGAGGCTTGACGCCAGGTGCGCCATCCGCCAAGCGATGTTCCCGAGCGGGGGATCGGGCGGCGTGACTGGATCCAACACGAACCCGCCGGCCTTGTCTGGACGCACTGTGAGAGACCCGTCTGCCGGCTCCCACAGATACTCCTCATCCGTGAGTCCCTCGAGGCGGCTCCGGATGAGTTCCGTCCACCGAAAATCGAGGTTGTCCAGCAGGCTCGCGCGAGGACTCGGCTCGGCCACTGTCCCAATTGTCGGCGCTCGCTCCAATCCATAACTTGCTGCCGGCGAGAGGCGTTGTAGCAAGAGCAGGCAGTGAGGCATCTCCATACCCGGCGAATTGACTGTGCGGTGGTGCTGGTGATGGGTTCTAGCCTGCTGGCTGGTTGCGGCCAGGCGGCGGTTACAACTACACCGCCCGCAGGTCTGCACCGAGGCACGGAAATCCGAGCTGCGCACCTGTTTACTCCGACATCGGGATGGGTGCTTACGGCGGATCGGCTGCTCAGCACGAATGACCGCGGCACGACGTGGACCGACGTCTCCCCGCCCAGCAATTCCATGAACGCGCCCGTGGAGACGGTTTTCTTCCTCAATCCCTCAAAGGGTTGGGCGGTAGTTCGCTCGTCGCAGGGAAGCTTTACGTCATGTGACCAGGCCCCGCTAGACCTGTTTACGTCATCAGACGGCGGCCGGCACTGGAGCGCGCGACGCTTGCCGGCCACCACCATGTGCGATACCCCCGGTCCTGTGTACCTGACCTTCCTCGATGCGATGCACGGCTGGCTCGTCGTCGATCGGGGCTCGCATGCCGGGTTCATGTACTACAGCGGATACCAAACGATAGACGGCGGACGGACTTGGACGACGCTGCCCTACCCGCAGAGCGCGCCGGTGCTGTTTGTCAACCAACTCGACGGCTTCAGCGTTGGCGGTGGCGACGGCCCCAAAGCCGGCGCGTATGGCACGCACGATGGAGGACGGACCTGGGCTCGACTGGCGATTGCACCAGCCGGGGGCTCGGCGATGCGGTTCGAGCTTCCGGTGTTCAGCGATCAGCGGAATGGCGTGCTGGCCGGACACGTACTGGACACATCGGGCGACACCTCGTCCGTGGTGTTTTACACGACATCGGATGGTGGTCGATTCTGGAGCCTCGCAGCAACGGTTCCGAACCCCGATACCCACACGAGCGCGCGGCCGGGGGGCGTCATCGATGGAAAGGTCTGGCTAGCTGCCTTTCTTGGATCAGGACCAACCGCCGGCAGGACATACACCCGGATTAAGGTGACCCATGATGCGGGCCGCACCTGGGAGTGGACGCCGGGTGTCCTGACAGGGGTCTTCACGGACGAGATCAGCTTCGCCGGATCTACAGGTTGGGGAACGGTCAGCGAGTCCGGCTGTCTCGGCTTCAAGACCGACTGTTTCACAAACTGGAACCTTTACCAGACCGTCGATGGTGGCGCGCATTGGCTGCAGCTGTCTTTGGCCTGACCATCCCAGCCCTCGTGGAAGGCCAGTGAGTGGCTCAAGCCGCGAAGAATTCGATCAGGACCGGGGCGATCGCGTCCGGATGAACGTCATGAGTCTGGCCTTCCAGCGTGGCCAGCGTAGCGCCCGGGATCACCTCGCTCAGGGTCTTGGCCGTCACACTCATGAACGGAGCACCTTTGCCTCCGCTCATCACCAGCGTCGGTACGTGGACCCGGGCTGCCCGCTCAGCAGGAATCGAGCCCTCGTTGCCCATGATGGCTGTGTGGTCATAGGCCAGGGTCGGGGCGAGTGCCTCCATCCCGCGCCAAAAGGGCGCATGCCGCATCCCTTCGATCTGGGCTGAGGGCATTCCGACATATGTCATGAACAGGGCAACCGCATCGCCGCGGCGATCGGACGCCAGGGCATCGGTAAGGTCCTCGATGTACCTGCCCCATGCCTTCTGAGCCTCGGGATCGTCGTTGTACGGGGCTTCGTACATGGCGAGCTTCTTGACCTTGTCGCCCAGCTTGACCGCCGCGTCCAGAGCCAGACATCCCCCTGACGAGTGGCCATAGAGATAGGCGGATCCGCCGGCTTTATCGATTAAAGCCTCTGTATCTTCGATCTCCCGCTCGACCGCATAGGGTTTGGTGTCCCCGCTGTCGCCCCGGCCGCGCCGGTCATAGATGTAGACCGTGAAGCGCTGGGCGAGAAGCCTGGCGAGCTCCGGTTTGGAGCCAGAGGAGCGGGTGCCCATGGCCCCGTCGACGAGGATCACCGCTGGGCCATCGCCCTGCATATCGAACGCGATTGTTGTCCCGTCCTTGGACCTGACTGTATCCATCGTCCCTCCTTAAAACCAGTATCCCCCGGGCCTACGACAAATTGATTCGCGACAGGCGCCAGACGATTCCCGGTGGATCGAGCGAGCTCGCTGTGACCAGCGGCACGTCGACCTGCTGATCGCCCAGGATAATGTGGAGATTGCCTGCGGGCGTTCCTCTTGCTACTGACTCGTCGGTCGGCAGCGTCGGGGCGTTGAGGCGCTCTCGCAGGATCATGCCGGGCCACTCGACGAGCGTCACATCGACGGTCGCCAGCAGGTCCGAGCGGCTTCCCCAGGCGGTCTCGTAAGCGCCGACCACCGCTTTGCGCGCGATGACCTGGCGCACACTCAGCGCGGCCTGCATTGCTCCGATGAGCTTCTTGGCCTCGTTGAAGGCTGCGTCCAGGGTCGGCTGGCCCATGACGCAGCCATACAGCGTCAGCTCGTGACCGGCGACGGTGGCCGCAGCCGCGAAGAGGAAGTTGGCGCCGAAATTCAACCCGGAGCCGGTCTTGATCCCGATGATTCCGCTTTGACCGAGAGCGGCATTGACGTTGTACACGGTGCCGGCCACGGGCAGCACCGTCTGGGGCAGGTTGACTATCTGGACCAGAACCTCCTGCCGCATGGCTGCCATGCCCAGCGCGAGCAGATCGGTGGGGGTGCTCACGGTCTGCAGCGACACGCCGGCGGGGTCCGCGAACATGGTGTGTGCCAGGCGCAGCGCCACCGCGCGTTGGTTCATCTTGTCGACGAATGCGGCGACCGAGCCGGCATCCCATCGAGCGAGGGTTTCCGCGATGTTGTTGCCTGACGGGATGAGCAATGCCTCCAGCACCTCGTACTCGGTCAGCTGCTCGCCGGCGGTGACTGGAACGACGGACTGTCCTTCGGCCGCGTCGGCCTTGTAGGTCGCCACATCCTGCGCGGTGATCGTCAGGCTTGGCCCCGCTTCGCCCGTCGCGAGAGGTTTGTCGGCAAGCAGGACAAGCGCCGTCATCACCTTCGCAACGCTCGCCGCCGGCACCGGGGGTACGTCACTTGACGCAGCAATCAAGCCAAGCTCCGAGACACCGACCGCCGCGGAGCCGACGCTAGGCCAGGGCAGGCCCGGTGGCGTTCCTGCGATCGCGGATTGTGCATGACTGGCGCTGGTTGCCGCCCCCGCGGGAATCGGCCGGAAGTAATTCCAGGCGCCGGCAGCCACGAGCAGCACGGCGAGCACGAGCGCGACTCTTCGCAGCAATCCTCCGGGCACGGCGGCCAAAACGCCCGACGGCCGCCGCGCATAAGCGGAAGACGGAGGCCTCGGTTTCCAAACGCGCCTGCCCGCAGTCGCCGGAGTTTTGCTGATTTCCACTGTCAATCGGAACCGTGCCAATTTCTGCTTATCTTGTACCTGGGTATGGGCAAACTTGCCTGCTGACGCTGACTTCTACCGCGTGCTTCAGGTCGACCCGTCGGCTGATCCCGACGTGATCGAGGCGGCTTATAAGCGATTGGCTTTCAAGTTCCACCCCGATCACAACCGGGGAGACTCGCTGGCCGAAGAGCACATGAAGCGAATCAACGAGGCTTTTCGGGTCCTTGGCAGACCTGATCTGCGCGCCGATTACGACGCACGAAGCGGTGCTCGACTACCCGAGCTGACGATCACTCCCGCCGAGATCGTAATTCGGGCTTTCGATCCCGCTGCTCGCGAGATCAACTTCTCAGTCCGCCTGACGCAAGCGGGGGGCCCCTCGTTCGATCCTTCGGTTCACCGCATCGATCTCGCGCTGGCTCCGCCGTGGCATCAAGCTGAGGTTCATTGGCATTGGAGTGACGACAGCCTTCCCGCGGACGTCGACTTCACGCTTGCGTTCCCCGACGGCGTGCTGGAGTCTGGCACCACCCTCAGCGGCAACATCGAGTTGACAGTGACAGCTCGGGAATAGGCATGACCAAGATAGTGCCGACTCCACCTCGATCCGACATGCGGATCGCCAGTGAAGCAAAAGTCGTGCGGATGGAGATCGGCCGAGACTCGAAGAAGGCACGCGCAGACCTGGTTTTCGTCATCGACACCACCGGTAGCATGAACGACAAGATCGACGGGCTCATCGAAAGCTGCCAGTCCTTTGTTGACAGGCTCGCCACGCGGCATATCGATTGGGTAGCCGCTGTCGTGGGCTTCGGAGACCTCACAGTCGAAGGGGATCGGATTGTCGCGACCCCCTTCAGCTCCAGTGCGGACCGCGTCAAAGCACTGCTTCGCGGCCTACCTCGCTATTCAGGAGGAGGTAATGAAGGGGAATCATCGCTGGAAGCGTTGCAAGCAGCTTTGGACCAGCCTGGCTACCGCCCCGACACCGTGAAAGTTGTCGTGTTGATCACCGATGAGCCCGCGCTGCAGCGCCGCCTTCGGCCCGCCACCATGTCAGGAAGGCTGCGAGAAGCCGGCGCGATTGCATTTGTCCTGTCGCCAAACCTCAAGTACTTCCGCTCCATGGCCACCGATACTGGCGGTCAATGGTGGAACGTCGATTCTGGGGGTGACTTCTCCAAGATCCTCGAAGCGTTTGACAAGATCGCGACGAAGGTGGCCTCGACCGTGGCAGCCGTCCATAAGCTCACCGGGGGAAACGTCAAGGAATACCTCAGCCTTCCCCCGTCGAGCAGAGAGGAATAGCGTCGGTCCAACGCAAAGGACCAGGAGATGAGCATGCGCAGATTCGTTTCCCGGTGGCATTCGATCCTCGCGGCAAGCGTCCTCGTCCTCGGCGCCGTCGTGACAACTGCCGGAGGCATCTCGACGGCGCTGGCATCGCCGAGCCAGCCCGACTTCGGCGCAAGCGTCTACATCTTCAATCCCACGATGCCGCAGAGCCAGATTCAGGCGACCGTCAACTCGGTGGCGAGCCAGCAGGTATCCAACCAGTTCGGATCCCAGCGCTATGCGCTGCTCTTCGAGCCCGGCACGTACGGATCCAGCGCCGCGCCGCTCAACTTCCAGGTCGGGTACTACACCGCCGTCGCGGGCCTTGGCCTGTCGCCGAGCGACGTCGTGATCAATGGATCTGTCTACGTGCGCAACCAGTGCTCGGGCGCCAACAACTGCACGGCGCTCAATAACTTCTGGCGATCCCTGTCGAACCTGACTATCAACGTAACCACACCGAACTTCGGCTGCTACAACGGCGAGTTCTGGCCGGTCTCGCAGGCCGCGCCCATGCGCCGAGTCCACGTGAACGGATTTGCCACGCTGATGGACTACTGCACGCAACCCTCGTTCGCCAGCGGCGGCTTCATCGCCGATTCAGCCTTCGACGGCAGCGTGGTGGTCAACGGCTCCCAGCAGCAGTGGGTGACCCGGAACAGCCGGGTCGACAACTGGACTAACGGCGTCTGGAACCAGGTGTTCTCGGGCGTTGTCGGCGCGCCGGCACAGTGCTTCCCGGGTCAGAGCTCGTGCGGCGGCCCGTACACGACGCTGGCGACCAGCCCGGTGACCCGCGAAGCGCCGTACCTCTATGAGGACTCCACGAACCACTTCAACGTCTTCGTGCCTTCAGCACAGCACAGCTCCGCCGGCCCGACATGGTCTGCCGGCCCGACGCCGGGCTTGTCAATACCGATCGAGAGCTTCTTCATCGCCGATCCGGCGGACTCCGCCGCGACGATCAACGATGCATTGCACCGCGGCAGGAATCTCATCCTGACGCCGGGCGTCTATCAATTGGATCGCAGCATCGAGGTCACCCGACCCGACACAGTGGTCCTCGGGCTCGGCTTCCCAACCCTGGTTCCCCAGAACGGCATCGTGTCGATGACGATCGCGACGGCGAAGGGGATGCTTCTCTCAGGCGTGATCTTCGACGCCGGCCTGACGAGCTCTCCCGTTCTGCTGCAGGTCGGGAGCGGCCACGCGCGGAGTGACAACGAGGCCTCAGACCCGACGGCTCTTCACGATGTCTTCTTCCGCATAGGCGGCGCCACGCCGGGAAGGGCGACGACCAGCCTGGTCGTCGACAGCAACAACGTCATCCTCGATGACATCTGGGCGTGGCGAGCCGACCATGGCAACGGCGTCGGTTGGACGAGCAACACCGCTGACACGGGCGTCGTCGTCAACGGCGACAACGTGACCGCCTACGGCCTATTCGTCGAGCACTACCAGAAGTACGAGGTGGTCTGGAACGGGAACGGCGGGACCGTCATCTTCTTCCAGAACGAGATGCCCTACGACCCACCCAGCCAGACGGACTGGATGGAGGCGCCTGCCGTCAATGGCTGGGCGGCTTTCAAGGTGGGGGACGCGGTGGCGAGCTTCACCGGCTATGGCATGGGCAGCTACTCATTCTTCAACCAGGGAGTGAACATCTACGCGGCGCGCGCCTTCGAGGTGCCGGAGTCGCTTCAGCCCGGGAGCCTGCACGACCTCCTGACCATCTTCCTCGACCCTTCGCACGGCATGGGCGGCATCCTGCACGTGGTCAATGACACAGGTGGCTCGTCGACCATCGCCAATCCGGACGTCGCAGTCACCGTGGTGAGCTACCCATGACGCGCTGACTCGACCGCGTGCTTACACGCCGATGTCTTTGCGGCTGAACCGCAGCGTGCCGACGCCCAGCGCCAGGGCGGTGACCCCCAGGACGCTCAACACCGATGTCAGCTGCAGTCCGTGCAGAAGCGGGGTGCCGTAGTAGTAGAAAGCCGAAAGGCGGAGCGTCGAATCGGGCCAGCTGAGCTCCGGACCGATGAAGCTGATGAAGAACCAGGCCGCCAGCACGAAGCTCAAAAGCCCGGTGTCGGCGGCGGTGCGCAGCCAGCCGGCCGCCAGGTAGCCGATGGCGGCGACCAGCAGACCCAACGGGATCATGCCCAGCGTCGCCGCGGCAAGGTTGCCTGAATCGAGGTTCAGCCCAGCCGCCGCAGCGGCTGCCGCCGACGCGAGAAGGGTGATGACCGCGATGACGACGGTGGCAGTGCCGAGCGCGGCAAAGCGTCCCAGCAGCACCCACGTTCGCCGCTGCGGCGCCGCGAGCACCAGCTCGAGCCGGCCGTCCTGCTCGTCCGCGGACCAGCCGTTGACCTGGGTGACGGCGAAAGCCATCAAGAACAGGGGAAGAAAGAAGAACATCGCGCTCAAGAAGCCTGCGTTCACACCGGCGTCGCCGCCGCCGAGGTTCTTGATCAGGTCGATCATGGTGGGCGAGCTGGACAGCAGGCTGGAGAGCCTCTCTTCCATCAACTGCACCACGAAAACCATCCAACCCGCGAATCCCGCGATGCCCAACGTCCACCAGAGCGTCGGCATCGCGATCATGCCGAGGCCGCGCGCGTAGACGGAGCGCAGCGACCAGTCTCGGACCGGCAAAGCCCTACTTGCGGTGCGCTCCGGCAGCCTGAGCCAGCGTGGCAGCGGCACCGTCCCGCCGACGTCGCGGCGGGCGAAGAGCCAGACGGCCGCTCCTCCCAGTAACACGGCCAATGCAAGAAGGAAGACCATCGCGCCGGCGTTGACGCCGTAGCCCGGCACGAGGGGCTTGCTCAGGTTGTAGTAGTAGATAGGCGACACGCGCGAGATCCACTCGCTGTTGGAGACGACGCGGCGGACCATGTCGAGGACGATGAACAGCAATAGGAGGCCTGCCGTCCAGCCTGCCGCCGGGCCTCGCTCCTGGGTGAACTGTGAGATGAGGAGCGCCAGGCTGCCGAAGACGGCACAAACCAGGGCGAGGTTCAATCCGAACAGCAGGGCGTCACCAAGGCCGAACTCACCACCGAACTTCCGGCCGCCGGCGAAGACCACCAGCCCGATCAGCAGGCCCATGGCGAGCAGCGCCGTCCACATCGCGGCCAGCTTCTCAACTGCGACGCGCATCCTCGGGCGCGGAAGGGACAGCAGCACGTCAAGCGAGCCGCGATCCTCCTCGCCGCGCAGCATCCGGCTGCCGGCCAGGAGCGGCCAGATGGCGATCAAGAAGATGAAGACCCCGATCTTCCAGGTCGCGTATCCGCCGATCGTGGTGACTGCGACGACATCCGCGTTCCAGGCGAAATTGGCGGCCAGGCTCGCCAGCTGCTCCCGCGCTTCTGGCGTGGTGATCAGCGTGCTGACGCTCGCCATCGGCGAGACCACCACCAGTCCCATTCCGATGCCCCAACCGAGAATGGCGATCCTGTAGTCGCGCAGCGTCTTCAGGAAGACGCTGCTAAGCCACATGGCCGGCCTCCTTGGCCGGCTGGCCGTTCGCCTCGTAGTAACGCAGGAAGATGTCCTCGAGGCTCGGCTCATAGCTGGTCAACGAGACGACGGGATAGCGGGCGGCCGCTTTAATGACAGCGTCCGCAGGGCCCTGCATGGCCAGGCGAACGCCATGCCCGTGGTTCAACGCCTCTGCCTCGATGACGCCCTCAACCGTCTTGAACGTCTCGGCCGAAATCGGATTGGCGAAAGTGATGGTGATCTCGTATCGCTTGATGGCCTTGACTTCGGCCACGTCGCCGATGCGAACGAGACTTCCATCGCGGATGATCCCGACCCTGGTGCACGTCTTCTCGACCTCGCTCAGGACGTGCGAGGAAAGAAAGACGGTGCGTCCCTCGTCCCGCGCCTCTTTCACCATGTGATCGAACTCCTGCTGATTTAGTGGGTCGAGGCCGCTGGTCGGCTCGTCGAGAATCAGCAGGCGCGGGCGATGCATGAAGGCCTGGATCAACACGACCTTGCGCTTGTTTCCGGTCGAGTACTGGCGGAACTTGCGACTCGTGTCGAGATCGAAGCGCTTGATGAGCTGCTTGAGGTAGGCCTGGTCGACGCCTCCGCGCAGATGCGCGAAGTACTCGAGGATCTGCCCGCCGGTCAGGTTGGGATCGAGCGCGGGCTCGCCCGGCATGTAGCCGACGAGACGCTTGATCTCCAGGGATCGCTCCCAGCAGTCAAGCCCGGCGATCCGGCCGCTACCGGAGTCGGCTCGCAGCAGCGCCATCAGGAGCCGGATGGTTGTCGTCTTGCCGGCCCCGTTCGGTCCCAGGAAGCCGAACACCTCGCCCTCTTCGACCTGGAATGAGACATCGGCGATTCCGCGCTTGCTGCCGTAGCTCTTGGTAAGTCCTTCCGCCTCGATGATCGCTGCCATATGTCTCCTCTTTTTAGCCGTACCAGAAATGCAGGGTCGCCTCGTCGGTGAGCGTCAGCGAGCCCCTTGGAATACCAAGGATCCGTTCGATCGCCTCGTTGAATGCATTGATTGATCGCTGCACGACCTCGAAGCTGACGGTGCCCGCCTGGCGGGCGATGAAGTAGTCGGCCGCCTGCTGCTGAAAGCCCAGCATCAACGATGCGATGACCGTCGCCGTCTCGTCGGGGGAGGCGGCGGTGATCACTCCCTCGGCGGCTCCTTGCCTGATGACTGTTGAGAGGAGCGGCACCAGACGGCTTACTGACATCCGGCGGAGCTTCTCGCGGACAATGGCGTTCCCGTCCGAGTTCCAGACCTCGAGGACCGCAAGAACCAGGTCCTTCCGCTCGGCCTTGGCGCGCGCGATGCCGGCGAAGGCACGCTCGAGCTTTCGGAGAGCCGGCAGGTCGGGATCTTCCAGGGTCGGCGCGATGGAGGCCATCGTTGCGTCGGCGAAGCGATCGATGACCGCCTCCAGCAGGGCAGGTTTCGAGTCGAAGTAGTGGTAGAAGGCGCCCTTGGAGGCGTCGAGCTCGTCCAGGACGTCCTGGACGCTCATCGCCTCGTAGCCCTTGGTCTGGACGAGGCGCTGGGCGACGTCCAGGAAGGCGTCACGACGGACCGTATGGAGGGTTGGGTTCACCGTCCGAGGCACGGTCGCCACTATAACAGACCGACGGTCGGTTTGTTTATCCGGGGACAGCCGCCGACCCTAGAATTCTGAGTGCATGCCGGCGTCCGCAAAGATCCCGCTCTCTGACCACTTGAAGAAGGTTCCGGCAGCGGTGCGCCCCACCGTCGCCGCGGCGATCAAGGCGGTCAAAGAGGTGGCGCCGACCGCAGAAGAGATCCCTTATCGCAGCCAACCGCCACGCTCCAACCGGGCGATGTGGAAGCTCGTCCGCTACGCCGTCGACGGCGTGTACGTCGTCGGCATCGGCACATTCCCGAATCATTCGACGATGTTTTTCTATCGTGGCCGCGAGCTCGACGATGGGAGCGGCCTGCTCCAGGGTGGGGGCAAGGACACGCGGTTCATCACGCTCAGGGCGCCGGCCGACGTGCACCGCCCGGCCGTCAAACGGCTGGTCCGGAAAGCGTTCAAGCTTGGCCGGGCCGCTGGCTTAGCCGGTCAGCCGCCGGCTTAGCCGGTCAGCCGCCGGCTATAGCGCCCACGATCAGGTAAGGTTCTTTCCCCGCGGCAACCTCCTCAGGCAGGGGGGAGTCGGGCGACTCTTCGGAGAGGTCCTCCTCGCAGGCGTAGAACCTCAGCATCGGCCTCCGTTTCTTGGTGGTCGCATCCCTGATGGTGCCGCGCAGGGCCGGGTACTCCGCTTCGAGCGCATCGAGAAGCGAGCGCTGAGTCGCCGGCCCATCGACGTGGAGCTCACCCGGATCAAGCCAGTGTTTGCACCTCCACCGAGAGCACCGCCGGGAAGTCCCTCACGATCGCCGTCCAGCTGTCGCCGGCGTCGGACGACGCATAAACCTGGCCGCCGCTGGTACCGAAATACACCCCGCACGAATCAAGCGAGTCCACCGCCATCGCATCGCGGAGAACGTTGACATAGCAGTCGCGCTGCGGCAGTCCTTTGGTGAGCGGTTCCCATTCGTTTCCGCCGGTCCGGCTGCGGTACACGCGCAACTTTCCGTCGAGGACGAAGTGGTCCGAATCGCTGGTGATGGGTACCACGTAAACGGTGTCCGGCTCGTGCGCGTGGACGTCGATCGCGAACCCGAAGTCGGTCGGCAGGTCGCCGCTGATCTCATGCCACGAGTCTCCAGCGTCGTCGGTCCGCATTACGTCCCAGTGCTTCTGCATGAACAGCACGTTTGGCCGGCTCGGGTGCATCGCGAGGCGGTGGACGCAATGACCGACCTCGGAGTCCTGGTCTGGCATGGTGTTCGACCTCAACCCACGGTTGATCGGTTGCCAGCTCTTCCCGGCGTCATCGCTCCGAAACGCACCCGCGGCCGAGATGGCGGTGAAGATCCGGTTTGGGTTGCTCGGGTCCAGGATGATCGTGTGCAAGCAAAGGCCACCTGCGCCCGGGTTCCAGGTGGGACTCGTCTTGTGGTTGCGAAGCGCCGACAGCTCCTCCCACGTCTTTCCGGCGTCGACGGATCGGAATAGCGCGGCGTCTTCTACCCCGGCGTAGACGGTGTCAGGGTCGCTCAGCGATGGCTCCAGGTGCCAGACCCGCGCGAACTCGTATGGATGGTCCGAGTTGTCGTACCACTTGTGAGTTCCAGGCGTTCCCTCGTAGTGAAACTCGTTGCCGGCCGCCTGCCATGTGGCGCCACCGTCGTCCGATCGCTGCAGCACCTGCCCGAACCAACCGCGCGATTGCGACGCATACAGCCGGTTCGGGTCCGCGGGAGAGCCGTTGACGTGGTACACCTCCCAGCCGGCGAATTGGGGGCCATCGACCTTCCAGTTCTGCCGCCGTTCGTCAGACGTCAATACGAAAGCGCCCTTCCGAGTTCCAACCAGCAGACGTACCGTCGTCATGGTCCCTCCATTCGCATCACATCGCGCGGGCGGCCGGGACGCCCCGGCCCGATCCACCCATTTTGCCTCTAACCAGGTCTGGCGAGCAGAGGGCGTGCGGCCTCAGCCGCTTGTTGAGGGCGCCTCCCCGCCCGGCGGGCGCCGGGCGGGGGGACTGCGCTACAAAGAATCCAAGGGTCTTTTTAGCCGAGCGCTGCGACGACGTTAGAGAAGACGTTTGCGATCTGATTACCCATGGTCAGAAGAATCACGATGACGACGATCGACACGAGGACCAGGATCAGCGCGTATTCGACCATTCCCTGGCCGTGCTGTTTCATGCTCGGTCCAGGATACGCCAAGTCACTTCAATCACCTCCTTTTCTCGCGGGTTGCCGACGTTCGTTCAGTTACGGCTTGTGGCCGTTATTCGATGGGGTTGGACGGACCAGGCCGGGCGGGGTCTCGTGGGCCTTGCCCGGTGGGGTTGGCTTCGTTTTGTCGGGCGGTCCCGGAGTGTGGCCCTGGCCGGGCGTGGGCGTGGCGCGGTGCTCAGAGCTGACCGTCTTGCCATGCTGAGACGCGAACGAGCTGACGCATTGGCCGATGCCGTGTGATCCGGGCGCGAGCGCGTCCTTGCATGTCTGGACCTGCTGAACGACCTGCTGCCCCCAATCGGCCGGGTTGACGCTGCCGCTGATCACTGCTTCGCTCGCAGCGCCCACCGCCAGCACACCGAAAGCGGCTGCCAGGGCGGCTTTGGTGGTCAGCACTGCCGCCACTTTCGCAAGCATGGGGATGTGCACGGTGCCCTTGATGTACGCAGCGTGGTACTGAGCCTGTTGCGGCATCGGGCTCGGACCGCCGCGGCCGGACACATGCTGCTGGAGCTGCTGCCCAAGCCACGTATCGAAGGAATCGGCTCCTGTGGCGTTCATTCGTCCAAAGGGACCGTCGAGCCCTCTGAAGTACCCATCTCGAAGTCGATTCGGTTTCCGAGCCGAGCTCGAATGCGGGATTTGGCGGCGGCGAGCCTCGACGCGACAGTCCTTTCCGGGATTCCCAGCGCCGCGCCGATCTCGCGATTCGTAAACCCGTGCAGGTGCCGGAGCACCAGCGCCCCAGCCTGCTTTGGCGGGAGGGCTCGGAGCTCCCGGACCAGGTCCGGCTGCGTCAGCTCGGTAGGATCTGGCGTTCTTGGACGGCCCAACCGTCTGAGCACCTCGCCGACCTCGTAGAGCCGCTCGCGCCGCCGGTGAGAGAAGGCGACGTTCAAGGCGATCCGGTAGATCCATGCCTCGGCCGGCGCCTCCTGCTTCCAGTGTTTCCAGCCGCGAAAGGCGCGCATGTAGGCCTCTTGTGTCGCGTCCTCCGCCGCGGTCGGATTGCGCAAGATCACGACGAGAGAGGCGAAGACGCGCTGGTACGTCGCGCGGTACAGGCGGTCGAAGTCCTCCTTGACCCCTGGGCGATAGCGCGCGTCCGGCGCGCTCTGAGTGCTCGTCGCGCCTGCCTCAGCGATTGGCGACGAGCTGTTCGAGCGAGTCGACCAGCCGGGGTCCAGGCCTGTTGAAGTAGGCAGATCCATCCAGAACAACAACGCGGTTGGCACCGACGGCGTTGATGCTGGTTTGGAAGATCGCCGCCTCCGCCAGGGCGCGATCATGGTTGAAGCCGCACGGCGCGAGCACCAGCAGGTCGGGGCGGGCGGCGGCGACGTCGGCCCAGGACATGGCGATCGACGGGATGCCGGCGCGGGCCAATGGATCGTCGATCGCGGCGAGCGCGAGGAGGTCGGGAGTCCAGTGGCCGGCCCTGTAGGGAGGGTCGATCCACTCGAGGAAGACACCGCGCACTCGACCGCGCCTCTGAGCTTCGAGGGATGCCGCCTCCAGACGCGCGCGAAGACCGGTCATCAGCGAGGTTGCGTCGGCGCCGCAAGCCGCCGCCAGATCCTCGATGTCATCGAGCACGTCATCCAGCGAGTGGGGATGCTGGCGGATCATCCGGATGCCGGGGAGGTCGTCAGCGACCTGGTCGGCGGTCACGGCGCACACGCGGCACACGTCCTGCGCGACCACCAGGTCCGGCCGCAGGGCTCGGATTGCGTCGGTGTCGACCGAGTAGAGAGAACGGCCCTCCGCGGCCGCCAGCGACACCGCCACCTCGATGCCGCCGCTGTCCTTTTCCTCCAGCGCGAGAGTGGAGCGGGTCACGGTCGGTAACAACGCGGCCTGTGGCGGAAAGTCACATTCGTGCGTGACCGCGACGAGCTGATCGCCGAGGCCAAGCGCAAAGAGCGTTTCGGTGGCGCTGGGGAGCAGGGAGACGATCCTCACCGGCCTAGCAGACCACATTGGAGTTGTGGGCACGTCATGGTTGTCGGCGTTGAAAGAGCGATACGCCTTGATGTGGTCAGGTGGTAAGGACAGCGCCCTCGCTCTGCAACGCGCGCGAGCGACCGGCATCGACGTTCAGCGCCTCATTACCTTCTTCGATGCGGCCACGGGCAGGGTGCGCTTCCATGCCACTCGTGTTGACATGATCCAGGAACAGGCTGACGCCATCGGCCTGGAGCTGCGGACAATCGCCACGAGCTGGCCGGAGATGGAGGCTCGACTGGCACATGAGCTTGCGTTGCTCCGCTCAGAGGGATTCGCCGGCGTTGTGTTCGGCGATATCCACCTGGCCGATGTCCGCGCCTGGTACGAGGAGCGGGTGACAGCGGCGGGGCTGCATCATGTCGAGCCTCTGTGGGCGGAAGGCCCCGCGCAGCTGGTCCGGGAGTTCGTCGAGTCTGGTGGGCGTGCCGTGATCACATGCGTTGAGCTGTCCCGGCTCGATGCTTCTTGGCTGGGGCGCATCGTCGACGAGCAGTTCATCGAACAGATCGGCGGCACCGGAATCGACCCTTGCGGCGAGAACGGCGAGTACCACTCGTTCGCGTTCAACGGCCCTATGTTTCGTCAACCCGTCCAATGGCGCCGGGGGGAGACGCGATCCGAGTCGGGCTTCTGCCAGCTCGACCTGGTTAGCGGAACTCCCGGCTAACGCCCCTCTCCCTGGCCCTCTCCCCCCAGGGGGAGAGGGAAACTCCCGGCTAACGCCCCGTTCCCCGCCGGTCAGGGGCCGGGGGGGAGCCGCCTTGTTGTGGCCGCGCGGGTCCGT
>VBIU01000211.1 GCA_005880945.1 Chloroflexota bacterium | reverse complement strand
CGCCGTGAGGGCCATGTAGGTGAGCGAGGGATTCACGCACGACGAGCTGGCCATGCAGGCGCCGTCCGAAACGAAGAGATTCGGCACGTCGTGCGCCTGGTTATGCGCATTGAGGACGGAGGTCTTGGGGTCGCGGCCCATGCGCGCGGTGCCCATCTCGTGCACGCTGAAGCCGGGTGGTCCGTCGTCGTCGTACGTTTCCACCTCGCGGCACCCGGCGCGCTCGAGCATCTCCGCCGCTTGCGTCTTGACGTCCGCGCGAATGGCCCGTTCGTTGTCGCTCCACGCGCAATGGATGCGGAGCAGCGGAATCCCCCACTGATCCGTCCGCACCGGGTCCAAGTCCACGTAGTTCTCGTGGCGCGGCAGGCACTCACCGTATCCCTGCAAGCTGATCTGCCACGGTCCCGGGTCCCGCAGCCGCTGCTTCAGCTCGACGCCGAGCCCCGGCTCGTCAGCGCCACGCGCCCAACCTTCTCGGCTCGCGCCCGCCTGGATACCGTAGCCCCGCACGAACCCGACCTTCGCTTCGCCGGCGCTGCCCAGGTTGCGGAAGCGCGGGATGTACGTCCCCGTGGGACGCCGGCCGTAGACGTACTTGTCTTCGAGTCCCGGCACAATACCGCGCGCGCCCGCCTTGGAGATGTGGTCCATCAGATTGTGGCCGACCTCACCACTTGAATTAGCGAGCCCCGTCGGGAAGCGCGCGCTCTTCGAGTGCAGCAGGACTTGCGCGGTGCCGAGCGTCGAGGCGCAGAGGAACACGATCCCGCCGAAATACTCGCGCGTCGCCTTGGTGTTCGCATCGATCACGCGTACGCCTGCTGCCCGGTCCCGCCGCTCGTCGTAGATGACGCTATGGACGATTGCATCGGTGACGACCGTGAGGCGCCCCGTCTTTCGCGCTGCCGGGAGCGTCGCCGAGAGGCTCGAGAAGTAGCCGCTGAAACTGCAGCCGCGCGCGCACTGATTGCGGGCCTGGCAGCGACCCCGGCCGTTGTGCGCGCGGGTTAGGTTCGCGACGCGGGTCATGGTCATGCGGCGCCCGGGGAAGTCGCGCTCTATGCCCCGCTGCACCACCTTTTCCGCGCAATTCATCTCCCACGCCGGCAGAAACTCGCCGTCGGGCAGGTGCGGGAGGCCGAGCCGCTCGCCGCTCACGCCGATGAAGCGTTCCACGTGCGTGTACCAGGGCGCGAGATCGGCGTACCGGATCGGCCAGTCGACCCCGTGCCGGTCGCGCAGGTTGGCGTCGAAATCGAGGTCGCTCCAGCGCCACGAGGCCCGGCCCCAGATGAGGCTGCGCCCGCCGAGCTGATAACCGCGGATCCAGCGAAACGGCTTGTCCTCGGGCGTCACGTAGGGGTGCTCCCGGTCGCTCACGAAGAAATGCCGTGTCGCCTCGCTGAAGGCGTAGTTCTTACTCTGGATCGGATAGTCGCGCTCGTACAGATCCGGCTCGCCGCGACCGCGGTGGGCGAGCTGCCACGGCTGCAGCCACTCGGTGACGTAGTCCTTGGCGTGCTCCACATGCCGGCCGCGCTCGATTACGAGCGTGCGCAGCCCCATCTCGCACAGCTCCTTGGCGGCCCAGCCCCCGGTGATGCCGGAGCCGACGACGATGGCGTCGTACGCGTCCTTCACACCGCCCACGTTCGCCCGATTTGGGTGAGGGGAACGCAGCCCTCGAAGCGGCCTGGAACGGCGACGTGCCGCAGCTCGCGCGTGGCACCAATCTCCGAGGTGTAGTACCCGACGAGTGTCAGCTCTTTCAGGGCACGGAAGGCGGGGTCGGCCGCGCGGTCCAGCGTTTCGAGCAGCGCGACCTGCTCGGCCGCCGGGCATTCCATGAAGCTGCGACCGTGGGCCGAGCGGGCGCGGCGGTCGACGTCCGCAAGGCCGGCTACGAACGGCTGCCGCTCTTGGGTCGAATAGGCCTCCGCGAGCATCGCATCGATGAACCGGTGCACGCCGACCGCACGGGCGCCGGGCGTGTCTGTCTCCGGCAGGATGTGCTCTGCAATGGTGGCGACCAGCTCCGTCTGGTCCGGCGTGAGCGCGCGGGGCCGCCACGCCGCGGCTGGGGCGCGACGCGCCTCGCACCCGGCGAGCACGCCCGCGACCATCGGTGCTGAGAGGACGCCGCCCAGCACTAGCGCGGCGCGCCGCAGCGCTTCGCGCCTGTCGATCGCGTCGGGGGAGCTGCGTGGCATATGAGCGTGGGCCGGGAGCGCGTCGCGCAAGAACTGAGCCTACGGCGCCGCAAGCGGCGCCAGGCGATGAAGCATGGGCAAAGAACTTGACGCCGATTGCGGCGGCGGCAAGGAGGGGCGCCGCATCGGCGCGCCGCACCCGTGGCGCGGACGCGACACCCCATCCAGCGACGACGAGGCGACGTTCGTCGCTCGGTTGGCCCGCACCAATCACTTGGCTCATCGACGCGTTCTTCACGCCCGTCACGGGAGAGGGCATAAGCTTTGCGCGCTGATGCTCGGTTCGGGATTGCGCGCCCACTCGGAGGCCCCCATGACGCTGCGCCGTCACGCCGCTCGGGACTGTTGGCTCTCCCACGTCGTTCGTTCTCCCCTCGTTCTACCCCTCCTTTTCTTCGCTCTCGCGCCGCCACGTTCCGTTTCAGCCCAGCAGACGGGCACGATCACGGGCGTCGTGCGCGCGCAGGAGACGGGCGCCCCGCTGCGGGATGCCCGGGTCACGATCGCCGGCACGCGGTTCAACGCCCGGACCGACTCGGCGGGACAGTATACGATCGCCGACGTCCCACCGGGGACCTACCACATGCAGGCGCAGATCATCGGCTACGGGCTGGGAGAGGTGACAGGTGTCGTGGTGACGGCTGACCAGAGCGCCACGGCGGACTTTCAATTGACCCAGTTGGCGGTCGCTCTTCAGGAAGTCGTCGTGGTTGGCTACGGCACGCAGGTTCGACGCGATGTAACCGGGTCTCTGGCCTCCGTGGGCGGGGACAACGTGCACGAGGTGCCCAAAGTGAATGCTATCGAGGCGATCAAGGGCCGCGTGGCGGGCGTCGACATCGTGACGACGGGGAACAAGCCGGGCGACGGCGTGCGGGTTCGG
>VBIU01000210.1 GCA_005880945.1 Chloroflexota bacterium | reverse complement strand
CGACATTGGCGCCGTCATGGGGGGTCCGGGCGGCACGTTGATTCTGAACGGGCTGTATCTGCTCGCGGGCGGGCAGCATGCCGATCATCATACGACGATCGATCATGCGGCGGACCACTGCGAGAGCCACGAGTACTTCAACGGCGTGCTCGACGGCCATTCGCGCGGTGTCTTCACCGGCCGCATCATCGTGCGTCCGGGCGCTCAGAAGACCGATTCGAAGCAGACGAACAACAATCTGTTGCTCTCGACCGATGCGCACGCCGATAGCCAGCCGCAGCTCGAGATCTATGCCGACGACGTGAAGTGCACTCACGGTTCAACCGTGGGACCGCTCGATCCGCGCGCGCTGTTCTACCTGCGCAGCCGCGGCGTTGGCGAAGACGAAGCGCGCCGGCTCCTGACCTACGGCTTCGCCGCCGAGATCCTCGGCCGCATGGAGGTTGCTCCGCTCCGGGCCCAGCTCGATCGCATCGTGCGGGATCGCGTGGCGCGCAGCCATGAGTGACCTCGGCGAGCTGTATCAGCAGGTCATCCTCGATCACAACCGCAATCCGCGGAACTTTAAGCGCATCGAATCGGCGAACCGGAAAGCGGAAGGCAACAATCCGCTCTGCGGCGATCGCATTCAGTTGTATGTGCTGCTCGAGGGCGACACGATTACCGACATCGGCTTTCAGATGCCGCAGGGCTCCGGCTGCGCGATCTCCAAGGCGTCGGCGTCGCTGATGACGGATGCCGTGAAGGGCAAAACTGCGGCCGACGCAGAAACGATGGTTCAGCTGTTTCGCGATATGCTCTCGGGCGGTACCAATGCGCCCGGCAAGCTGGCGGTGTTCTCGGGCGTACGCGCGTTCCCCAGCCGGATCAAATGCGCCAACCTCGCCTGGCACGCGCTGCACGCGGCGTTGCAGAACAGTGCCGAGCCGGTGACTACGGAGTCGGCCCGGGACTTTTGATGCTCGATACCGCCAGAATCCGACCCGACTTCCCGATTCTTCTGCAGAAGGAGAACGGGCGGCGGCTCGTGTATCTCGATAACGCGGCGACCAGTCAAAAGCCCCGCAAAGTCATCGACGCGATCGTTCACTATTACAGCTTCCACAACGCCAACGTGCACCGGGGCGCCTATGCCCTAGCGGTCGAGGCCACGGAAGCCTACGAAGCCGCCCGCACAGCCGTTGCCCGCTTCGTGAATGCCTGGGCGCGCGAAGGCGTCGTGTTTACCAGGGGCACCACCGAGTCCATCAACCTCGTGGCGGCTTCCTGGGGGCGGACCAACGTGAAGCGCGGCGATACGGTCGTCGTGACGGCGATGGATCACCACTCGAACATCGTGCCGTGGCAGATCCTCTGTCAGGAAAAGGGCGCCACGATCCGAATGGTCGAGATCACGGAGGACGGGCGCATCGACCTGTCCGACTTTGGGCGGGCCTTGGAGGCGAAGCCCAAGATCGTCGCATTCCCCTATGTCTCAAACTCGCTGGGGACCGTGAACCCCGCCGCGCAACTCTCCAAGCTGGCCCATGCGGCCGGGGCGGTGACCGTGGTGGATGGGGCGCAGTCCAGTCCGCACCTGCGGGTCGACGTCCAGACCATCGACTGCGACTTCTACGCGCTCTCGGGTCATAAGATGCTGGCTCCGATGGGCAGCGGGGCTTTGGTCGCCAAGCCGGCGCTGCTCGACGCAATGCCGCCCTACCACGGGGGCGGCGAAATGATCGAGCGTGTGTGGGATGACCGATCCACGTGGAACAAGATCCCGCACAAGTTCGAAGGGGGGACCCCGAACGTGGAGGCTGCTGTCGGGCTGGGCGCCGCGATCGCGTATCTCGAACAGCTCGGTATGGAGAAGATCGCCGCTCACGAACAGGAGCTTGCCCGCCTAACGATCGAGCGGCTGTCGCAAATCGAAGGCGTCACGGTGTATGGACCGCGCGACCACCGCGCGGGCGTCGTGCCGTTCACCTACGGCGACATTCACCCTCACGACCTCGCCACGATTCTGGACCGCGACGGCGTTTGTATTCGCGCCGGCCATCACTGTACCCAGCCGCTGATGCGGCGGCTGGGCGTCGCCGCTACCGCGCGCGCGTCCTTCTACATCTACAATGATCTCGACGATATCGATGCGTTGGTGACTGCAGTTCGGAAAGCCGGCGAGCTGTTCGGCGTTCCCGCCTAGAACCGGTTCCCCCTTCCCCCTTCCCCCGTCCACTTTAGTTTGTGGGGGCCATGCCTGACCCCGTCGTCGTCGATCGCGTTACCAAGCGGTTCGCCGGACACACCGCGGTCGATTCGCTTTCCCTGAGCGTTCCCTCGGGCATCATCTACGGTCTGCTCGGCCCTAACGGCGCCGGCAAGACGACCACGCTGCGCATGATCATGGACATCTACGAGCCTGATGCGGGCTCGATCCGGCTGTTCGATCAGGTGGGGGGTGGCCGGATACATTCGGCGCGTATCGGCTATCTGCCGGAAGAGCGCGGGCTGTACCCCAAGATGCGCGTGCTCGATGTGCTGATCTTTCTGGCGGAGGCGAAGGGTGTGTCGCGACGCGACGCGCGTGCGAAAGCATTGGAGTGGTTAGAGAAGCTGGGGCTGAGCGACTGGCGGATGCGCAAGGTTTCCGACCTGTCCAAGGGGATGCAGCAGAAGGCGCAGTTCATTTCTACAGTTCTGCACGATCCCGAGCTCATTATTCTCGACGAGCCGTTCTCCGGTCTTGATCCGGTCAATTCGCAGGTCCTGCGAGACACGGTTCTGGACTACCGCCGGCGAGGCAAGACCGTGGTGTTCTCCACGCACATCATGGAGCACGCCGAGAAGCTCTGCGATCGGCTATGCATCATTGCTCGCGGCAAAAAGCTGATCGACGGGACGCTGGCTGAAGTGAAGCGCAGGCATGGCGGGAAGCACGTGATTGTGGCGTTCGACGGCAACCAGGGAGACGCCCGGCGGGTATTTGCCGACTCGAGGTTGGTGGCACGGATTCAGGATTTCGGACAGGAGGCAGAGCTCGAGCTTGCGAAGGGTGCGGACGCCCAGGAGATCCTGCGCGCGCTGGTGAATTCAGGGGCGCGCTTGTCACGCTTTGAGCTCGCGAGCCCCTCGTTACACAAGATCTTCGTCGATTTGGTCGGGCCAGAAGCGGCCACGGCGGCCGCAATTCCTGGGGCGGCAGAGAGGATACGCGCCGGTGCATAAGGTCTGGGCGGTAGTTCGGCGCGAGTTCGTGGAGCGCGTTCGCACCAAGTGGTTTTGGTTCTCCGCGATTATCGGCCCCCTGCTGTCCACCGGAGTGATCGTCTTC